>QHBY01000182.1 GCA_003244245.1 Pseudonocardiales bacterium
ATCAACCAGCTGAACAGCTACGCGTGGCTGTCTATCCCTGCGCGATGTCCCCCGAGTTCGGGAAGTAACCGTCAAGTCACTGCTCGGTACCGGCCGGGTGCTGATCGACCTGTCCCGCCTGCGCTGCACTCAGCCGGCCTTCGTCACCGTTTTCCCGACCGCGTTGGCCATTGCCGGCGGTTGGCCGTCGGCGCGGTTGGTCCTTTACGGAGCCGACGGCGCCATGCGCTCGATGCTGCTGGCTGGGCGAATACCAGACACGGTGCAGTTGGCCGCCGACCTGGCTTCGGCCCGGGAGCTCTTTGACCGGCGGCCTCTCCAAGTACGACGCCACCGAGACCTACCCATGCACAACGCCGCTGCGGGAGCCGCGAGACGGTTCGTGCGCGAATCGTGCGAGATCTGGGTGGTGCCTCCGACGATCCGGGAAATTGCCGAACTACTGTCGAGTGAGCTGGTGAGCAATGCTGTCGAGCATGCCCACAGCTCCAGCCGGCTCACCGTTACCGGCACTGGATCGGCGTTGCGCGTCTCAGTCCGAGATTACAGCCGGACGGTCATCCCGCGGCCACGGCCGATAGACGTCGGAGCGTTCCGCGGCCGGGGCCTGCATCTGGTAGCAGCGCTGTCCCAGAGCTGGGGGGTGCACCAGCACGCGGATGGCAAGACGATCTGGGTCAACTTACAACTCGATTCACCCGAATAGCACTTGCCCCTATTGAATCCGCTTGTGCGCCAGCCGCTGTGCTGCGATGCTTACTTAGCCCAAACGGGCGACGATGGGCGGGTGGCCGCGTGGGGGGTGGGCGGCCGCCCGTGCACCGTTGTCAACTGAAGGTTGAGAAGCCCCTAGTCCGAGACAACGACCGCGTAGCCGCCTAGACCGATCATCCGCTGCCCGGCGATGGTCTCGGTCTTGGTGAGCAGCGTGATGACCGCACCCGTCTCTGGATCGAAGTCCACGTCAGTGATCGAGCCGAGCTCCAAACCTCGTTCGGTGAGCACTCGCTTGCCCAAAATCTCCAAGTCGTTGTCCTCGACCCGCTGTTCCACACCGTCGCGCGGCGGCCGGATCACCGCGTCGGTGGCGACTGTCACCGCGTCGGGCCCGAAGCCCCGGACGTCTTCCCAGGCGAGCAAAGTGCCGGCGCCGCTGACCTTGCCCAACCGCAGCAGGGCCACCCTGGCCGGTCCGGGCAGCACAACGAAGCTGTCGACCCTGGCCACCCGGGTCGCGGTGGCGGTATTCACCACGTCGCGCTTACGCGCCTGGCTGAACAGCATCAGCTGGCCCCCTCTCGTAGCCGGGCCCGGAAGGCGCCGACGGCCGCGCCGAAGCCGGCCAGATCCTCAGAGACGAACTCGGCGGCGGCTGCGGGCACGATGAGGTTTTCGCCGGAGACTGCCACGGTGTCCGGCAGCGGGATGAACACATGGCGACCCGCCGTGCCAAGCGCCTCGCTGGCCTCCACCTCGTAGCCCACCACGTCCAGGCTCGTCCCGCTGTGCAGCACGACGTCCACCACACGCCCCAGATCGCGCCCGTTGTCGGTGAGTACCCGGTCCTCCAGCACGTCCGCGTCGCGGGCCTGCTTGCGAGGTGCGAGCTCGTTGGCTGCGGTCAGCACTGTTTCGTCGGACACCATCACGGCGTCCCGGCCCACCCCGTGCACGCCGAGCCAGGGCAGCGAATCCTTGCGCGCCCGGCTGAACAGGCCTGAATTGCGCAGGGTGAAACCGGCGATACGGCCGCCAGCGCGTTCGAAGACGACGTCTTTGATTTCGGCGACCAAGTCGCCGCTGAGGGTGACCACCGGACGGCCAGTCAACTCGCTGGCCCGTAACAGCAACATCGGAGTCGGAGTGGTCACCCTGCGTCACTCCGGCCGGGTTCGCTGAGTCCGATCACGCCGCCGCGCCGTCTCTTGCGTTGGATGACGACCGCAAGTACAACCAGCGCGGCGATAATGACCAGCGCAAGGATCACCCATCCCCACCAGTCCATCCCCACCTCCATACCGTTCCAGGCCCGGGCGCCGGCCTGCGCGCACAGTAACGCGAAGTGCTCGTGCTCGCCTGCGGGGGCGTCCCCGCGCGGGGGTAAGGTCCGCGTTCATCGGGCCGGGAACCGGACCCGTCACGGGCGCGTTGAACCCGGGTGACGGCCTGCAACGTCGACCTGGAGGAACACGGTGCGCACCACCAGCAATCCCGCATTCCGCAGTCTTCCCGTTGGGGGCGGCGGGTATGCGGGTTTCAACTCGGCCCCCGCAACGTTCCCGGGCGCTGACTCTCGCTATGGCGGTGCCCCGCCGACCACGAGCCGACCGATGACCGTCGATGACGTGGTCATCAAGACGGGCATCACCCTGGCGGTACTGACCGCCACCGGCGTGGCCACCTACCTCAGCGGACTGTGGGGGCTGGCCTTGCCTGCCGCGCTGATCGGTTTCGTGCTCGCCATGGTGGTCATCTTCAAGAAACTGGTCAGCCCGCCGCTGATCCTTGCATACGCCGCTGTCGAGGGCGTCTTTCTCGGTGGCATCAGTGGCGTGATCGGTAGGGTGCTCGAGCTGCGCTCGCCGGGTAGCGGATCCATCGTGCTGGAGGCGATCACCGGCACGGTGCTGGTGTTCGCCGGGATGCTGGTGGTCTACAAGACCGGCGCGGTGAAAGTGACCCCGCGGTTCACCAAGTGGATGACGGGTGCCCTGATCGGGGTCGTCGGTCTGATGATCGTGAACCTCATCGCGAGCTTCTTCATCCACGGCGGCCTGGGTTTGCGCAGCGGTGGTCCACTGGCGATCGTTTTCAGTCTCGTCGTCATCGGGATCGCGGCGTTCAGCCTGTTGCTCGACTTCGACGCTGCCGACCAGGCGATCCGGGCCGGTGCACCGGAGAAGACCGCGTGGTACATCGCCTTCGGCCTCACCGTGACCCTGGTCTGGCTGTACCTGGAGATCCTGCGGCTGCTGTCCTACTTCCAGAGCGAGTAGCAGCCTGCTTCATCGGCGCAGCCAGCACGCAGCGCCGAGCACAGCGTGGGGAGCAACACCGAGCAGGCGGTTTGGTAGCCGGCGGTCGAGGGGTGGAAGCGGTCCCGGCCGAACAGGATGTCGGGCTGGGTGCGGAAGTCCCGGGCCAGCAGTTGGGCCAGTGACACCGGCAGCCCGCCTGCTGCGCATATCGCGTCGTGCTGCAGGCGGGCAAGGGCCCAGCTGGACGTGTGTGCGATGGCCCGCAACGGCTGCGGGATCTGCGGGATGGTGCCGAGATCCGGGCAGGTTCCGGCGATCACCGTGGTACCCGCGGCTCGCAATCTCGACACCGCCTCGCCGAGCAGCCTCGCCGATTCCCATGGCGGAATCTGCCGGGCCACATCATTGGCGCCGATCATGACCAGCGCCGCATGGGGAGGATTGATCAGGGCGGCGTCGACCTGCCCGGCGAGCCGGCGGCTCGTGCAGCCGCAGATCGCCAGGGTGTCCAGCTGGACCGGTTGACCAGAGTCGTCGGCTAGTCCGCGGGCCAGTACCACGCCGGGAAGCTGCTCGGGCAGATCCACCCCGAGGCCGGCCGCCAACGAGTCACCCAGCATTGCCAAACGCAGCACTGGGGAGCGTCCTACCGCCGGGGCGAGCACGGCGAGGGCCGGAGCCGACGGGGGATACGGGCCGGTCCCGTCCGGCAGGTACACCCCGTCTGCCCGGAAGGGAAACCAGCCCGGGATCATGATGTCGCGACGAGCCCGCCGGCCCTGCTGGCTGAGCATTCTGTAGGCCGCCCCGAGCGTTGCGCCGGTAGTACCGACCACCACGGCCGTTGTCCGTAACAGATGTTTCATCGCTGAAGACCTCCTCGACGCCGCGCTGCGCAGAGTGACTCCCATACTCTGATATACGCCCTGAAGCTCGCCGATGCGCGTTCATGAGCGAGATCCGCCCTACCCCCGCCAGGAGAACCCGGTGCACTATGCCGAGCACATCATCGATCTGGTCGGCGACACCCCGCTGGTGCGGCTGAACACGGTCGCCCAGGAGGTCGCACCACTGGTCCTGGCGAAGGTCGAGTACTTCAACCCTGGCGGCAGCGTGAAGGACCGGATCGCGCTGCGCATGGTGGAAGCGGCGGAGCGATCCGGTGAGCTGCGGCCCGGAGGCACGATCGTGGAACCGACCTCCGGCAACACCGGCGTCGGGCTCGCGCTGGTCGCCCAACGCAAGGGGTACCGCTGCCTGTTCGTCTGCCCCGACAAGGTCGGCCAGGACAAGGTCGATGTGCTCAAGGCCTACGGTGCCGAGGTCGTGGTGTGCCCCACCGCGGTGCTTGCCGGCCACCCCGACTCGTACTACTCGGTATCCGACCGGTTGGCCAAGGAGATCGACGGTGCCTGGAAGCCCGACCAGTACTCCAACCCGGAGAACCCGGCCAGCCATTATCACGGCACCGGTCCGGAACTCTGGGCGCAAACCGAGGGGCGCATCACCCATTTCGTGACCGGTATCGGCACCGGCGGGACGGTCTCCGGGACCGGGCGCTACCTCAAGGAGGTCAGCGACGGGCGGGTGCGGGTGGTCGGTATCGATCCGGAGGGCTCGGTGTACTCCGGCGGCAGCGGTCGGCCCTACCTGGTGGAAGGTGTCGGAGAGGACTTCTGGCCCCGCTGCTATGACCGCACCATCTGCGATGAGGTCATCCCGGTCTCCGACGCCGATTCCTTCACCATGACCCGGAGGCTGGCCCGCGAGGAAGGTTTGCTGCTGGGGGGATCCTGCGGGATGGCCGTGGTAGGCGCGCTGCGGGTCGCGGCCCGGGCCGACCCGGACTCAGTGGTCGTGGTGTTGCTGCCCGATGGCGGGCGCGGTTATCTGGGCAAGGTCTTCAACGACGCCTGGATGGCCACCTACGGTTTCCTGCCGCCGGACTCCTCCGGAGCAACCGTCGCCGACGTGCTGGTCGGCAAGGACGGCGCGTTGCCCAAGCTGGTGCACACCCATCCGAACGAGACCGTCGCCGAGGCGGTGATGATTCTGCGCGAGTTCGGCGTCTCGCAGCTGCCCGTGGTGGCCGCCGAGCCACCGGTGATGGCGGCCGAAGTGATCGGTGCGGTCAGCGAGCGCACCCTGCTGCAGGCGCTGTTCGCCGGTGATGCGCAACTCGCCGACCGGATCGAGGCGCACATGGCGGCACCGCTTCCGACAATCGGCGCAGGTGAGCCGATCGGGTCCTTGATGCGGGCATTGGCCGACGCCGACGGTGCCATGGTCTTGATCGACGGCAAACCCGCCGGAGTGGTGACCCGGCAAGACGTACTGGGGTTCCTGGCCGGGCGTTGAGGGGGCCGGATCGGATCCGCTACGTTGACCGCGCACGAATGCGCCAGGCTGCCTAGCGAGGGGGTATATGACGCAATGACAGCTTCCCAGCCGACTTCTCAGCAGTCTCAGTCGACTCAGCAGTCTCAGTCGACTCAGCAGTCTCAGCAGTCTCAGCTGACTGGCTCGACCGATGACCAGCCCGTATCGGTTGCGGTGCCAGTCCCCCCACCGCCGCCGGCACTGCCAACGACATGGCCACCGCAGCAAGAGCGGTCGCCGCAGCCTCCCCCGCCACCACAATTCGGACGAATGACACAGTTCATACCGCCACCGCAGTTCGGGCGTTTACCGCATTCTATTCAATTGCCCGAAGCTGCTCGATTAGGAGAACCGGCCACCTCACCGCAGGCGGATACCGGCGCGCAGATCGGCCGCGCGCCGCACACTGTTCACCTAGAGCCGCCACTGCGGCCGTCCGATGTCGGTGAGCTCGGGGCCGTTGAAGGGCCGCAACCGCTGGCGGGTTTCGGCGCCAGGGCGATCAGCTTCTTGATCGACTATGTGGTTCCGGTGATCGTGCTGAACCTGCTGATTTCCCTCGGTGTCGTGACCGGCAGCCCGTCGCTTGCGGTGGTCGGCTGTCTGGGGCTGCTGGGCTTCGGGGTCTGGAACTCGGGCTACCTGCAGGGCACAACGGGGCGAAGCCTCGGGCGCCGGGTTGCGAACACGAAACTGGTCACGATCGAGACCGGCCGGCCGGTGGGCTTCGGCGGCGCCGTGGCCCGTCAGATCTGCCACGCGCTGGAGTTCGGCATCGGTTACCTGTGGCCGCTGTGGGACGGCAAGCGCCAGACTTTCGCGGACAAGATCGCCAGGACAGTGGTGATCCGGATCGGTCCCGAGCCCAGAGCAGACGCAGCAACCGAAGATCGCACCGACAGCGCAACACCGTAGGCTGGCCGGGTGACAGGCTTTGCCACCCGCGCGATCCATGCTGGCCAAGACCCGGATCCCCACACCGGATCGGTGATCGTGCCGATCCATAGCAGCTCCACCTTCGTCCAGGATGGCGTCGGCGGGCTACGCGAGGGCTACGAGTACGCCCGCACCGCCAACCCCACCCGCACCGCGTTGGAGACCTGCGTGGCGGCGTTGGAGGCAGGCCTGCACGGCCGCGCCTTCGCGTCCGGGATGGCGGCCAGTGACGTGCTGCTGCGAGCGACCTGCCGCCCGGGTGACCACATCATCATCCCCGACGACGCTTACGGCGGAACGTTTCGCCTGATCGACAAGGTGTTCCGGCACTGGGGAATCGAGCACACCGCCGTCGGGCAGTCCGATCTCGACGCCGTTCGGGCCGCGATGCGCCCGAACACCCGGCTGGTGTGGTGCGAAACGCCGACCAACCCGCTGCTCAACATCGCTGACATCGCGTCGCTGGCCGCCGTCGCGCACCAGGCGGGTGCCCGGCTGGTGGTGGACAACACGTTCGCCACGCCCTATTTGCAGACGCCACTGGCGCTCGGTGCGGATGTGGTGCTGCACTCGACCACCAAGTACCTCGGCGGGCACTCCGACGTCATCGGCGGCGCGCTGATCACCGATGACGTCGAGTTGGACGAGCAGGTGGCCTTCCTGCAGAACGGCGCCGGTGCGGTGCCCGGGCCGTTCGACGCCTGGCTGACCCTGCGGGGGATCAAGACTCTGGCGGTGCGCATGGAGCGACACTGCGACAACGCTGAGCGGGTCGTGGCGGCGCTGCAGGCGCACCCGGCCGTCACCGGCGTCCGCTATCCCGGTTTGGCCACCCATCATGGGCACGAGATCGCCGCCAAGCAGATGCGCAGGTTCGGCGGCATCGTCTCCTTCACCGTTGATGGTGGCGCTGCGGCGGCGTTGGCGGTCTGCGCCCGAACCCAGGTGTTCACCCTGGCCGAGTCGCTGGGTGGGGTGGAGTCGCTCATCGAGCATCCCGGGCGCATGACGCACGCTTCCACCACGGGAACCCAGCTCGAAGTACCCGCCGACCTGATCCGCCTCTCAGTGGGCATCGAGGACCCCGAAGACCTCGTCGACGACATCCTCGCGGCACTCGGGTAGCCAGGTGAACCGTGAACTCGACGCCCCGGACGTTCAGCTGACTTGGCAGGTAGGTCGCGTCGAGTTCACGGCGTCGAGCGACGGTGGGTTCAATCGCCCAGGAGGCTTTTCGGGGGTGGCGGGGTTTGTTTGCGGGGCGGGGGGGCTACTGGTAGGTCGGCGCTGTTGAGGCATCTGGTGACGAGTTGCATCCCACCGGGCACCGGCACGTAGCTGCCCGGCTCGGCGCAACCCGCCCGGTCGGCGGTGAAGACAGCGGCGCCAGCGAGCAGCACGGCCACCCCAGCCGTCACCACAACCGGTATCCAGCGGCGGGCCATCCCACCTCCCAAGATTTGCTCTCGACCTTACCCCGGCACTGCGGCGGCCGTGCGGCCGTCACGCTGGCAGGATCATCGACCATGGAGCTGGTCGGTGTAGAGAAGATCAGAGTCGCTCGAGAGACGCTGCACGGCGTCGTCCGGCGCACGCCGGTGAAGCACTGCGCGGTGCTCGAGCAGCGCTGCACGGTACCGGTCCATTTCAAATGCGAGAATCTGCAGCGCACCGGATCGTTCAAGATCCGGGGCGCCTACGTCCGGATCCATGCGCTGTCCTCGACCGAGCGAGCCCGGGGAGTGGTGGCTGCCAGTGCGGGCAACCATGGGCAGGGTGTGGCGTTAGCGGCCGCGATACTGGGCGCCACCGCGACGGTCTACATGCCGGTGACCGCGGCGCTGCCCAAGGTCGCCGCGACCCGCGGCTACGGCGCGCAGGTGCACCTCGTCGGCGACGTCGTCGAAGAATCGCTGGCCGCGGCACGCGCCTTCGCTCACGACACCGGGGCGGTATTCATCCACCCGTTCGAGCACCCCGACGTCGTTGCCGGCCAGGGCACGGTAGGGCTGGAACTGCTCGAGCAACTGCCCGACGTCGGGACGGTACTGGTGCCCACCGGTGGAGGCGGGTTGGTCGGTGGGATCGCCGCCGCGGTCAAGGGCATCAAACCGGACGTCAGAGTGATCGGTGTGCAGGCTGCGGGAGCCGCGGTCTGGCCCCCCTCGCTGGCCGCGGGGACGCCGGTGCGGCTGCGCCACCAGCACACGATGGCGGACGGGATCGCGGTCTCCGAAGTGGGTCCGGTGAGCTTCGCCCAGGTGTCCGCCCTGGTGGACGAAGTGGTGACGGTAGGGGAGGAGGCGCTGTCCCAAGCCGTACTGTTGTGCCTGGAGCGAGCCAAGATGCTCGTCGAGCCGGCTGGTGCCGCCGCCGTTGCAGCGCTGTTGGAACCGACGGTGCGTTTCCCAGGACCAGTCTGCGCCGTACTGTCCGGGGGCAACGTCGACCCGCTGCTGCTGATGCACCTCATCCGGCACGGCCTGAGTGCGGGCGGACGGTTCTTGGCCCTGCGGGTCACGGTGCCCGACCGGCCCGGAGAGCTCGCCAGATTGCTGTCCCGAATCGGTGACTCAGGCGCCAATGACTGACGTTCCGCACTTCTCGG
>QHBY01000183.1 GCA_003244245.1 Pseudonocardiales bacterium
CAACCGCGACGCCTACCTCCCCGACCTCGCGGCGTCGCTGAACAACCACGCCGCGCTGCTGGCGGAGACCGGCCAGCGCCAGCAGGCCGTCCCGGTCTCCCAGGAAGCCGTCGACACCTACCGGGAACTGGCCGAGCTCAACCGCGACGCCTACCTCCCCAACCTCGCGGCGTCGCTGAACAACCACGCCATCCGGCTGGCGGAGACCGGCCAGCGCCAGCAGGCCGTCCCGGTCTCCCAGGAAGCCGTCGACACCTACCGGGAACTGGCGGCAGCCACGCCGAATCAGTTCGACACCCGGCTTAGGAGAGCTGAGCAACTTCTTGAGAAACTGCAGGACGGCACGTAGCAATCTCGCGAACACCCGCGGTCAGCTGAGCAGGACTGCGCGGTGCCGCCACGCGAGCCGCAGCAGGCCCGCACCCGCGGCTTGGGTGGGCTCATTGCGTGCGTAGCGCTCCACGATCTCCGCGGTGAAGGGCACGGCGGGAAGGATTGATCCTTCGGAGTTGGTGTCGGCAACTTGACCGAACAGCTCGTCATATGGCGATGCATCGACGATGACGGCGGTCAGGATGTCGGTGGCGAAGGTGAGTGGATCGACCCCGACGCCGAGGCAGAACGCGCGGACTTCTCCGCTACCCAGGGCCCGGGTCAGGTCGCTGGCGAACGGCCAGGAGCGGTAGTCGATCGGTCCGTGGTGGGTGTCGTAGTTTTCGGTGTCCCCGCGCAGCTCTTCGGCGAGTTCCCGGACGACGCCTCGCCACAGGGAGAAGTCGTTTCCGGTGTTCCAAGGTTCCTCGCCGGCTGGTTGGAAGACCCCTACTGGCAGGACCTGATACATGTCCCCAGCGTGGCCGACGCGGGCGCCGTCGCGGCGGTGCAGCGGGAACGTCGCCGCGCCTGTCGTCCGGTCGTACCGGAGAGTGAGCGTGCTGATCGCGACGTTCACGAGGCGACGTGCCGGGTCGCATGGGTCGCCGATTGCAGTGCGAAGATCCTGCGTTGAAATCTCACCGAGTATTGCCGCGGTAAATTCGTACGCTGCCGCGTCGCCTAGGTCGGTGCCGTCGAAGTATTTGCCGTCGCAGAATACCATGTGCGGGTTCGATTGCAGATCTGCCCGGAGCAGGCGGTAAGTGGAGCGGTTCTCGAAAATGGTAGGCGCGGCGAGTGCGGCGACGGCTTCAGAGTAGGTGCGGTACCTGCTGCCGTCGGCGCGGACGGGCAGTAGGCGCCGGATGACTGGATCGGTGCCAGTAATGCCGCTGAATGCCTCAGCTGGCGTGTACTGCAACTTAATGTCGTCGAGTCCGATTGGTGCGTCGGGAAGCCACAGCGGTGCGCTCAGCAGTGGTGTTCGTTCCAACGCGGCGGAGTCCGGGTACTCCCGAGCCGCGCAGACGGCCAGTTCGTGTCGATGTTCACTCAGGTGGTTTCGGACGCGTAGCCACTGCTGTTCGCTGTTGGTCAGCTGCCTGGTCAGGGCGTTCTCGCGATGGACTAGAGGCCGAGGATGCGGTCGCGGTGACGCCAGGCGAGAGCCAGGCAGGCGGCGCCCGGTGAGGCCATCGGTTCCGAGCTGAGCAGTCGTCGTACCGATTCACCGGTGAAGGGGATTCCTTCGGTGGCGCGACCGTCGCCGATCGCGACGATTTCACCTTCCTCGTTGTAGCGGGTCGCGGCCCCGAACGCGCGGGTGAACACGTCGTCATCGATCACGACCAGGGTCAGGATCGTGGCCGCGAGGGTCAGCGCGTCGAGCCCGAGACCGAGGACGAATGGTACGACGGCGCCGGATTTCTGGGCGTCCTCCAGGTCGCGGTACAGCGGCCAAGCGTGGTAATCGATGGGCTTGCTGCGGGTACCGTCGTGTTCGGGTGTGCCGAGCAGCTCCTCGGAGTACTCGCGCACGATGTTGCGCCACAGGTCGAAGTCGTTACGCCGGTCCCACAAAGCGACGCTCGCCGGTTGGAACTCCCCGGCCGGGATCACGTCGTACACCCCTGCGGCAGTAGCGACCTTCGCCGGATCACGCCAGTGCAGCAGGAAACTCGGCTCAGCTGGGTAGCGGCGTAGCCGGATTGTCAGGGTTGTCACCGCGGGGATGATCGCCCGACGGGTGGGGTCGAACGGGTCACCGATCAGCGCCCGGAACGGCAGCTCGGCACGCAGTGACTCGGCGGAGTCGGGGACGCCGTGGTGCTTGCGGAGGCAGGCGATTACCAGCTCATGGCCGAGCGCCTCGGACACGTCGAGCTTGTCGAAGTAGGCCGCCAGTCCGAAATGGAGGGCGCCCGCACCGAGTTGGTCGCCGAGGAGGCGATAACTCGGCCGCGATTC
>QHBY01000184.1 GCA_003244245.1 Pseudonocardiales bacterium
ATCTACTCACCGCCTTACTCGCGGAATCGGGTCTGACAGCCGGATCGCCGCTCTGGGATGCACCGCCTTGGCCGTAGGATCGATTGCGTGAGCTCCGAGAATCGACTGACCCATCTGGATGACCGTGGCGCGGCGCGGATGGTCGACGTCTCAGACAAGCAGACCTCGGCGCGAGAGGCGGTCGCCTCCGGTGTCTTTCGCACCACCGAGGAGGTAGTGCGTTTGCTGCGCGCCGAGCAACTACCCAAGGGCGATGCACTCGCCACTGCGCGCATCGCGGGCATCATGGCGGCCAAGCGAACGCCTGACCTGATCCCGCTTTGCCATTCATTGTCGCTGACCGGTGTGACTGTGGATCTGCATACCACTGGTTGCGAGGTTCAGATCACCGCCACGGTGCGCACCACCGACCGTACGGGCGTGGAGATGGAGGCGCTCACCGCGGTCGCGGTTGCCGGGCTCGCGCTACACGACATGGTGAAGGCTGTCGACCCCGCCGCCGTACTCGACGCGGTGCGGGTGGAACGCAAGGCGGGTGGCAAGACCGGGCTCTGGAGGCGGCCGACGGCTGAGCCGTCGAATTAGCTCAGGAGGACCGGTGACAACAACGACCCGTCGGGCCGTGGTGGTGGTGGCATCGAACCGCGCGGCCGCCGGGGTGTACGTCGACCGCACCGGACCAGTCATCGTCGACTGGCTGTGTGAGCGTGGTTATCAGACCTCGGATCCCGTGGTAGTGCCTGATGGCGCGCCGGTGCGCGTCGCGGTGGCGGTGGCGGTGGCGGACGCGGTCGACGTCGTGCTGACCACCGGCGGTACCGGCATCAGTCCCACTGACCGCACACCGGAGGCCACGGAGCCGCTACTCGACCGGCGGCTGCCTGGATTGGCGGACGCCATCCGCTCGGCCGGGCTGCCCAGGGTACCCACGGCGGTGCTCTCCCGCGGACTGGCGGGAGTGGCCGGCCGCACCCTGGTGGTCAACCTGCCGGGCTCCACCGGCGGGGTCCGCGACGGTCTGGCGGTCCTCGACGGGGTGCTCGATCATGCCATTGAACAGCTGCACGGCGCAGACCACGTCGGCAGCTGGACCGGCCAGCCGTCAGTCCCCGGACCCGGGCACGGAGAGGGACCCGGACACGGAGAGGGACCCGTGCATGGAGATGGGCACGGGCACGGAAAAGGGACGGCCGTGCCCACACCCTCGGCTGTCGTGCTTCGCGCTGTTGTCACCGAGGAATCACTCGACATCGAGGAGCACGCCCGCCTGGTCTCCCGCTCGACCGCTGGAGCAGTGGTGAGCTTTTCCGGCTTGGTCCGCGACCACGACGGCGGTCGGGGGGTGCGCGCGTTGGAGTACTCCAGCCATCCCAATGCCGCCGACGTGATTACACGGGTGGCGGCGCAGGTCGCGGCGACGCACTCGCAGGTCTACGCATTGGCTGTCAGCCATCGCATCGGATCGTTGGCGATCGGCGACTCAGCGATCGTCTGCGCCGTGTCGGCGGCTCACCGCGCAGAGGCCTTCGCGGCGTGCGCGGCGCTGGTCGATGAGGTGAAGTTGCAGCTGCCGATCTGGAAGCGGCAAGAACTCGCCGACGGCTCGGAGGAATGGGTCAACAGTCCGTGAGACTTGCTCCGCATCGTCGCGAGGTTCAGTCGCGGGAGGTCAGCCGCCTGCGAACGGCGGCAGTACGTCCAGCTCGGCACCGGGCCGCAGCGGCATAGCGCGGTCGCGTACCGCGACCGAATCGACCAGGAAGCTGCAGGCGCCCAACACCTTGTGCAGCGCTACTCCGTGCCGAGCGGCGATCGCGTCCAGCGCGTCGGCCACGGTGGCATCGTCGCCGATGTCGACACGCTCGCTGGGCAGCCCAGCGGCGGCGCGCGCCGCCGCGAAGTACCGCACGGTCACCACAGTTCGCCTCCGATCCTTCTCGGCTGGTGGAACAAGCCTGGATGGTCAATACCGTGACCGGCTCCAAAGCGCATTCGGCCCCGCAATCTGCTCCACTCTGGCGAACAACAGTGGAAATCATAGCTCACGATTTGCCCGCAGGCCCGGCGCGGCGACGACTCACGGTATTCTTTTTCACGTGCCGCACTATCGGATGTCAGAGGTCGCTGACCTGTTCGGAGTAAGTGACGACACCGTTCGGCGGTGGGCGGATTCGGGGCATCTGACCGCGATCCGGGATGCTGGTGGTCGCAAGGCTGTGGATGGGGTGGAGCTGGCTGCGTTCGCCAAGTCGCAGGCGCGCGCCACACCAGACCCGTCCGTCGTGGACCGATCGGCACGTAATCGCTTCGTCGGTCTGGTCACCGAGGTGATCACCGACCGGGTGATGGCCCAGGTGGAGATCCAGTGCGGACCACATCGGGTCGTCTCACTGATGAGCAGCGAGGCAGTACGGGAACTGGGGCTCGTGCCAGGGGTACTAGCCGTGGCTGTGGTGAAGTCGACCCAAGCCATGGTCGAGACTCCGGGAGGGGGTGCATAAAGCGGTGGCGGACTCTGCCCATCCGCCTCGGTGGAGCTGGGGTTGAGCAGCGATGCCGAGGTGCGGTTCGGTTCGGTTCGGTTCGTAATGAAAGCTGCCGAAGTCGCCGCCTATCCCACATGCGGCGACGGCGAGCGATAGGTGTCCATTCACGGGTTGGG
>QHBY01000185.1 GCA_003244245.1 Pseudonocardiales bacterium
AAGATCAAGTAAGTTCGGGCTAGATCGTCGCGGTGGCTGACGGCAGCGGCGATCGACTCGTCCGCGACGATGTGGATCTCGAGGCCCGGCGGCGGCGTGGCGCCGAGCGCGATGATCGCCGCATCCAGCCGGCCGCCGCGCAGCGCGTCGATGAGGTGGTCGGAGTTGTCCTCGGCGAGGGTGATCTCCACAGCGGGATGGTCTTCGTGGAAGGCGGCCAGCAGCGCGGGAAGGTCGACGTTGTGGGAGGTCACCGTCCCGACGGCGACATGCCCGCGCACCAGTCCGGTCAGCTCGTCGACGGCGAGGCGCGCGCCGGCCACCGCGGCGAGCGCGGCCCGGGCGTAGGGAAGTACCGCCGCGCCCACCTCGGTCAGCCGCACCGAGCGTCCCGAGCGATCCAGCAGCTCCTGCCCGAGCTCGCGTTCCAGGCGCCGGATCTGCGCGCTGACGCCCGGCTGAGCCACGTGCATCCTCGCCGCAGCCCTGGTGAAGTTAGCCTCCTCCGTCACAACCAAGGATTTCCTAATGCACTCATCGTAAGCGGTCTGATTTGCGATGACCCGTCGGTGAACGGTCGAATAGATTCCGGTAGCTGCTCACCATCCATGAGCTGATGTGCGTTTCTCCCAGCTCATGCAGGAGGGCCTTAGCCACGCTCGCGGGCGCGTGTCGGGAAGTACTGGCTCGACGGTGGGTCGATCATGCTCTGGCCCGGCGAAAGCTCACCAGCCAGATGAACCCGTTGGGCAGTCCGTAGCGTCCGCTCGTCCGAGCGAGCGCCGGGTGTGGAGTTTGACAGAGTGACTGAGCCGGGATGCCGTGCACAAGATCGATGCCGCGATGTGCGAACCCCACGGCCTCTTCGTCCCGAACTGCGGGCATGGGGGTCAAACAGGGGTTGTTTTCGCTCGTCGTGGGCCACTGTCGGGCGCATCAAGACGGTATTGGTCAGCCTGTTTCGTGCCAAGCGATGTCAACGCGGTGGGCCATCGCACGGCGGAGCCGGGTTTCATGATGCGTGGTGCATTATCATTCCGCCCAGCGAGATCGAGTACTCCTTCGCCTGGTCGTCGTAACGGACGCTGTATGTCGTCGGAAAGTAGCCGTTCCACTGGTAGGCGTGGGGCTGTTTGAGGTCCTCGCGAATTGTCTGCTTCGTCAGCATCCATTCACGCGTCATCATTGGTTCGATAAACGTATACCTGCCGTCCCACGTCCCGTTGAGCAAGATCTGCGTGAAGTCGTACTTGCCCGGCACTATTCCGTTCGCGCTGTCGGTCCAGTGCAGACCCATGGCGGGCACAGTGTTCTCGGCTGGTGAACCGGGAGGCGGGACGTAACCCACCGGAACATACTTCGCATCGGGCAGGTGTGCGGCCCGCGCCGCGAAGTCCGGGCTGCTCGGATCGATCTTCGCCACCGCTGCGGAGTCGACCATGTAGAAGTGCATGTCAAAGTGCGGCTTGCCGAATAGCGCCGTCGGCGCATGTCCGTGCGGGTTCCAATTGAGCATAGCGTGATCGAAGACCGTCGCCGAGGCCCGCTGCGGCAGGTCGAGTATCAGCATCCGGGGAGGAACGGTGTCTTCGTCCGGAAGTCCGTCCAGCGATGCCGCCGACACCCGAATACCGACCTCAGTCGGCTTACCGGAATTATCAAGCGTTACATAGGTCTTGGCTGTACCGTTTCCAATGCTCTGGGGCGGGCCGAAGAACATGCCGCCCTTGCTCGTTTGACCGTTGCCGCACCCGGCGAGAAGCGTCAGGGTCATACATATGGCAAGGATCGGCCCCACCCGGCGACGCAGGAATGCATAGCGCAGCTCCTTTCGGGCCATGTAGCACCAGCACCCGCAGGAAATGTCGGAGTGGACGTCCACCCTCATACCTGCCCACCGCCGGCCGCAGTGACCGGGGTAACCGAAAAGGACGGCCGAGTGTTGACCGTGTGCGGGTCACCTGCACCGAGATCCGCGTAGGACTGGGAGATCTCGGCCAGCTCCACGACTGGGATCACCTGCTCGATCAAGTCGAACCCGCCCGGCGCGCGCTCGTCGGCGAGATCGATGATCACCTCCGGTCCCATCCTTCGGTTAGTCTCCTGCAACGCCGTCATGGCCGGCCTCCGCTCGGCCTCGTAGATCAGCAGCGCGTCGTTCAGGTCGCGGTGCCCGGCCAGGGCCTTCGCCAGTACCCGGCCGTCCACGATGGACTGGGTGGCCCCGTTGGACCCCATCGGGTTCATCGCGTGCGCCGCGTCGCCGAGCAGGGTTGCCCGCCCGCAGGCCCAGCGGGGCAGCGGGTCGCGGTCCACCATGGGATACTCCAGCGCCTGGTCGGCCGAGCGGATCAGGCCGGGCACATCGAGCCAACCGAAGGCTAGGTCCGCAAAGTTGGCGAGGAATCGCTCCGGTTCGACCGCCCGGTTCCAGTCGGCCCGGTTGGGGATCTGGCCCTCCTCGGCGCGGCGCGCCACGGCCCAGTTCGTCAGCACAGGGGCGCCCGGCGCGATGGGCGTCGACATCGGATAGACCACTGCTCTGCGACAGCGGTCTCCGGCGATGATCATCGTGCGTCCGTCGAGGAAGGGCTTTGCCCACGTGGTGCCGCGCCAGACGACGAGCTGGTTCCACCTCGGCCCCCCCTCGCGCGGGTACATGACCGCGCGAACGGCGGAGTGGATGCCGTCGGCACCGACAAGCAAGTCGGCGCACATCCGGGTGTTGCCGCCGACCCGGTGCGCGACGGCGACTTGCACGCCACCATCGGGCGTCGACTCGAACTCGGTGACCCTGGCGTCCGAGATGATCGCGTCCGCGCCCAGCCGTTCGCGCACTGTCTCCAGCAGCACGCCCTGCAGCCGTCCTCTGTGAATGGAGAGCTGCGGCCAGTGATACCCCGCCGAGATCCCCCTCGGCTCGGTCCAGATGACACTGCCGAACCGATTGTAGTAGGACAGGCTGCCTGTGGACACGGCGATCTCGTAGAGCCGTTCGGCTACGCCGAGCTCGTCGAGTTCGCGTATCGCGTTGGGTAGGATGTTCAGGCCCACGCCAATTGGCCGGATCTCCGGCGCTGATTCGAGCAGGGTGATCTCGTCGAAGCCTGCGGCACGCAGGCTCAGCGCCGCGACCAGCCCGCCGATGCCCGCACCCGTGATGATGATCCTCATGACCCGACCTGGGCCACCTGGCCGCGTGTGGGCGCGTGTCCCAGGCTCTTGGCGAGCTGCACGTTCTGCTTGGTCAGATTGATGATCTCGCGCAGCAGATCGACGCTGGCGCCGCCACTACCGGTCGGGTAGAGCCGCAGGTCCTCCTGGTACGCCTGCCGGGCGATACCCAGGTGCCTGCCACGGAAGACGATGATCGTGCGCATCATCCTGGACATGGCGAGCGCGCTGGCCCGCAGGGAGGGGCTGGACAACTCCGCCGCGACGTGGTCGTCGCCGTAGGCTTGGAGCAGGCGGGTCACCATCGAGGGCATGGCCACCCAGGCCTCGTGCAGCTCGCGCCACCTTGGCAGGCTGTAGGGAACAGAATGGTGCAGGAAGTCCACATAGCCCGGCTCACTGCGGTCGGACGCCCACACCGCCTCGTCGATCAGCCACAGTGGAACCTGCGCTGCGGCCGGGCCGAGGTAGCGTCGCCCGTCCACCTCGATGTCCTCGAAGTACGGCCGCAGGGTCCTGGCGAAGAACCGCGGGCTCACCTTGTCGATCACGAGGTCGATCGAGTCGACCATCGGGCGCAGCTCCCGGTCGAGCGCGTCGACTAGGATCGCGAACTTCGGGTCGGTGGGTTCAAGTTCGCCGAGTAAGTCGCACAGCTCCAGACCAGCCCGCAGGTGTGGGAAGACGAGCCGGACAGAGGTCTGCAGGTGGTTCTCCTGCTCCTCGCCGGTGTACATCCGTCTTCGCGCGTCGGTGGGGTTCCATGTGCAGTAGTGGTGCACGGTGTCCCGGGGGATTAGGTCGGTGCGGGCGCCGAGTTCGAGCAGGATCGGAGTAGCCTCTGGGGCCAGGTGCAGCGGTTCGACCTCGTGTCGCTTGAGCGAACCGAGGAACATGCCGAGGTCGCGCATCACGGCAAGACACTCGTCCATGTCGTAGCCCGCTAGCGCCTGGGCGTCAGGTAAGAGGGCGCGCATGGTTGTGGCCAAAGCCGGGACGTCGGCGGCACGATTCATCTCCCGCAGTCGCAGGCAGGCTTGGTCAGCGCCTAGCGGGTCGATAGAACGCACCCGGTCGACCTGGATGTCGTTACCGTGCAGTAGGGCGGCACTGAGAGGCATCGGTAATCTCCTGTCGGATGGCCGCACGGAACGGCCGGGTTCCCGCGGCACGCGCGAGAGCCGAAATGCGGATGAGGACCGCGGCCTGCCGTCCCCTACTAGCAGCAGCGCGGGGCCTACGAGTCGAACCAGCGCCTCTCGGGCAGCATGGCGGAGTGCGCTGCGGAGCTGCGAGATCGATCTGCGACCTGCGGCTCGTCACCGGCCTGCTCGGGCTGAGTGAGCACGACGTGCACATTCGTGGACGAGATGCTCTGACCGTTCACGGCGACGACGGCGGGCCGGTCCCGGCGAGGCAGGTCGGTGAGAGTGGTCGGCACGACCAGGGGCACCCGCTCCCAATCGACCGCCGGATGCGGAGTGCTGAAGTGCAGACTGGCAGGGACAGTGCCGTGCTCCAGGCACAGCACCGCCTTGATGAGACCGGCGACGCCCGCCGCAGCCTCGGTGTGGCCGATGTTGGACTTGATCGACCCCACCAGGCAGGGTCTGCCAGGTGGACGTCCTGCACTGAGTACCGAACTCAGGGCGCCGAGCTCCGCCTGGTCGATCCGGGTGCCCGTGCCGTGGGTCTCTACGTAGTCGACCTCGGATGGGGCGATGCCCGCGTCCTGGTAGGCCCAGCGCATCGCCTGCGCCTGTCCCTCCTCTGACGGGTGGGTGATCGTCTCCTTGGTGCGGCCGTCGTTGCCGACAGCGCTGCCCGCGATCACGGCGCGCACCCGGTCGCCGTCGGCAAGCGCACGTTCGAGCAACTTGAGCACCACGGCCCCTGCGCCTTCGGCACGCACAAAGCCGTCCGCCGCGGCGTCGCCGAACTTGCAGCGTCCGTCTGCGGAGAGCGCCCCAACGCTGTCGAGCATGGCGCCCGTGTGCGGGCTGAGGAGGAGGTTGACACCGCCCGCGATGGCGAGTTCCGCCTCACCGCACTGCAGACTGCGGCAGGCCAGGTGGGTCGCGACGAGCGAGGACGCCTGTGCGGCGTCCACTGTCACGCTGGGTCCGCGCAGGTCAAATGCGTAGCTGAGACGCCCAGCGAGCAGACCTCGCTGGTGGGCGCCCGCGTAGTCGCGCAGATCCAGACCCGATCGCGCCACGCGCAGGTCCCAGTAGTCCGACGCGGATTGCCCGGTGTAGACGGCGGTGCGACTGCCTGCCACCGCGCCCAGATCGAGGCCCGCGTCGTCGAGCGCTTCCAACGCCACGGTCAGCAGCACCTGCTGCTGCGGGTCCATCCGCTCCGCCTCGTCGCAGGTAATGCCGAAGATGTTCGCGTCGAACAGGTCGGCTGCGCCGATGTGTCCCGCCCAGCCGAGCCCGGTGCCCTGGCGCGCGGGCCCCACCGCGTCGCGCGCTTGGACGAGGAATTGCCACAGCTCCTGCGGCCCCCGCGCGCACGGCAACACGCATCCGATGCCGATGACGGCGACGGCCGTGATGTCGCGGGAACCGCCTATCCCTTCGGAGGAGATCATGGCGTCCTCTCCGGGTCCTTACCCCAGTCGATTGCCATGGCCGGGCCTGCCGGAACGTGCCCGGATGCCACGATCAGGCCCTAGCGGCCGCCCAGACGTCCCAGCGTTGGACCGACACCCACTCCGTGATAGGCGTTAGCCGCACGTCCAGCATCCGTTCGACCTCGGCATGGTCGGCGACGAACAGCTCCGGATCGTGGCTCTCGGCCGCCCACTTGTAGATGCCTGATACGCCGGCGGCGGCGGCGTCGCCGATGACCTCGCGCAGCCCAGACTCGAACTGGTCCACTTCCAACGGAAAGTAGGAGACGTCCTTACCCAGCGCGGAGCCGAACGCCGCGGCTAGCTCAGCGCCGGTGACCACATTCGGGCCGCCCAGCGGCAGGACTGTGCCTTCGATGCCGGGCCGGTGCAGCGCCGCCGCAGTCGCGGTGGCTAAGTCGGCGTGCGAGAGCCAAGCGACCTTCCTATCGGCGGACAACGGGTAGGCCAGCACGCCGTCGTTAACGAGTGCCGGACCGTTCCACGGACTGAATAAGTTGTCCAGGTACACTGGCGGGCGTAGCACCACGATCGGCAGCCCGCTCGCTAGCAGGATCTCCTCGGCGGCCCGGCGGGTCTCGTAGGCCGCGTATGGCGTGACCTCGGCGGGCACGGGAGTGTTCGTGTTGTAGACGAGCCGGGCAACCCCGGCCTCCCGCGCCGCGGCGACAACGTTGCGAGCGTAAGCCATCACGAGTTCAGCGTCGTAGACCAGCGGCAGCACGACGGACGCGCGTGTGACCCCGTCGAACCCCCGACGGACGTCGTCGAGGTCGGCGAGATCGCCAATGACCGTGGGGAGTTCAGGCGTCCCGGGAGCCGGGGACATGCCGCTCCTAGTGAAGCCCCGGACCGGGTGGCCCTGAGCCAACAACTGGCGGGCCACGGCGGCACCCTGAAATCCCTGCGCTCCGATCACCAAGTGCTGGCATTCGTCAGACATGAGTTGGCCTGCCCTTCTGGGTTGGTGGTCTCGCGGTCCAGCCTGCGGGCCGCGATGAGTTGGTTCAATGAGCGGTGGTGCCGGGTAATTGAGGAATCGTCCGGGTCGGCCCGTAGTTAACAGACGCCGCCGCGGACCGCGCCGAAATGTTCGTCCCTTGTGGAGCGGCGGGCCGCAATGTCGCGGCGAGCAGCGCCGAGGCGAGCGCTATACCCGCGGACACCAGGAACGCTGCGGCGAACCCGTCGGTAAGCGCGGTTAAGTTCCCGGGTCCGCCGTCGGCGAGGGTGCGTGCAGCGGCAACCCCGCTGAGCACGGCGAGGCCGATAACTGCGCCGAACTGCTGGCTGGTGTTGATCAATCCAGACGCGAGGCCGACCTCGTCCGGCGTGGCCTGCATCGTGGCAGCGGCATTGGTGGTGATGGTCACCAGCGGCAGCCCCACCCCAAGCACCAGGCTGGGGAACAGCACGTCCGCCACGAAAGAGCCGTCCGCGGACAGCAGCGACAGCCAACCGAGGCCGACGGCGATTACTACGTACCCGGCTACCATCACAGGTCGCAGACCGAACCGGGCGATCAGCCTGCCAGTGTTGGATGCCACCAAGATCACCGTGATGGACAGTGGCAGCAGGCCGAGTCCGCCAGCCACCGGCGCGTAGCCGAGCACCGTCTGCATGTAGACACTGACCAGGAAGAACATCGGGAACATCACGAACTGGGCCAACCCGGACAGCAGGTTCGCGGTGCGCAGGACTGGCCTGCGCAGCACGGACGACGGTACCAGCGGCATACGCACCACCCACGCCTCCAGCAGCACGAAGACAGCCAGCAGCAGGACAGCGAGGCCGCCGGGCACCAAAGTCCACGGCGAGGTCCAGCCGTCCACGCCGGTGTTCACCATGGCGTAGGCAAGTAGGCCGAGACCCGCAGTGATCGATAGCGCGCCGCCGAGGTCGAACCCCCGGCGGTCGCGATCGGGCCTGCTCGGTTCAAGCACCTTGAGCGCCAGCGTGGCCAGCAGCAACCCTGCGACCACATTCAGCCCGAAGGTGGACCGCCAGCCCAGCCAACTGGTGAACACCCCGCCGAGCACGGTGCCCGCGGCACCACCCGCGCCCGCCATCGCGGCGAACACCCCCAGCGCCTTGTGCCGCTCCGGCCCGTCCGGGAACAGGCCGAGCAACATGGCGAACGCCGCCGCCGCTGCGACGGCAGCGCCGACACCCTGGACGGCCCTGGCCGCGATCAGCCAGGACGCCTCGCCCGCAACCGCTCCGGTCACGGAGCCTGCGACGAGGACGCCGAGGCCGCCAACGAACAACGTCCGGCGGGCGAACAGGTCTGCGGCCCGGCCGCTAAGCAGCAGCATCCCACCGAAGGTCACCAGGTACGCGTTGGCGACCCAGGACAGGCTGGACGCGGAGATACCGAGCTCGTGGCCAATCGACGGCGCGGCGACGTTGATGATCGCCGTGTCGAGGATCAGCAAGAACTGGGTGCAGGCGAGAAGCGCGAGTGCGCGCCCTGCGGCTCGCTCCATAAGGTCTCACGTCCCTCTCAATTGTTTCGGGTCGAAAGTCGGTGGAGGTCACACTCACGCCACCCGGCACTAGCACGACGTTGCCGGCTCATCTGCCAGCTCGTAGCCCTGCATGCACCTCTCGGTGAGCTGTTCGAGCAGTCCCGGGTTCCCATCGCGAACAATCGCGGGAAAATAAACGTGCGGTGCGCCGTGATAGAACCTCTCGTACTGCTCGTGCCTGCTCGCGAACTCTGATCCCAGCGCGTCCCAGGCGAGCTTGAACAACTTCATTCGCTTTTCAGCCGGGTGTCCTGGCGAACGGACATACTTGGACACCAAGCCGCCGAGTTCGGGGTGGCGTAGGTCAAGTCCTGAGGCGGGCAACTGGATCAAGCCGCCCCCCGCGAGCAGTTTGACCTCCTGGATCACCTTTGGGTAGACGTCCCCGGCCATCGCCCGGTGCGCGGAGGCGATCTCGTTATTGATCCGCACGCCCTGGCCGCCCGGTACCGGCTCGTACGCCGCCTCCGCAGCGAGCACCATTGACTTAGCGACGATAAGCCAACCCATGATCTTGCCGATCTGGTTTTGCACAGGTGGGAGCTCGTAGGTGTTGTTCGCCTTGGCGATGAGAATCGCTAGGCCGGACAAGAACTCCAGCTTCGTCCAGAACCGGGTCGCCGCCTGGTGCACGAAGTTCGCATACGCCGCAGTGCCCCACCATTGCAGGAGCGCGGCGCGGACGTCCCGATAGACGAGCACCCGCTCCCAGGGCACGAACACGTCATCACACACCAGCAGGGCGTCGTTCTCGTCGAACCGTGCGGACAGCGGGTTGTCGAACACGCTGCGCGCGGCCGCCTCGTAGGAAGTCCGGGAGATGAATTTAAGGCCGGGCGTGTCGATCGGGACGGAGAAAGACAGCGCATACTCGACGTCCTGCTGGGCCAGCGGCTCGATGGTACCAACTATAATCTCGTCACCGAAGACCGCAGCGGTGCCGATCATCTTGGCGCCCCGCACCACGATGCCGCCGTCGAGTTCCTTGACAGCCCGCACATAGAGGTCGTCCTCCTCTTGTTCGGAGGCGGGCTTAGTGCGGTCGATCTGAGGGTTGGTGATAGTGAACGCCTGGTACAGGTCACCATGCGCCATCCGCTGGTAGTACGCGGCGAGGTTCGGTCTGCCGTCGAAGGACTCGGTGGCGAAGACGTCCGGCACGGACTGGAAGCCGGCGATGCCGGATGCCATGTAGTCTGGCGAACGGCCTAGGAAGCCGAAGCTATTCTCCGACCAGACCTTGTACGCTTGACGGCGCGCTACGAGATCGTCGTAGGTATATGGGATTTGGTAGGCACGGTGCACCCGGGGTCCGCCGTCCTCACCTGTCACCGTCAGGGTATTCACATGCGACGGATCGTGCGTGAGGTCGTAGAGGTCCGCAATCGATCGGGCGGTGTTGCGGAACGCCCGATGCGTCGGAACGTCCTTGATCATCTCGCCGTCTAGCCAAACCTGACGTCCGTCGCGGAGCGATTCGAGATACTGCTGGCCGGTGCGGGTCATACTGCCTCTTCCACTGCGATGGGCACTTCGGGTGGACGTCGTTGCGCGCGCGACGGCTTCCGTGGCATCGACGGACCGCGGGATTCGGCTCACGCGCCGAGCGGCTGCGGCGCCTGGGTGGTCCCGACGAGACGGGCTCGCCGGACGTCGTACGGGGAGCGGGTGTTGACGCTGCGCCGGTCGAACGCAGCGAGCGCGGCATAACGCTCGGAGACCTGGTGCAGGGTCGCGGCGGGCAGCACCTCGTCGACTGAGGTGAAGCCGCCGGGAGCGCGCGCCGCAACGATGTCGATGACCGCCTCGGGTCCCATTTCGCGGTTGGCGAGCTGCACCCGAGTCGTCACCGGGCGTCGCTCTTGCTCGTAGCCGGCCAACGCCCGTTCGATATCGGGGATCGTGGCCAAGAAGTAGGCGAGCGCTCGTGCGTCGATGACGGCCTGTGTGGTGGCGTTCGAGCCCATTGGGTGCATTGCGTGCGCCGCGTCGCCAAGGAGGGTGACAGGTCCCTTGGACCACGTGGCCAGCGGTTCGCGGTCGACCATGGGGTACTCGAAACAGCTCGCCGCTCTGTCGAACAGATCTGTGATCACGGTGTCGGCCACCTGCCAGTCCGCGAACCCAACAGCGAACTTGGCCGCCGGTACCCGACGATTCCAGTCGGCGCGGTCGGCGCTGAGGTCGTCGAGCCGCTGGGAAGCCGCCCAGTTGAGCAGCACTTGGCCGTCGGTGCGCGGCGGAGTCAGGGCGTACACGACCACCTTGCGGGTACCGTCGCCTGCAATGACCATGCTGTTTGCGCGGCGGATCGGCGGGGCCCAGGTCATCCCGCGCCAGACCACCATCCCGTTCCAGACGGGCTCGGCCTCCTCGACGCTCAGTGCCCTCCGCACTGCCGAACGGATGCCGTCCGCTCCAATCAGCACGTCGGCGGTCAATCTCTCGGGGGTGCCGTCACGCAGCACGTCGACCTGGACCCCGGAGCCGGTGGACACGCCGACGACTCGGGTTCCGGTGCGGACCCGAGTCGCGCCGAGCCTGGTCCGCACCGCGTCGGCCAGCACCATCTCCAGTTCGCCGCGATGGATGGAGAGCTGCGGCCAGTCGTACCCGCCGCACCGGCCTCGCGGCTCACGCAGGATCAGGTCGCCGTGATTGTTGTAGTAGCGCACCTCAGTCGTCTGCACGGCCCGCGCTGCCAGGGCGTGGTAGAGGCCCAACGAGGCAAGTTCACGCACTGCATTAGGCAGTAGATTGACGCCTGCGCCCATCGGACGTAGCTGCGGCGCGACCTCCAACAGATCGACTCGGTCGACCCCGCCGTCATGCAAGCTGAGCGCCGCGGTGAGGCCGCCGATCCCCGCGCCCGCGATCAGCACTTTCACGATGAGGCTCGTCGGGCTCGGGACACGCCCATGTGCGACCGCGACATGAATTTTCCTCCGAGTACCCGATGGCGAACCAACAGCTCAAGGGTGCGCAGTGGCGGGGTGGGTTTCAATGAACCGCCGACCGACGACCCTTAACGATCGTCCAGTGCTCAGATTCGATCTGCAGCCAAACTCGAGCAGTAGATCGTGATCTTGCGACGGGGAGGTTGCCGTACGTGGGATGGGCATCGTGTGATCACCGTCGTTGGGGCGCGCGATGACCAGCACGACTCCGTGATCGACTACCTCGACGACCCCTACACTGTGCTGGTCATGAGCTCGGCTGGCGTGGACCACCCGATACTGGGCAAGGTCCCCGTGGAGGACGATGTCACGCGCGACCGCGCTCCGGCACTGCCCGATCCGAGCGCGATCACCCGGCCCTCGGCTCGGTGGCAGGCAGGATCGTGGTTGTTGAGACCCAATGTTCGGCTTCGCGCAAGCGGTTCAGAATACTCCATTTGAGAACAACGATCGCGTCACAAAGTCCCGGATAACGGCTAGCTGCGGATTCTGGTCAGAGCGCCAGCCGGCTTTTTAAAGTCGCTGGCGGTACTCGCCTGGGGTCATGCCGAAGAACTTGCGGAACGCCACGTGAAAGCCAACGGCACTCTTGTAGCCGACCTTCCCTGGCAGCGCGCTCTGCGGAATACTGCTATTAGCCAGCAGCCGCGCCGCCTCCCGCATACGGTACGACGTCAGGTGGCTGGCCGGACCCTCGCCAACGAGTTCGCGAAACCTGGCGGTGAACGCCGATCGGGACATGTTTACCTCATGCGCGAGCGACGCAATGGTCCACGGCTCAGAGAAGCGAGAGTACATGATCAACAACGCCTGGCTGATGGCTGGGTGTTCCAGCGCGGACAACACCGCCGGCCTGTCCATTATCCCGTTGAGTAACGGGCGCAGGATGAGTACGAACGCCATCTCGAACGCCCGCAGAGTGATCAACTGCGATCCAGGGCCAACCCCGTCGTGCTGCGCGATAAGCAGATTCACCGCGTCCCGCAGTAACGGCTCAGACTCTATCTTGGCACGATCGAGCACCATCATCCACGGCAACGCGCGATAGAGCGAGGTCGCGGCACTCGGGTCGTAATGCAGGCCCGCACACAGGATTCGGGTCTTCGGGCCGTCGCCGCCGTGCGTCAGCCGGGCCGAGGTGCCCGGCTCGCGGCCAGCGAGCAGGGTCTGCAGTGGAACACCTGGGCGGTCCGGCCGATCCGAGAGTCGGTGCGCTACGCCGGTTGGGAAGATGGCGAGATCGCCCTCGTGCAACTTGGTCGGCATGGCACCTTCCGTGCTGATCCAAAAAGAGCCGTCGACCACGTAGTGCAGTACCGCGCAATTGTGTTCGGAATCACCCTCGATCGACCAAGGCACTCTCAACAGCCACCAGCTGTGGAACACACCGGTTAATCGGATCGGACGGAGAAGCTCACTCAGCAAATCCTGCTCCCCCGTATGCATCGACATCTATACTCCCACTACTTGGGTTAACCAGCACCTCTCGTCAACGCGATCGTGCCAGTGCCGCGCTGTCGACCCGAGATCGCAGCGCCACAAACAACGCCTCGGCGAGCGCGACACCACGGCACCCCCCTCCGCGCTCAGCCGAGCCTGCTGCTTGAGCAGCGGCGATCAGCTCCTCGCGCCGCGGGCGTCACGAGTATCTGAATCGTTCTACTAACTCTTCTGATGCGAATTCAATTACGCGAAGCCACGCGTGGGGGGATGCACTAGCCCGTCGCTCACCCGCTGTATTGTACCACGTTCGAGTGACACCAAGCGGTGACGAACATTCGAAGAATCTTTCCGGTGTGAATGTTTAGGCGGCCGGCGCTCACACCGCTGTACGGGTGCCCGCTCACGGGTCTGGTTGCGTGGGTGGTTGTAGCCCATTCCATCACGGCCAGGATCTTGTCTCTGCTCCGCCATGGCAATACTTCGTCCTAGTGCCCGCAGCTTCAGCATCTCGACGCCCTCCTCCGTCCGGCGACCGAAACCACCAACCATATGAAAGAGGACGAGGAACGTCCGGTAAGTACGTCATGTCCGACCCCGATCGGGTGAACTTCGCGGGCGCGGGAGACGCACCAGCAGTGACCAGTACCGCCCGTGCGTCGCGCTGATCACTCCACTGCTCGACATCCGCAGGTCTGCCATGGTCACCTCTCTGGGTTGTGTCTGTGTCCAAGCTGGCCCGCCTCAGGTATGCAAGGTTTGGCGCGACACACCGAACTGGGTCGCAACCACAATCTCGGTTCACCGCGCGCTGGCGGGCTCATGCACTTCTTGGCGCGTCCTTACGAACACCCCAAGTTCGGCGGCGAAGCCACCAAGGTACTGGTCCGGACATGCAGTGCCCGGGCGCCCATCGGGGGGCTGCGGCGTCGCGGAAGGTGCGTAGCTGGGCGGCGCCGGTGGCGTAGCGGGCATCTTGCAGGAGTTCGGCAGCGTGCGTGGCGACAGCCAGGGTTCTACTACTGCGTTAATCGTAGGCTTCTGAGCTGCGAGGACTCGTCTGTCCGCAGCCCGCCGGTCAAGCCGGATCAGGGCAGTCCGTCCCCGGAGTCGGTGTCAGGGGGCCTCTGATCTCTTCACGCGCCCGACTCTCCCTCCACGGGAGGCAGCGCTGTCCGTGACCCGGCTGGCCGTTGACGGTCGTCCGAGGGAGTGTGAAACGGGGAGTTCCGAATACGCAACGCTTCCACCGCACATCGCTCAGTGACGATCGTCTTGCAGGCGGTTTTCACGATGCGGCGGTCGTCTAGCGCACGCAGAACCCTGGGCAGCGAGTATCTGCCCGCAACCAGCACCGCAATGACGCCAACAGCCCATTCGGGGAGCGCGGACGCGACGTGTGTGATCACACCTGTGCTCGACCCCCCTGCCGTATTTGGTCACTCGCTGTGTCCGCTTCTCGTCTGACGAGCACGACCACGGTCACAAGCAAGAACCTATCTTCCGAGTTAAATCCTTGTCGAAGTCAGATACTATGCTAAGTTCCGACGTAACAACTACTCGGGTATCATAGACACCTAGCGACCACGGCTAACCTGCTACAGGAGGACCACATGTCGGTATCGTCGGCCCTGGCGGATCTTGATCTCAGTGACGTCACACGCCCGCAGAGCTACGAGGCATACCTCGCCATGCGAGCGCCTCAGGGGCGGAGGGAGCGCTACACGCTGCAACTTCAGCTAGGTCAGGTGCCCTTCACGCTACCGATCCCCGACCCACAGAGACCGATGCCCGGAAACCGACGTGTAGACGAAAAGCACGCACTAGAGTTCGGCGACTACGTAGCGGCCCACCCCGACAGCTGGGTGTGCCCACCGCTACTACTTCGTGTGGACGAAGTTGCTGCGGAACCCGGGCCACCCCTGTACTTCACAGCGAAGGCAGAGCTGCCCGGCCGGCTCTGCCTCGGCGTTCTGCACGTCCAGCGAGGCTCTATGGTGCACTTCAAGATTCTCGACGGACAGCATCGGGTACTGGGAGTAGCGAGAAAGCTAAACGAACTCACCATCCGCATCGATGAGTTGGAACAGGAGGTCGCAGAGCGCGAAGACAGCGACGACACCCTCGCGGGTATGCGACTTGACGACGCCCGGGAACAGCTCGACCAGGCCAAACGGGCCCGACAGGAATTCACCAACGCGACCTTCACCATCGACATCTACGTCGAGAATGACGCGGGCGCCTACAAGCAAATGTTCTACGACATCGCGCAGAACGCCAAGGGTATGACGCAGAGTGTCAAGGTT
The DNA here is from genome assembly GCA_003244245.1 of Pseudonocardiales bacterium. Classification (GTDB taxonomy): domain Bacteria; phylum Actinomycetota; class Actinomycetes; order Mycobacteriales; family Pseudonocardiaceae. The sequence goes on from QHBY01000185.1 coordinate 15,044, forward strand.
CGGTTCGACAGCCGCAAGGTGGTCAACCGAGCAGTCGCGCTCTCGTCGGTCACTGAGCACCCTCTGCTCAAAGGTCGGCTGGAGATCGAGAAGGACCGCGTCGAGGGCACTAGCTCAAACCTCATCAGCGCAAAGATCCTCGCCGATATTATCCGCACCATCGCCGTCGGTTACATCGGCCGGATCAGCTCCAAGCAGGAAGCCGAACTAACTGAAGAGCAGCTCGGCGAGGAGACAGTCCGGTACCTCGACCTCCTAAGTACCGCCTTCGCCTGCCTGACAGCAGTGCGGAGCGGTCAGGCAGAAATACCTCAGATGCGCAAAAACGGGACTCTATTGCTCTCGGCAACGATGTGGCGGGTACTCGCTGGTGTGTTCCACGTCCTTAAGGAAAGCCACACCCACGAAGAGATAATCGCATTCTTCCGCCAGCTAGACCCGCTCATGGATACTTCGAACGGCCTAGCAGAGGTCTGGTCCCGTACCGAACAGTTCGAAGTCAACGCACCCTCAGGCCGCCGCGAGAGCGGGGTCGCACTGGTCAAAATAATTTCCGGTTGGTTCGGAATGACCACTGACCAGATCCGCGACTGGAGCCCACCAGTAGACCTGTTCGCTGAGGACCCTCCAGCAGGACAGCCCATAAGCCACTGAGCTGAACGAACCCGCGTCTTGACTCCTACACTTCAGGTCACGATGCCTGTTCGCAGGTGGGCCACCGAAGCACCGAAGTGCGCAACTATGGGCCAGGAGCCGCCGTAGTGCTGATGTCGACGTCGCCAGTGGGACCAGGCAAGGGGGTCGGTGAGTCGGCGGGTGGGTTCATTGATCATTTTGGTGAGGTCACCACCAACGTTCGCGGGGTTCGTCTGGAAGCAGGCGTAGCAGCTGGGGTGGCACGCTGATTAGCTGGCCCTCGCTCGCAAAGCGCACGTAGAGCACGTCAGGGCCGCAACCAAGGAGTTTCTAATGCACTCATAGTAAGGTGTCTGACTGGCGGTAACCCGTCGGCGGACGGTCGAATAGATTCCGGTAGGCGCTCACCATCCATCGCCGAGTCAGAGCATGATCGACCCACCGTCGAACCAGTACTTCCCGACATGCGCCGCGAGCGTGGCTAAGCCTGGATCCGTGGACGAGCTTCAGCATTGATCGTTTTGGGTGGTCGCTGGGGTTGGTGATCAACTGGTCTGGTGGCGGCGTGGTTGATTGACTGGGCTGTCCAGCTTCTCCGGTGTGGTCGGGCCTGGGGCGCCGGGTCGGATGGGGGGTCACGCGGGCCCGGGTGGGGCGTGTGTCGCGCGGAAGATGTTGTTCCACAAGCTGAGCCATGGTTGGGCGTGGGGCAAGTGCGCGGGCAGCCGTAACACCGGTCGTCGCCGCGGTTTGACCAGGCGGGCGGGCACGGTGACCAGTTGGCGTCGCAGGGTTGCGCCCCGGGCGGATGCGCGCCCGCTTAATGTTGCTGCCGCGCGCAGCAGGTTGTGGCTATGGCGGCGCACAGCGCCCAGGCTGAGTTCGCGGCGAAGTGGCCGGAGGGTAGGTGTGCCAGCGGACCTTGATGAGGTCGGAGAACGTGGTCTCGATGATTGTGTGGCCTCGGTGGGTGATGTCGGCTTCGGTGGTCGGCTCGGTGTTGTTGGTGAAGAACGGGTGGTAACGCCATACCGGGAATAGTGGGTCTTGGTGGTTGCGGTCGCGGATCCGACGCACGATCAGTCTGGCGGTGACCGGGTTGGGGGTGCTGGTGAACGCGGTGAACTCCACCTCGGCGACTTCGGCGTCGGAGATCAGCTCGCCGGGGTCGAGGTCGGTGACCGCACCTGGGTAGCGCACCGGTGTCCAGGTCTCCTCGGCGATCGTGGCGGTCACCGGCCGGTTTTTGGTCAGCACTACGGAGAACCGCGCTCCGGCGTCGAGGCATGCCTTGATCACGGCGCTGGTGCCGTAGGCCGAATCACCACGCACCAGCAGTTCCCCGGTCACGCCCGCAGCTCGGGCGGTGGTGATGGCCTCGGTGATCATGCTGGCTGCGCCCATGCCCGAGCCGGCCTTGGCCGCGCGCAACCGGATCCCGGCGACCACCGGCGCGGCGATAGGGGTGCTGATCGTGGTGGCCAGCGGCGAGAGGCCTTTGCGCAGTACCTGCTTGCCCGAGACCTTGGTGTGCCCGAAGCTGGCGCCTTGTTTGGCGTAGCCGTAGACCGGGCGCAGCAGCGAATCAATGTCGATGAACGTCCGTTGATCCGCGCCGGCGCTCGACCGGGTCGCCGATGAGGTTGTTCTCGTAGCAGCTCACTGCGGAGAGGCCAGGCCGTGCTCGGCGAGCAGCGCCCAGATGCGCTCGCTGTCGATGGGCCGGCCGTCCACCTCACAAGGTGGGTGGCATGGTGCGGGTGGTCGCCACCGGACGACCACGCCGCGACCTCCAGGGCGTCGTAGCCGGCTGACGCGGCCCAGTCAGCGACCTCGTCGAGCGTGAGCCACGGAAGACAGGCGGTGAACAGACCGAGCTGCATACGTCTCCTCGAGCGGCGGGGAAGATGGTCGCGAAGTACGGGTGCCCACCTTCAGCGCGTAATCGATCTGAGCCGGCGTCACCGCGCAGTAGATGCCGCGCTCGTCGGATCGTCAACACCTGCTCGTCGTCGCGGGTCGGCGCGTCTATCGCGACGCGGTTCAATGGCGAGACAGCGGCGACGCCGCGAGGCTGGCCTGGGCGCTGGTGGTGGCCTCAGTGAGTGCGTTGAGAGCTGAGGATCGTTTCGAGTTGCGAGCGTTGCCACGGTGACCATGCTGTCACTACGGTCCGGGCGAGGGGAGCTTGAGCTGCCCTCAGCGTCCAGGCGGGCCGGCTAGGCGGAGAGCGGCGGCTGGCTGACGTGTAGCCGGGCCGCGGCCGGGCGAGTGACCGCTCCTCGGCCACTGGCCAGGAAGTAGGCCAGCTATTTCAGGTCCATGGTTTTCCGTATGCAAAGCGGCAGATCAGCGCTTTGCGTCGAGTGCGAGTAAGCGGCAAGTACCTCCACCGCCGCCTCCACCCCGACCGACGTCACCCGCAACGTCTCCTGCGGAGTCGCCTTATACGTGAGCGACCACGACGGTATCTCAGGGGAACCCGGGCCGGGGGCGCCGGGAGCCGAAGCGTCGGGGTCCGCCCCGCTCACCAAGGAGACCCGGCCGGGGGGTCACGTTAGGTGGGCCAGTCGCGCACCACGGTGTGCAGCACGGCCCCGCACCTGCTTGGCCACCGGCAGCCCGCCGGGCACGACCAGTGACCAGCGGCGGCGCCGGACCGCTGCGCATGAGTCGGCGAACCCGCCGAGGTAGATCTCGTCTTGCCACTCGACGGTTTCCCGCACGCCTCGCAGCGGCCCGTCCTCACCGGGCGCGATCCGCTCGAAGGTGAATCCCCGGTCCTTGGCAATATCCAGCAACCGCATGGCCGCCGCGACCTCCGGGCTATCCATCAGCCGTCCCGGCGAGCAGCAGGTCACGCGGTTGCTCTGGCTGGATGCAGATGTGCTCGACGCTCAGCGCGAGTCAATCTTGATGCCGCTCCACTCGCCCCTCCACGGGTGCACTCATGTCGGACGGGGACCGCAATCCGTCCACGCGTTCACCGCGCGCACTCCGAACAGCGACGACGCCCCGGATCGGTCAAGCTCGCGGCGAGCACCTCGACTCCACACAACGCGAGGTAGCGGCCCGAGTGGCGATGCGCCATCACCGACTCGTCGCTCACCACGTGCTCCACGTGGGTGTACGCGTCGGTGATTCCGACCGGGCGCGGCCGCGCTGCTCGGGCATCTGGGTGTGCGCCGCGTGGCGCCGGTGTCTTCCCATGGGGTTGGCCCTCCCTGTGCTGACCCGCCCGTCGATCACGTACGCACCGACTGGAACCGGCGCTAGGAACGCGGCCGTTCAGATCGGCCCCGCCTACCCGAGCGACCCGATCAGTGTTTCGAAGTTGTGCAGATCTCGTCGAGTCGACTGAGCAACTTGCCCATGGTGGCGAGCTGGGTCGATATCTGGTGAAGACGGTGGTCAATGGCGGCGAGTCTTCCCAGCACGTCGTCATCAGTCCGGCGCATCGACTCGCCGATGGGATCCGCGCTCATGGCATGTTCATCCCCGGTCGAGGTGGTGGGCAAGGCCGGCGGCGGGGGTACGCGGCACCGCGACGACCAGGACGCCACCGCGCCGACCAACACCGCCCGAGATGCCCGATTCACATCTGCATCGCAAGTGACGCCTACGTCGGCATCGTGAGCGGCGGCCAACAGTCAGCGCCGTCGCCGCCCCCGGTCGCACCATGGCGGTCGCCGCACAAACCAGCACCAGCCATACCATGATCACGCGATCGGAGAAACCACCGCATATCTCGCCCCTCAGCGGGGTTGCTTGCTCTATGGCGGCAGTGCCTTTGATCTGCCGGGCCAGGTATGTGACGCAAAGGACCAGGTTGCCGGACATACGGGAGTGAAACCTCCTAACCTCGGGCTTTGACCCGTAGTTGATCTGATGAGCGACATGCGGGCTTGACACGCGCGGAAGTGCCTGCTCAACAGGGTTCGATCGGAGATGTCGAGGCTGGCCGGGACCTGCACCTGCGCTATCGGGACGGGGTTCGTGATGCGCGACGGGTGTCCGAAGTTCGATCCGAAGCACATCGTTATTGAGGAAGAGCGCCACGCCGAATAGCCGCGCGAGGGTTGCCGGTCGCCACGTTTTCGGCCTCGCGCCGCGCCAGCTCGAGCATAGAGATGACCTGATCGACCTTCTCTGGCTCCATAATCGCTTCCCAGGTAAACGGGGGTGAGATCGACAGCCACACTGTGCCTTGCACTACGGTCACGACTACGGTCGCAGCAACTCCTTGCATGCTCTTGACAGGAACCCTGCGGGTGTCCATTCACGGGTTGGGCT
>QHBY01000186.1:0-7179 GCA_003244245.1 Pseudonocardiales bacterium
GCACGGTCGGGAGGTCGTCTACCGGCTGGTCGACGAGCACCTGTCGCATATCGTGCTCGATGCCGTGACACACGTGGAGGAGGAATGACCGCGTCACGTCCGGTCGCGCCGCTGCGCTCCACCCGGCAGCGGACCGCGGTCGCCAGGCTGCTCGACGACACCGACGACTTCCGGTCCGCCCAGGAGATTCACGAGAAGCTGCGACGCCACGGCGAGGGCATCGGCTTGACCACGGTGTACCGCACTCTGCAGACCCTCGCCGAGGCCGGTGAGATCGATGTGCTGCGCACCGCCAGCGGCGAGGCACTCTACCGGCGTTGCTCGGCGCATCACCATCATCACCTGGTGTGCCGGCAGTGCGGACGCACCGTGGAGGTCGAGGGCCCCACCGTGGAACTCTGGGCCGCCCAGGTCGCCGAAGCCAACAACTTCACCGACATAGACCACACCATAGAGATCTCCGGCCGCTGCCCCGACTGCCCGCCCTCCTAATCCCACTCCCCTCCCTTCACCGCCAGGGGCGGGGTTAGAACTCGTAGGGCTCGGTGGGGGGTGGGACCGGGTGGAGGTCAGAGACGGTGAGGGTGGGGGTGAAGTGGGTGTTCGATCTCGCTGAGCCGGGCGTCACCTGGCCGCGCACCTCGAACCAGCCGTCCTGCGGCAAGGACGCGAGTCCGCGGTAGCCCTCCAGACGCACCTTCACCGGCGTCACGTCCGCTGCGCAGCAGGCCATCACCAGACGGCCGAGATAGGTGGTGTCCTGGGCGCCGTGTACGACGAAGCCGACCAGACGTACCTGGCGACCGTGCAGGCTGCCTTCGTCGTCCCACACCGCACGGGTGACGAAGTCGCTCATCCGCAGCGCCGGAGCCGGGCCGGCGGGCAGCGGCGGGAAAGCGATGGCGGGGTGCCGAGGGGCAACCGCCCGCGCCGAGCGGGACACAGTGTCCGCACCGAGCGCCGGCGGCGCGACCAAGAAGATCGCGAGCACCGGCAGCACCAGCAGCCACGGACTGCGCCCGGCGTGATCGTGATGATGGGGTGCGCTGCGTCCACCCCGCACATCGCGCCCGATGGAGATCAGCCCGAGCGCGAGAATCACCGCCCCTGCGCAGATCAGGAAGGGCAGCAGTGAAGGCTTGACGTAGCGCAGGTAACTGCCGTTCCACGCGATCTTGCACAAGGCGCCGCCGAGTAAGACCAGCAGGACGTTCTGGGTTTCCCGTCTCACCGTGCGGTCACCGGCCACCGCCGAGCACCAGCACGCCGGCGAGCGCCCCGCACCCGATCGCCACCACGAACGTCGCCGGGGCGAAGCGGCTGGCGAATCCGCGCCCGAACGCTCCCGCCTGCAGCGCCACCAGCTTGACGTCCACCGCCGGCCCCACCACCAGGAAGACCAGCCGGGGCAGCAGCGGCACCGCCGTCAGCGACGCGGCGACGAACGCGTCGGCCTCGCTGCACAGGGCGAGCACGACCGCGAGCAGCGCCATCACCAGGATCCCGAGCAGCACGTTTCCGGTCAGTGACGCCATCGCCGATGCGGGCACCAGGACGTTGAGCAGGGCTGCGGTGAGGCCGCCGAGTACCAGGAACCCGCCCGAGGAGACCATGTCATGCCGGGCGGTGTCGGTGAACACTCCGAAGGCGCTGCGACCCGGCGGTCGCTCGGGGTGGCGCAGCGCGCGTTGCGCGATCCACTCCGAGCGGCCGAAGCGCGCCCACAACCAGCCCATCACCATCGCGGTGGCCATCGAGCCGAGGAACCGTGCCGCCACCATCCGCGGCTCACCCGGGAAGGCCACCGCGGTAGCCACCAGCACGACCGGGTTGACCGCGGGCGCGGCGAGCAGGAACGCCAACGCCGCCGCGGGCGGTACGCCTTGTTGCATGAGACGCCGGGACACCGGTACCGACGCGCACTCGCATCCCGGTAGCGCCATCCCGACCAATCCGGCGACGGGTACCGCGGCTGCGGTCGTTGCCGGCAGCACCCGGCGCAACGCCAGCGGTGACACGAACGCCGCGATCATCCCACTGACCAGCACCCCCAGTACCAGGAATGGCATCGCCTGCACGCACACCGCCACGAAAACCGTGGCACCGGTCCGCACGGCCGGGATGTCGAGCATCCGGATCAGCGGTCCCTGAGCCAATAGCGCCAGCACCAGCACGGCGCACAGCACCTCCAGCGAGGTGATCCGGCGCTGCTCGGTCGCCCGCTCGGTTGGTGGGGCGGCCATCAGTCAGGCAGCAGCTCGCCGCGCACCTGCGAGGCCGCGGACACCACCAGCATGAGCAGCGTGCCCAGTGGCACGGTGTCCAGTCCGGCGGCCGGGAATGCGTAGCGCAGCGTCACGTCGGCGCCACGCTCGGTACGAACCAATCCCAAGGTTCCGAACAAGCCCTGCCCGGCCCGCGTGGCGACTCGCTCGGCGAGCTCACCGTCCTCGGGAACGTCCCAGGCGACCACGCAGGTCAAACTGAGCATCGCCAGGCCCTCGACCAGCTCCACCGCCTGCACCGCGCAGGGCACCTCGGAGTGCTGGAAGGTCAGGGAGCCGTCGTCGTCCACCTTGACGTCCTGGTAGCGCTCCAGCGCCGCCCGCGCGGCGTCGAGCAGTTCCCGCGTGGAGGCAGCACCCTCGTCTTGGCTCATCGGATCGTTCTCCTCGAGGTGCGGATTTCGGCAGGCCCGGTATCGACAGCGCTGCCGAACCGGCGGTCACGGGCTGCGTAGACCTCGCAAGCCCGCCATAGATCGCGGCGATCCAGGTCGGGGAACAGGACGTCCTGGAACACCAGCTCGGCGTAGGCAGCCTGCCAGATGAGGAAATTGGAGATGCGCTGCTCACCCGAGGGCCGCAGGAACAGGTCGACATCGGGCATGTCCGGTTCATCGAGATACCGGGCCAGCATCCGCTCATCGACCCGCTCCGGATCGATCTCACCACGAGCCACCCGGCGGGCCACCTCGCGCGCTGCGTCAGCGATCTCGGCGCGACCGCCGTAGTTCACGCACATGGTCAGGGTCATGACGTCGTTGTCTGCGGTCAGCTCCTGGGCGACCTCAAGCTCACGGATCACGCTGCGCCACAATCGCGGGCGACGCCCGGCCCAGCGCACCCGGACTCCCATCTCGTGCATCTGGTCGCGGCGGCGGCGGATGACATCGCGGTTGAAGCCCATCAGAAAGCGCACCTCATCGGGGCTGCGCCGCCAGTTCTCGGTGGAGAACGCATATGCCGACAGCCACTTCACCCCGAGCTCGATGCACCCGCAGACGACATCGAGCAGGACGGCCTCACCACGGCGGTGGCCCTCGGTGCGCGACAGCCCGCGCTGCTGCGCCCACCGCCCGTTGCCATCCATCACCAGCGCCACATGCCGCGGAACCCGCTCCGCAGCCAGCGACGGCGGCCGAGCCCCGGACGGATGCGGATCAGGCGGGCGCACCACCGCGCCATCCTGCCGTCAACCGCATTCAGCGGGCTCAGCGGGGCGCTCAGCCCGCTGAATGCGGCAGGCGGGGGCGTTCGACCAGGGGCAGGGAGCGAAGTTGGCGTTCTAGGTGCCATTGCAGGTGGGCGGCGATCAGGCCGCTGGCCTCGCGGCACGCCGCTGCCGGCACGGCTTCGGCGATCTGCCAGTCTCCGCACTCCAGGGCATCGAGCAGCTCCACGGTCTGCGCTGACGGCGTGGCCGCGCCGGCCGGACGGCACCCGGGGCAGACCACGCCCCCCGCGGGAACGCTGAACGCCCGGTGCGGTCCTGGTGCGCCGCATCGGGCGCATTCGGTCAGGGCCGGCGCCCATCCCGCGGTGCCCATCGCGCGGAGCAGGAATGCGTCGAGCACCAGCGGCGCGTGCCGCTGCCCATCAGCCAGCGCCCGCAGCGCACCCACCACCAGCAGGTACAGCCGCAGCACCGGCTCGCCCTCGGCGCCGGCCAGCCGCTCAGCGGTCTCCAACACCGCACAACCGGCGGTGTAGCGGCCGTAGTCGCCGACGAGCCGGGAACCGAACCCGTCCACCGTCTCGACCTGGGTGACGATGTCCAGCGTCCGCCCGCGGTAGAACTGCACGTCGACGTGCCCGAACGGCTCCACCCGGGCGCCGAACCGCGACGAGGTGCGCCGCACGCCTTTGGCCACCGCACGCACCCGCCCGTGCCGGCGGGTCAGCAGGGTGATGATCCGATCGGCTTCGCCTAACTTCTGCACCCGCAGCACCACCCCGGTGTCGCGGTACAGGTTCACCCGCCCATCGTCGCACCCGAACGCGACGGGCGAGTCAGAAACCCAGCTTGCGCAGCTGCTTGGGGTCGCGCTGCCAATCCTTGGCGACCTTCACATGCAGATCCAGGTACACCGAGGTGCCCAGCAGAGCCTCGATGTGCTCCCGCGCGCGGGAGCCGACCTCCTTCAGGCGCTGGCCGCCGCGTCCGATCACGATCGCCTTCTGACTGTCCCGTTCGACGTAGAGGTTGACGTAGACGTCGAGCAGGTCTGCCCGTCCCTCCCGGGGGTTCATCTCTTCCACCACGACAGCCAGCGAGTGTGGCAGCTCGTCGCGCACCCCCTCCAGGGCCGCCTCCCGGACCAGCTCAGCAACCAGGGTCTGCTCCGGTTCGTCAGTGAGTTCCCCACTGGGGTACAGCGGTGGTGACTCCGGCATCCGGGCCAGCAGCAGGTCAGCGAGCAGCCCCACCTGGAAGCCATCGACCGCCGACACCGGTACCAGCTCGGCGAACTCGTCGAAACCTGCCGAGCGCGCCAGGTCGGCCAGCCCGGCGAGCTGCTCAGCCACTCGCTGTGGGCTCACCAGGTCGGTCTTGGTCACGATGCCGAACACCGGGGTGTGCCGCGCCAGCGCAGCCAGCTCACCGGCGATGAACCGGTCCCCGGCCCCTATCGTGGCGTCAGCGGACACGCAGAACCCGATCACGTCGACCTCCGACCAGGTCGCGCGAACTAGGCTGTTGAGCCGCTCGCCGAGCAGGGTTCGGGGCCGGTGCAGGCCGGGAGTATCCACCAGGATGAGCTGCCCGTCGGGCTGGTGCACGATTCCCCGGATGGTGTGCCGGGTGGTCTGTGGCCGGCTGGAGGTGATCGCGACCTTCTGTCCCACCAGCGAGTTGGTCAACGTTGACTTGCCGACGTTGGGCCTACCCACCAGGCAGGCGAATCCGGCCCGAAACGGCCCGTCGGTGTGCTGGGTCACGCCTGTCCCGCCGTACGCAAGACGCTTCTGACAACGCCGTGCTGATCGGCCAGCAGCACCGGCGCGGCTGATCCAAGCTCGCGGACCGCAGCCAGCGAGGCAGCGTCCACTGCGCCGAATCCAGACACCACCGCGGCTGCCTCCAAGCCGGTCGCGCCGCTGGCCACCGCGGCGGCCACCGCCGCTTGCAGCGCGGTCAACGCCAGCGAGGGCAGCGACACCGTGACACCGGTGTAGGTGCGCCCTTCGGTGTCCCGCACCGCGGCACCCTCCTGGGAGCCGGTGCGGGCCAGCGCCGAGCGCGCCAGCGTTACGATCTTGGCGTCCTCCGGGTCGAGGTCGGTGGTGTCAGGCACTGGTGTCGCTCGCTTCCTGCGGGGGGTCGGCCACGGCGGGGTGAACCGGGGGTTGCTGGTCATCGGTCAAAGACTGACGGGTTTGGGAATCGGACTGCGCGGAGACTCGGCGTGCGGTGACTGTGGTGATGCGCAGCCGCCCACGACGATCGTTGCCGCCCTCGGCGCGCAGTCGCAAGCCGGCGACCTCGGCCTCGGCACCGGGCACCGGCACCCGGCCCAATCGCTGCGCCAGCAGCCCACCGACTGTCTCCACGTCGGTGTCTTCGAGCTCCACCTCGAACAGCTCAGCCAAATCGATCACCGGTAGCCGGCTGATCACGCGTACCGTACCGTCCCCGAGGCGCTCGATCGGCGGCCGCTGCTCGGTGTCGGATTCGTCGGTGATCTCGCCGACGATCTCCTCGAGGATGTCTTCGATTGTCAGCAGGCCGGCGGTGCCGCCGTACTCGTCGACGACGACGGCCATGTGGTTGTGCGAGATCTGCATCTCCTTGAGCAGCCCGGTCAGCAGCTTGGAATCGGGTACGAACGTCGCGGGCCGCATCACCTCACCGACGGTGCCGCCGGTGGGTTGCCCGACCGCCACCAGATCCTTGATGTGCACGACGCCGACGATGTCATCGACACTGTCCCCGATCACCGGGATCCGGGAGAATCCGGAACGTAGGCATAGCGCCACTGCCTGACGGACTGACTTTTCCTGTTCAATCCAGACGATCTCGGTCCGGGGCACCATCACCTCACGGGCCACGGTATCCCCGAGCTCGAATACGGAATGGATCATCTCGGCCTCGCCGGCCTCGACCACGCCGCTCTGACCCGCCATATCCACCAGCTCGCGGAGCTCGACCTCCGAGCTGAACGGCCCTTCGGGGAAACCTCTACCGGGCGTGATCGCATTGCCGACGAAAATGAGCAGCCGCGACAACGGCCCCAGGATCCGGCCCAGCACCCGGACCGATCCGGCCACGGCGAGGCCGACGGCATAAGGGTGCTGGCGCCCGATGGTGCGCGGACCCACCCCGACGACCACGTAGGTCACCACCACCATCGCCAACCCCGTGACCAGCACCGCCAGCCAGATCGGCGTCAGCGCCCGCAGCGCTGCCACCGTGACGAGCACCGTGGCGGTCAACTCGCAGCTCAGCCGGAGCAACAGCAGCAGGTTGACGTGCCGGGGCCGGTCGGCGACGACCAGCGCCAACGCGCTGGCACCGAAGCGGCCGGAGCGCAGCAGCGCCTCGACTCGGGCCCGCGACACCGTGCCCAGCGCGGCGTCAGCCGCAGCGAATCCCCCCGCAGCCACCACCAGGGTGGCGGCCAGCACGAGCAAGGGAACCGAGGACGTCAGCACTGTCGGTCCTGTTCGCTATTCCGGGGGGCTGTCCCGGGAGTTATTCGGGAGGGCCGGACTCCTGCGACCCGTCCAGACCGACCACTCCAAGCAGTCGGGTGTCCGCGTCCCGCTGGGCGATCCGGCGCCGGCTGGCCAGGTCGGCGCGCCGGAAGTCACCAAGGATTCCGTCCTGCAGGGCGAACATCTCGCGCTCCTCGGCGGGCTCGGCGTGGTCGTAACCCAGCAGGTGCAGCACGCCATG
>QHBY01000186.1:7194-7364 GCA_003244245.1 Pseudonocardiales bacterium
ACCTCTGGGCACAGCACGATGTCACCGAGCAGTGCTGGACCACCGGATGGGCTGTCCGGCCTGTCGCCCGCCAGCACCCCGGCCTCTTCCGCTTCGTCCATCGGGAAAGCCATCACATCGGTGGGTCCCGGCAGGTCCATCCAGCGTTGGTGCAGATCGGCCATCACCCC
>QHBY01000187.1 GCA_003244245.1 Pseudonocardiales bacterium
CACATCCTGCTGGGTCTGATCCACGAGGGTGAGGGCGTAGCAGCCAAGGCCCTCGAATCGTTGGGCATCGCCCTGGAAGGGGTGCGCCAGCAGGTCGAGGAGATCATCGGCCAGGGCCAGCAGGCGCCGTCGGGGCACATCCCGTTCACCCCGCGAGCCAAGAAGGTGCTGGAGCTGTCGCTGCGCGAGGCGCTGCAGCTCGGCCACAACTATATTGGCACCGAACACATCCTGCTCGGGCTGATCCGCGAAGGCGAGGGTGTAGCCGCGCAGGTGCTGGTCAAGCTCGGCGCCGACCTCAACCGGGTGCGCCAGCAGGTGCTGCAGCTGCTGTCGGGCTACCAGGGCAAGGAGCCCGCGGAGTCCGGCTCAGGGCGCGGTGAGGGCACCCCGTCGTCGTCGCTGGTACTCGACCAGTTCGGTCGCAACCTCACCGCCAGCGCCCGCGAGGGCAAGCTGGACCCGGTGATCGGGCGCGGCAAGGAGATCGAGCGGGTCATGCAGGTGCTGTCCCGGCGCACCAAGAACAACCCGGTGCTCATCGGTGAGGCAGGCGTGGGCAAGACCGCCGTGGTCGAGGGCCTCGCGCAGAACATCGTCAAGGGCGAGGTGCCCGAGACCCTGAAGGACAAGCAGCTCTACACCCTGGACCTGGGCTCGCTGGTGGCCGGTTCCCGGTATCGCGGTGACTTCGAGGAGCGCCTGAAGAAGGTGCTCAAGGAGATCCGTACTCGCGGGGACATCATCCTGTTCATCGACGAGATGCACACCCTGGTCGGGGCCGGCGCCGCGGAGGGCGCGATCGACGCCGCGTCGATCCTCAAGCCGATGCTGGCTCGTGGCGAGCTGCAGACCATCGGCGCGACCACGCTCGACGAGTACCGCAAGTACGTGGAGAAGGACCCGGCGCTGGAGCGCCGGTTCCAGCCGATCCAGGTCGCCGAGCCGAGCCTCGATCACACCATCGAGATCCTCAAGGGCCTCCGGGACCGCTACGAGGCGCACCACCGGGTGTCCATCACCGACAGCGCGCTGGTGTCGGCCGCCACCCTGGCCGATCGCTACATCAACGATCGGTTCCTGCCGGACAAGGCNNGCGATCGACCTGATCGACGAGGCTGGCGCCCGGATGCGGATCCGGCGGATGACCGCACCACCGGACCTGCGGGACTTCGACGAGAAGATCGCCGCGGTTCGCCGGGACAAGGAATCAGCCATCGACGCGCAGGACTTTGAGCGCGCCGCGAAGTTGCGGGACTCCGAGAAGCAGCTGCTGATCAAGAAGACCGAGCGGGAGAAGCAGTGGAAGGCCGGTGACCTCGACGTCGTCGCCGAGGTCGACGACGAGCAGATTGCCGAGGTGCTGGCCAACTGGACCGGCATCCCGGTGTTCAAGCTCACCGAGGCGGAAACCACCCGGCTGCTGCGCATGGAGGATGAGCTGCACAAGCGGATCATCGGCCAGCACGAAGCGGTCAAGGCAGTGTCCAAGGCGATCCGCCGGACGCGTGCGGGTCTGAAGGACCCGAGGCGGCCGTCCGGTTCGTTCATCTTCGCCGGCCCCTCCGGCGTGGGTAAGACCGAGCTGTCCAAGGCCCTGGCACAGTTCCTGTTCGGCGATGACAACGCACTCATCCAGATCGACATGGGTGAGTTCCACGACCGCTACACCGCATCCCGCCTCGTCGGCGCCCCTCCCGGATACGTGGGTTACGAAGAGGGTGGCCAGCTCACCGAGAAGGTCCGCCGCAAGCCGTTCTCAGTGGTGCTCTTCGATGAGATCGAAAAAGCTCATCAGGAGGTGTACAACACGCTGTTGCAGGTGTTGGAGGACGGTCGGCTGACCGACGGCCAGGGCCGCACGGTGGACTTCAAGAACACCGTGATCATTTTTACCACCAACCTCGGCACCTCGGACATCTCCAAGGCAGTGGGTCTGGGCTTCTCGGCGAACAATGACGAGAGCTCGAACTACGAGCGGATGAAGAGCAAGGTCAACGACGAGGTCAAGAAGCACTTCCGTCCAGAGTTCCTCAACCGGATCGACGACACGATCGTCTTCCATCAGCTCACCGTGGAAGAGATCATCACGATGGTGGACCTGATGATCTCCCGTGTGGAGGTGCAGCTGCGTAACAAGGACATGGAGATGGAGCTCACCACGATGGCCAAGAAACTGTTGGCCAAGCGCGGATTCGATCCCGTGTTGGGGGCTCGGCCGTTGCGCCGGACCATCCAGCGCGAGATCGAGGATCAGCTATCGGAGAAGATACTCTTCGGCGAGATCGAGGCCGGCCAGATCGTGGTCGTTGACACCGAGAACTGGGACGGCGAGGGTACGGGCGAGGACGCTCGATTCGTATTCCGTGGCGCGGCCAAAGCGTTGCGGGTCCCCGATGCGCCGCTGGTGGACCTGGACAGCGCCCCCAGCGCTGAATAGATCCTGTCGTGAGGGGGCCCGATCCGTTCGGATCGGGTCCCCTCACGTGTGTGCTTGCGCCCCCTTGTGAACAGCTATTCGGCTCCGAACGGTGGTCAGGGGGTACCGAGCGACGGGTCGGCGGATTGAGCTACTTCGAACTCCAGGACCGAGGAGCCGGTCGATACCGGTTTCGCGTTCCCCGAGTGCGCTTCCATGCCCGGGCCGTTGCGCCAGGCTTGGAAATGTTCTTCGGTTTCCCAGCGGCTGTAGACGAAGTACCGGTTGTCCCCGGCGACGGGGCGCAGCAGCTCGAACCGCAGAAAGCCGGGAGCTGACGTCACCGACTCATGGCGGGCCGCGAACCGGCGCTCCAGCTCGGGACCCGCGCCTTCCGGCACCTCAATTGCGTTGATCTTCACGACGGCCATGCGGCCAGCCTACGGCTAGCGCCCCGGTACGGCTGCGCGTTCTCCAGGCAAGGCGTAACACCCGTCAACGGTCGGCTCCACCAAGCCGTCGATGAGCAGCGAGCCCAGGCACCGATCGCGCTGCGCCACATCCCGCCAGACCGCGTCCAGCCGGACTCGGGGCACCGGATCGGCTGCTGCCCGCAGGACGTCGAGCAGCAACCCGCGCACCTGACGATCGGTGCCCGCGAAGCGCTGTGAGGGTCGTCGGGGGGCGGTGGCGGCGGCCTGGCCGGCGCGCACCCAGGCGCACTCGCCGGCCACCGGACAGTCGGCGCAGCGCGGGCGGCCGGCCGTGCACACGACAGCACCGAGCTCCATCAGCGCGGCGCAGAAGCGGGCGGCCCCCGTCTCGGGCAACACACCATCCACATCGGACAGATCGCGAGAGGTCGACGGCGGACCGGCCTCGGCCACGCCGTGCATCGCTCG
The DNA here is from genome assembly GCA_003244245.1 of Pseudonocardiales bacterium. Lineage (GTDB taxonomy): Bacteria > Actinomycetota > Actinomycetes > Mycobacteriales > Pseudonocardiaceae. The sequence goes on from QHBY01000187.1 coordinate 3,322, forward strand.
CGCAACCACCCGGCGGACGTTGGTGTCCACTACCGGCACGCGGCGGCCGTACCCGAAAGCCGCCACCGCCCGGGCGGTATACGCGCCGATCCCGGGCATCGCGAGCAGCACCTCCACATCGGCGGGGACGACGTCGTCGTGCTGTGTGGCGATGAGGGTGGCGGCGGCGTGCAACCGTAGCGCGCGCCGCGGGTAACCCAGCTTGCCCCAGGCGCGAAGAGCGGTGCCTGGGGTCTCGGCGGCCAGGCTTGACGGCGCGGGCCAGCGAGCCAGCGAGCCAGCCACGCGGTCCACACTCCCGCCACGCGATGCACCGGAGTTTGCTGCAGCATCACCTCGCTGACGAGCACTCCCCACGGCGTGGTGCCAGGCTCGCGCCAAGGCAGCTGCCGCGCATGGGCGTCGAACCAGGCGATGAGCAGCGTCGGGTTCACGGCTGGGACGGCGAGACCTCAGCGAGATCGCCGGTGTCGATGTCGACGACAAAACCCCGCACCGCCGTGGTATTCGTCAGGAATGGGCTGCGCCGCACCCGTTCCATGCACTGCCGCACGTCGGATTCGGTGTCCCGGAACGTCTCGACCGCCCAGGTGGGCCGCAGGCCGGTGGCGTCGTACAGCTCGGACCAGAACTCCTCGTCGGTGAATGACGCCATCCCGCATTTGGTGTGGTGCAGCAACATCACCTCAGTGGTACCCAGCTTTCGCTGACTGACCGCTAGGGAGCGGATAACGTCGTCGGTGACGGCGCCACCCCCATTACGGATCACGTGTACCTCGCCCGGTCGCAAGCCGAGTAGCTCAAACGGGTCGATGCGGGCGTCCATACAGGCCACCACCGCCACGTGCAGGCTGGGCGGGGACGGAAGCGGGCCAGGGCCCTGGTGCGAGCGCGACGCGTTGCGGTCCACCAAGTCCTGTATCGCTGTCATGGGCTCCTCCTTCGCTGTGCGTGATTGACGGCAGTGTGGCACGGCCGGAAGTCTTCGCCGACGGGAGAGGACCCACTGGCACGTGTGGGCGGCGATCCGTTGTGTAGCGACGACTAACTGTCATGACGCAGACTTCGGGTTGTCACGGGACGTATTTGTGCCTACTCTGTGTGGTGGGGCTTGGCGCGGTAAATGGGTGGCTTGCCGATCCGTCGGCGGCTACCGCTATTTGTCGCGTCGAGACGAGGTGGTAGGTGTGCTGGTCGTCGGTTCTCGCGGCCGTCTGGGTTCTCTTGCGGGCATGCTCAGGGTGAAGGGGTTGTTGCGGCGATGACCGCCCCCGCCCCGCGCTGGGATAACGAGTTTGCGCACCCAGCACTGTTCTATCGCGGCACTGCGGAGTACATCGCAGGAACGGTGACGTTCGTTCGCGCGGGTCTGACCGCTGGCGAACCCGTGGCGCTCGCCGTGCCGGGCCTCAATCTGCGGCTAATCCTCACGGAACTGGGCACCGACGCCGAGCGGGTCCGGCTGCTCGACATGACTCGAGCCGGCCGTAACCCAGGGCGGATCATCCCCAATGTGCTGCGCGCTTTCGCGGATGCGCACCCGTGCCGGCGGGTACGCATCGTCGGCGAACACCTGTGGACCGGACGTACCGCGAAGGAGTATCCGGCCTGCGCCCACCACGAGACCTTGATCAGCGTCGCGCTCGCCGGCCGCCCGGTCACCCTGCTGTGCCCCTATGACGCCGACCGGGTGGGCCCACGGACTCTCGCCGAGGCCGAAGCCAATCACCCGCGGGTGATAGACGCCAGCGGTGCGAGACCCAGCACCGGCTTCGCGCCCGAACGCCTCGTCGCAGCCGTCAACCGACTCTGGGGGCCGCCGGCGGGTCCTGGTTTCACCTTCGATGCCACCAATCAAGCGCTTGCCGGACAGTTCGCCTGCGACCACGCCGGCCGGCTCGGCCTGAGCGGCGATCACTCGGAGCTCAAGCTGATCGTCGGTGAGCTGGTGGCCCGTAGCCTCGTCCACGGCGCGGGGACCGGCGCGCTGCGTATCTGGGCCGAGCGCGGCTACCTGGTATGCGAAGTCCGGCACTCCGGGCAGATCAGCGACCCACTCACCGACCGACCGCTGGCGGACCCCAGGCGACCAGACGGCCGCGGCCTGCTGCTGGTCAACCATCTGTCCGACCTCGTCGAGCAGCGCCCCTGCCCGCAGGGCACCGCCACCCGGGTGTACCTGAAACTTCCCAGCACCGATGAGCCACTGAAGGAACCGGCTCCCGCGGCGCCGCGCGCCCGACCCCCCGCGCCGCCTGCGGGCCCTACGCCGTTGCCATGGCAGACCTACGAGGCACTGCACGCCGCTGAACGCTTCGGGCGGTATCTCCCGCAGGACGCGACCGCAGACGCTGCGCGGCCCATCGTTGCGAGCACTGAACGGCGCCCGGCCGAACCGGTACTCGAGGCCTTGACTGCGGTAGAGGCGCTCGCCCGGGTGGTAGACCGGTGGCGCGCAAGGCTGGTTCGGTTGGCTCGGACCCGTGGTGCGCCGTGGACCGACATCGGTCAGTCACTGGGGGTGAGCAAGCAGGCCGCTCATGAGCGGTACGGGCGCGCGCGCAGCAGGCCCGCCAGGCGGCCCGGTCAGGTTGGCCCGCTGCCGCCGCCGGTGCAGGGCATCTGATCGGCCACGCTCTTACCAGGTCCAGTCCGTCTCCTACCAAGTCCAATCAGAGTGCAATTCGGCATACCACGAACGCGGGTAAGCCTGCTCGATCACGAAGGCCATCCCGACACCGCGGGCCAGGTACACGCTTCGCTCCAGCTTGCGGCTGATCGGCTCGCCTGGGTCGCCGTTGTTGTCCGACCATGCTTCCCGCTGCCGTATGCAGGTTCGCACCCCGAGATAGACGTTGCTGCACGTACTCGGCGGTGACCACACTTGAGAATGGAAGAAGTCCACGGTCTTGCCGCTGAACTGCTCGGTGATGGTGCCCCACGCCTGGAGGCAGTAGGGTTGTGCCGGAATCTGCCACTGCACGCAGTGTTGACGGCCTCCGTTTGACGGCAGCGGCGTCATGTTCTGGCAGGACCCGTCGCCGATCAACTCCCGGTTCACCCGCTGCACGTAGTACTTCCCGAAGCTGCGCCACCCGTCGAGCAGGAGCCAGCCGCCGATCCATACCTGGGACAGATGCATGGCGACCTCGCCCGGGCTTTAGCGCCCCACCGCGGGAACTGCTGCGGTCCTGGATTGATCGCAGCAACGTCGTTACCCGCTGGACCCGTCGCGCAGCGCATCCTGGCCCTGCTGCCAGGCGGCCTGCGTTGCGCGTGCGACCACCTCAGCCCCCTTCAACCGTCGACGGCGCCCGAGTGTGCCGAGCAGCGACCGTAGCGATGAATTCGGCGCATCGTCAGCCGCTAGATGGCGGATCCCGGGACTTCCAACGACCGCATGCCCAAGCGACCGCCGGGTGGTGGTGCGGGGCTGCTAGTTCGTGGCCGCGGCGCGGTGGCGTCCGCCGCTGGAGATCGAAGCGCGGGCGCATGCTCGAAGGGCACTGGCCAGATCGTGATGAATGTCGACGATCTCGCCCAGCGCACTGATGTCGGGCCTGCTGATGGCGGTCGAGCGCGAATCCGCTACGACCGCGAGGTGACCCTCGATGTCATACCGATCGAGCGCCTCGAAGACCGCGTGCAGGCCGATCGAGTCGAGGACAGCGACTGCGGACAGGTCGAGCACAATGTGCGGCTGGCCATCGTGTACCGCTTCGATGACCTTGTCTGCCAGTACCGGAGCTGTGACAAGATCCACACTCCCGGTTACCCGGCACACCGTCGTGTCCGGTTGAGGACAGCTCAAGGTCGCGATGACCATGGGCCCACCGAACGGCGATGTTGGTGTGAGAGTCTCAAGCTGGTCGCGCACCACAGGTGTCATAAGTCGACTCCTCCCCCCCGGGTATTACAGCCGAGATCCGACCGTACACGCTCCGCAATGACCGTCAACCGCCACGTCAGGCACGCCTGACCACCGGTATGGCACTTTGTCCGGAATAACCTTTATGTGAATCTTCGACCCATGGTCCTTGCCTATCGTGTAAACTTAGCGCACATGCCTGAGCACCGTGCGTAGGCGGGTGAGCGGAGTGGATCTATGGATCCCAGACTCGACATAGCTGTTCATCTTCACGGGCAAGTGGTGATGATCCACCCGCGCGGGTTGCTCACCGTGCGCACCGCCGCGGATCTGCGCCGGGTGCTGGTGAAGGAACTGGTCGACCATGGCCGGGTCATCGTCGACCTCGACGGGTTCCAGCTGACCCGAGAGTCCTGTGTGACGGTCTTCCCCGCGGTACTGACCCAATGCGGCGGCTGGCCGTCGGCGAAGGTCGCGCTGTGCCGGCCCGACCCTGCGATGGCTCAGGCGCTCGCAGCTCGCCAGGTGTCCGCCCTGGTTCCTGTGTACCACCTCAGGCTTGAGGCCGAGGCCGCGATCGACGAGCGGCCAACGGTAGTGCGGATGCGAGCCCAGCTGCCTTGTGACGCCGGGGCGCCGGCGATGAGCCGGCGACTGGTCCGCGAGACGTGTCCGAAATGGCAGGTGGACGACGGGGTGGAGGACACCGCCGAGTTCGTGGTCAGCGAGCTGGTGTCCAACGCGGTGGAACACGCGTGCACCGGCGTCGGGTTGACGCTGGAGCGTGGTCCCAGCGGGCTGCGGATAGCGGTGCGGGATGCCTCTCCGGTCGGCTTCCCCGGGCCGGTGAAGCGCTCGACTGACCCGCTGGGACGGGTCCGTGGTCGGGGCCTTGAACTGGTAAGGAGCCTCACCAAGGCGTGGGGTGTCGACGTCCAGCCTGACGGCAACACCGTGTGGGCCGAGATAGCCGGGTAGGCGATGTCACTGGCCCGCAGCCAACCGCGCGCGTTGCTCGTCGGGGTTCCAGCCCCGGGGCGTTGGCCACCCAAGCGCCATCTCCTCGAGTCGCTCGGTGAGGATCCTGGTGATCGCCCAATTGCGATACCACTTGCGGTCGGCCGGCACGACATACCACGGTGCAGCTTCGGTGTTGCATTTCCTCAAGGCATCTGAATACGCCTGCTGGTAATCGTCCCAATAGGCGCGCTCCGCTATGTCGGCAGGGTCATATTTCCAGTGTTTCGTCGGATCGTCGAGCCGGGTGAGCAGTCGTTTTTGCTGCTGCTCCTTGGAGATGTGCAGGAAGCACTTAACGATTGCGGACGAGGCGCCCAACTTCTCCTCGAAGCGGTTGATGACGCCGTAGCGGCACGACCACCGATCAGCCGGCACCAGATCATGAACCCGGACCACGACCACGTCCTCGTAGTGTGAACGGTCGAACACGCCGACGATGCCTGGCGGCGGCAACCGCCGCTTGACCCGCCACAGGAAGTGGTGCTCACGCTCCTCGATCGTCGGCTTCTTGAATGCGTGATATTGCACGCCCATCGGGTTCATCAGGCCCATGACATGTTTCACCGTGCCTCCCTTGCCAGCAGTGTCCATGCCCTGCAACACCAGCAGCAGGCTCCGCCGGCCAGCCGTATCCCCTTCGGCACATCCTTCGGCGTAGAGCTGTTCCTGCAAATCCGCCAACCGCGGCGCGAGGTGGCGCATCGCTGCTTTGCCGTCGGCCTTGCCCGAGCCGATGAATCCCGGAGTCGCCCCCGTGGCGATGGCGTTGAGATCCACCGGACCGCCGGGCAGGCGCAGCAGATCGCTCACGCGTGCCGGGATCTCCGCGCCCGAGGGCTTGTCTGTGCGGGTCATCTTCCAGTTGGCCACCGGCGAAGACTCCCAGGCTGCCCGGGTGACCGGCAACGGCAGCGCGCGGGCCGCCGCTTGCGCACCCCGGTTGGGCGCGGTCGTGCCCAGTGATTAACGTAGTTCACGTCTGACCCGCCGACCCACCGGAGATCATGACTGCGCCGCCCTCGCCAACCAGCCCAGCCGACACCAAACGCAAAACCGACCTCAACCCGGCCCACGTCGCCGCCGCCGCTCTCGCCGCGGTGACCACCGCCGTGCTCGGCTCAAAGCTCGGGGCCGCCGGCACCCTCATCGGGGCAGCCGGAGCCAGCATGATCACCACGGTGGGTACCGCCGTCTACCAGACGTCATTGGAGCGCAGCCGAAAGAGGGTCCGCCTCCTCGCTCAACGCGCTCGGCCGTCGCCGGCCGTCCCGCAGGGATCCACGGCAGAGCCCTCTCACCGCTCCAGACGGTCCGTCACGCTGCGCTGGGGGGTGGTGATCGTGGGAGCGCTTGGCGCCTTCCTGCTGGCCATGACCGTCATCACCGGCTTCGAGTGGGCCAACGGCCAGACCGTGGGCGGTAACGGCAAGGGCACCACGATCGGGCAGGTGATCGACGATCAGCCCGCTGCGCGGACGCCGGCCACCCCGCCCGGCCCGGGCGCACCCGCCGCGACCGAGACTCCCACCACGACTCCCACCGAGAGCCCCACGCAAACCACTCAGGCCCCCCCGGGGATCCTTCCCGGGATCATCGACGGCCCCCACAGCACGACTACGAGCGACGCGCCGACCCCAACCGGCAATCCCGACAGGCCCGCATCCAGCGAGGTGACGCCGCCGCCTCTGGTACCGCCCGGCCTTACCGGCGGCGGAGGCTAGAGCGTGTCTCATAGATCTT
>QHBY01000188.1 GCA_003244245.1 Pseudonocardiales bacterium
CCGTCCCAGCCGACCACGTCGAAGGGGTGTCGCGGGTGGGTGTAGACGGTGCCGGCGAGGCCACCCTTTCCAGCGCCGGCGCCGCGGTGTTTGATCAGGACCTCCACGTCGGTGCCCGGCAACACCTCCGGCGCACCGGTGCCCCGCAGGTCCCGCTCGCAGTACGGCGCGTGCTCCAAAAACTGCCCGAACCGGGACAGGTACCGCGGCGGCGGGGCGATGTGGCTGTTCGCCTCGATGCAGTACGCGCGGAGCGGTTCGTCGGGGCTCGGCACCCACCGGTGGGTGGTGCTGCGCGGCAGCACCACGTAATCGCCCGTCCCGACCTCAAGCGGACCGAAGACCGTCTGCACCGTTGCCGAGCCGGACTCGACATAGATGCACTCGTCGCCTACAGCGTTGCGGTACAACGGCGAAGCTTCACCCGCGACGACGTAGTAGATCCGCACGTCGACGTTGCCGAGCACCAGCCGCCGCGCAGTCACCACGTCGTGGCGTTTCCACTCCTGGCTGTCGAACAGGTCGTGCAACCGCAGGTGCCGCGGTAGCAGTGGCTCGTTGGGTGCCGTGCTGTGGTCGGGCAGGATCCACGGCCGCGCGTCGACGATCGCAGAGGGGATCTGCTCGTGGTAGAGCAGCGAGGAGTCCGAGGAGAAGCCCTCCTCGCCCATCAGCTCCTCGCAGTACAGGGAGCCGTCGGGGCGGCGGTGCTGGGTGTGCCGCTTGCGCGGGATCGTGCCCGCCCGCCGGTAGAAGGTCATGGCGCTACAGATTGCCGCGGCGGGCCTGCTCGCGTTCGATGGCTTCGAACAGGGCCTTGAAGTTGCCCTTGCCGAAGCCCAGCGAGCCGTGCCGCTCGATGAGCTCGAAGAAGACCGTCGGCCGGTCCTGCACCGGCTTGGTGAACACCTGCAGCAGGTAGCCGTCTTCGTCCCGGTCGGCGAGGATGCGCAGCTCACGCAACGTCTCGACGGGCACGCGGGTATCGCCGACCCACTCGCCGAGGGTGTCGTAGTAGGAGTCCGGCGTGTCCAGGAACGCCACGCCCCGTCCCCGCATCGCCGTCACCGCGCCGACGATGTCGCCGGTCGCCAGCGCGATGTGCTGCACGCCCGGGCCGCCGTAGAACTCCAGGTACTCGTCGATCTGCGAGCGCTTACGGCTGACCGCGGGTTCGTTGAGCGGGAACTTGACCCGGTGGTTACCACTGGTCACCACCTTCGACATCAGCGCGGAATACTTGGTAGCGATGTCGTCGCCGACGAACTCCTTCATGTTCTCAAAGCCCATGACCCGGATGTAGAACGACACCCAGAAATCCATGCGGCCGAGCTCGACGTTGCCCACGCAGTGATCCACGGCCTGGAACAGCCGGTGTCCGGGGGCCACCAGCGGCCGCTGCTCGACGAAACCCGGCAGGAATGGGCCGGTGTAGCCGGACCGATCAACCAGGGTGTGCCGGGTGTCGCCGTAGGTCGCCAGCGCGGCCAGGCGCACGGTGCCGTGCTCGTCGGTGGCGTCGGCTGGTTCCTCGAGGACGATCGCGCCCTGCTGGCGGGCGAACGCGACGGCCCGGTCGACGTCGGGCACCTCAATGGCGAGGTCGGTCACCCCGTCACCATGCGCGGCGACCCGCTGGGCCAGCGGCGTTGCGGCCCGCACGGGACCGGTCAGCACTAACCGGACCCGACCGGAGACCAGCACGTACTCCGCTGCGTCCCGGTAGCCCTGCTCTGGACCGCGGTAGGCCACGCAAGTCATGCCGAACGCCGTCGAATAGAAGTGTGCGGCCTGCCGCGCGTTACCGACGGCAAACCGTAGGTGATCCATGCCGATCACCGGGAACGGGTCTGGCCCGATGTCGGGTGTGACGCTACCTGTCAAGGCGTCGACATTAGTATCCGGCGACGTCCCGGCGACGTTCAGCATGTGGCTCATAGCGCGGACCCCTCTGCTTTGAGGGTACGCGTCAAATCAGCATCACGGGCCGGCCTCGGCATGGAGGACGCCTTGGGCGACGGCCGCCAACAGGGCCTGGTAGTCGCGCTCGGTTTGCTCGGCGTAGCGGCGGGCGAATCGGCACATGGCCCGGTCGATGTGATCGCTGCTGCCGAGGTAGCCGGCGATCATGGAGGCGCCACTGGTGCGGGCGTGGCCCTTGGCCAGCAGCAGACCGCAGATCCCGGCGTAGTTGGCCAGGGCGCAGGCGTCGATGCCGTCGACGGTGACGGCGCCCTTCATGTCCCGGAATTGTCGGACGTAGTACTGGTGATCTCCGACGGTGGTCCATCCCAGCAGCGGGTCGCTGACGGTCTGCAGCGCCTGCTGGTATTCCACCACCCGCTGGCCCTGGTGAGCATGCCAGGCCGAATCGCCGTGCACGAACCGTGCGACGACAGACCGGCGGGCCTGCTTGAGCTGGAGGAACACGACATCGTCGGGGCTACTGCCCTGGCAGAGGGCGATGTAGGCACGCAGACCCACCGAGCCCACCCCGACGACCTTGTGAGCGATGTCGATGATGCTGTACCCGGCCAGGATGCGCGCGCGCCCAGTGGGGAGGCAGCGTCTGCAGGTAGGAGTCCAATGCCTCGGCGATCTGATTGGCCTGGGCGGGGTCCGGGCGGGTGATGAGCGGGGGCTCCTCGACGATGCGGCGGGTGCCGTCGCGTTGTTGGGTGAACCGTGGCAGGGCACGGTCGCTGGTGCGTCGGCGCGCCCGTTTTGCTGCCCGCTTGATCTCCTTGCGCAGCGTGCCCCGGGTCGCGGTCGTCTGCAGCCGGTCGACGTCGAGCCGCTCATAGGAACGGGCCAATAGCGGCTGCTCTGCTAGATAGGCCATGTGTTCGCGGTAGGCGGCGACACAGCGCGCAGCGGCCTCCTCGCACGCGTTTTCCGGGGAGCCGTTTTGCCGACCGGCGACCCACACACTGGTCACCAGCCGGCGCAGATCCCACTCCCAGGCCCCCGGGTGCGCCTCGTCGAAATCGTTGAGGTCAAAGACGAGGTCGCGCTCTGGTGAGGCGTAGAAACCGAAGTTGCCCAGGTGCGCATCGCCGCAGATAACCGGGGTAATACCGGTGGATGGCAGGTGAGCGAAGTCTTCGGCCATGATCGCGGCAGCGCCGCGCAGGAAGGCGTAGGGGGAGGCGATCATTCGGCCAATCCGGATCGGGATCAGCCGGTCCAACCGGCCTTGGTGGGTCGCAATGATCTGTTGCACCGGGTCGGCGCGGCTTTCGGGCACGCTCCAGCTGCCCAGCGCGGATCGGGGCACCCGCTGGCGCAGCGACCGCCCGATGGCGTACCGCTCCGGTCGTGGAGTCGCCGGTTGGCGCAGCGAAACAAACCCCCGGCTATCGGCCGAAGTCAGAACGACATGCTGATTGCGCTCGTCCACCGTCGTCGCCCCCACGCCCGGACGTCATCGAGCAACTCTACGACCCGGAACGTGCCGACCGCGTCGTGGAGATGTTCCTGGCCGACGTCGACCGGCGGCTGCAGACCAAACAGACCAAGGGTGAATCACGATGACCATGAGCATCGCTGTAGATGTCACAACCATCCCGCGGATCAAGCACGCCGAAGCGATGCAGATCACCGCGGTCGAGAACCGCAAGGTCGCCGCCGCCTTGGGCAACCTGCAGCCCGGCGACTGGGCCAAGCCCACCGATTGCACCCGCTGGGACGTGCGCGCGCTCGCCGCCCACATGGTCGGCTCGCCGCCGGCCAGGCGTCCTTCGCCACCCCCTACCGCTCTGAGACCCACAACACTCCCTGATTTGCGGTCCGACGAGACCAACGTTGTACTTGTTCGCAGTGGTGCAGACTCGGTCAGGGAGGAGTGACGCGATGGCTTCCTGTGGGAAGTGCTTGTCCTGCGGACACGTCGGCTATTGCGATTCGTCCCCGAACAAGCACGCCAGCGCCCACTTCCGTGCGGAGGGCCATCCGTTGATCCGTTCGTTCGAGCCGGGTGAGGACTGGCGTTGGTGCTTCGTTGACCTGATGATCGTGTGATGACCGCGATCCCGTCACGGCCGGCTCGTTGCGCGGTGGGCGCACGGCGGTACTGGGTGGTATGAGAAGCCGGTGAACCAGACGCCTGACGGGTGGGAGGGTCGGTGACCGATCACACCAAAACGATCTTGGAGAAGGCGACGACCATCGCGGTCGTGGGGCTGAGCACCAACGATGCGAAGGCGGCTCACGCGGTGCCGGCGTTCCTGCAGGCGGTGGGATTTCGGGTGATTCCGGTGCATCCAAGTGCCGTCGAGATTCTGGGCGAGCGCGCGTACCGCAGTGTGACCGACATCGGCGAGCCGATCGATGTGGTGAACGTGTTCCGCCCGGCAGCAGAAGCTCCGGAACTGGCGCGGCAGGCGGTGGCGATCGGCGCCAAGGTGTTGTGGTTGCAGCAGGGCATCCGCTCGGCCGAGGCGCGGCAGATCGCCGAGGACGGCGGCCTGCAGTACGTGGAGGCACGGTGCATGGGCAAGCTGGCGGCGTTCTACGGGATCACCAAGAAGCGACAGGTTCCTTCGACATGATCAAGCCGGTGCTGCTCACGGTTGACGACGACCCCGGCGTGTCTCGCGCAGTGGCTCGTGATCTGCGCCGCCGCTACGGCGAGGACTACCGCGTGGTGCGGGCCGACTCGGCGGCCCAGGCATTGGAGGCGCTGCGGGAGCTGAAGCTGCGGGGCGAGCCGGTTGCGGCAATTCTCGCCGACTACCGGATGCCGCAGATGAACGGCATCGAGTTTCTCGAAGAGGCCATGGACCTTTTCCCGCTGGCGCGCCGGGCGTTGCTCACTGCCTACGCTGACACCGATGCCGCGATCCAGGCGATCAACGTGGTGGACGTGGACCACTACCTGCTCAAGCCCTGGGAACCGCCGGAGGAGAAGCTGTACCCGGTCGTCGACGCGCTCATCGAGATGTGGCGTGCGCTGGGCGACCGACCGGTGGAGGAGACGAAGCTCGTCGGGCATCGCTGGTCCAGCGGGTCCTACCGGGCGCGGGACTTCCTCGCCCGCAACTCCGTTCCCTACCGGTGGTACAGCGTCGACGAACCGGAAGGGCAGCGGCTGCTGGCCGCCGCCGACGCGGGCGTCGAGGACGTTCCGGTACTGATCACTCCGGACGGCGCGGTACTGCGCAACCCGTCGGACGCCGAAATCGCTACCGCGGTCGGGTTGTCGACCGAGCCGGCCACCGATTTCTACGATCTGATCGTCGTGGGAGCGGGTCCGGCGGGGCTCGGCGCAGCGGTCTACGGCGCTTCGGAGGGCCTGCGCACCGTGCTGGTCGAACGCCAGGCCACCGGTGGGCAGGCTGGACAGAGTTCACGGATCGAGAACTATCTCGGCTTTCCCGACGGCGTGTCCGGTGCCCAGCTCACCGACCGCGCTCGCCGGCAGGCACAGAAGTTCGGCGCTGAGGTGCTGTCGACCCGCGAGGTCGTCGGGCTGCAAGCCCGAGGTTCCGCCCGCATCGTGCGCTTCGGCGACGGCACCGAACTCGCGGCGCACGCGATCATCCTCGCGACCGGGGTGTCGTACCGGACCCTGGATGCACCGGGTATCGCCGAGTTCACCGGCCGCGGTGTGTACTACGGGTCTGCGATGACCCAGGGACCGTCGTGTGCGGGCGAAGACGTCTACATCGTCGGAGGCGCGAACTCGGCCGGGCAGGCCGCGGTCTTCTTCTCGCGCTACGCGCGCACGGTCACGGTGCTGGTTCGCGGCGCGTCACTGCACGACTCGATGTCGCACTACCTGATCAAGCAGCTCGACGGGATCGACAACATCGGGGTTCGTACCGGCACCGAGGTGGGAGCGGCGCACGGGACCGAACATCTGGAGCGGCTGACGTTGTGTGACCGCAGCAACGGCCAAGGAGAACCGGTGCCCGCCGGATCGCTGTTCATCTTCATCGGCGCCGTACCTCGCACCGAGTGGCTCGGTGAGGCCGTGCGCCGGGATTCGCGGGGCTTCCTGCTTACCGGTCCTGATCTGCTCATCGATGGACGTCGACCCCCAGGGTGGCCGGTCGAGCGTGACCCCTACTACCTGGAGTCCAGCCTGCCCGGCGTGCTGGTGGCGGGAGACGCTCGGGCGGAGTCGGTCAAGCGGGTCGCCTCCGCGGTGGGGGAGGGCGCGATGGCCGTGACCCTGGTGCATCGTTACCTGGAGGACCGGTGAGCACACCCGCGCGCATCACCCCCGCCATATTGCGCACGCTGTTCCTCTTCGAGGATCTAGAAGACGACCGGCTGGAGTGGGTGGCCGCGCACGGCCACGTCGAGCGTTACAGCTCAGGCGCGGAGATCGCCACCGAGCGAGAGCCCGCGGAGTGGTTCTACATCCTGCTGTCCGGCGCCATCACGCTGTCCCAGCTGGTCCGAGGCGATGACGTTGAGATTACCCGCAGTGACCAGCCCGGCGGGTACGCCGGAGCCACCCAGTTCTACCTCGGCAACCAAGTCTCGCAGGTCTACACGACCTCGGTCCGCACCACCGTCGACAGCACTGTGCTGGCGTTGCCGGCCGCTGACTTCGCCGTGGTGTTCCGCCAGTGGTACCCGATGGCCACGCATCTCCTGCAGGGCATGTTTCTCGGAATACGCAACGCCGATGAGCTCGTCGGGCAGCGGGAGCGGCTTCTCTCACTCGGCAAACTGGCTGCGGGCTTGACACACGAACTGAACAACCCGGCGGCGGCTGCGGGCCGGGCAACCGTGGCGCTACGGGAACGGGTTGCCGGGATGCGACACAAACTCGCTGTGCTCGCCGGATCCGAGCTGAAGGCCGACGAGCTCAAGCACCTCACCGCCATCCAGGAAGAGATCGTCAAGCGGATGCCCAACGTGCCGGAACTGTCCCCGTTGCAGACCAGCGACCGGGAGGATCTGCTGACCGACTGGCTCGACGACAACGGCGTCGCCTCCGGGTGGGAGATCGCGTCGACCCTCGTCGCCGGCGGTGTTGGCGTCGATGACCTGCGGCGCGTGGCAGACGCGCTGGACGCCACCTACCTCGACGGTGCCGTGCGGTGGCTGGCTTACACGGTCGAGACCGAGACGCTGCTGGGCGAGATCGAGAACGCCACCGGCCGCATCTCCGCATTGGTCGGCGCCGCCAAACAGTACTCCCAGATGGACCGCTCGCCGCACCAGTCCATCGACGTTCATGACGGCCTCAACTCCACTCTCATCATGCTGAGCCGAAAGATCGGTGGCCAGGTCAAAGTGGTGAAGGACTACGATTGCAGCCTGCCAAAGGTGCCGGCCTATGCCGCCGAGCTGAACCAGGTGTGGACCAACCTCATCGACAACGCCGTCGACGCCATGCACCGCTCAGGAACCCTCACCCTGCACACGGCGCGCGACGGGGAGCAACTGCTCGTCGAGATCGGTGATACCGGCCCCGGGGTTCCGGACGACATGCACCAGCAGATCTTCGAACCGTTCTTCACCACCAAACCAGTCGGGGAAGGCACTGGTCTCGGACTGGACGTGTCCTGGCGCATCGTGGTCAACCGGCACGGCGGCAGCATGCGGGTGATCTCCGAACCAGGCGACACCCGGTTCCAGGTACGCCTTCCTCTCACTGAGCCAACACGTCGTCGAGAGGCAGCCCCCTCGTGATCATGCGTCGACGCCGGTTCGTCTTGGCTGTATTCGTCGCACTCCTCGGCTTCTGCATCAGTGTCGGTCTCAGCGCCTGCGGCAACCAGCCGCGACAAGCGGCTTCGGACCAGAGCCGGGGCAAGGGACCCGTCTTGGACCAGATCCCGGTGCTCAGCAGCGCCCATCCCTGCGCCGCAACTGCTGCCAGCACTACTGCCCCGGGTTCGGACGGTAGTCCCGCAACCGGTCCCGCCGGGGGTCCTGGCGGCGCCTCGTTCAGCTGCGCGACGCTGACCTTGCCGCTGGACCATGCCGGGCTGCATCCCGGTCCGAAGCTTGCCGAGCAGGTGTCGCTGCAGGTCGCGATGGCCGACAACGCGGACGCACCACGCGGGGTATTGGTCTTCCTCACCGGCGGCCCGGGTCAACCGGGGGTGCCGTTCGCGACCTTGGTCGCCAGCCAGCTGCTCGACCCGGCGGTGGTGCGCGACTATCGGCTGGTCCTCATCGACCAGCGCGGCACCGGCGGCGGGGCGCTGCAGTGCCCGCAACTGCAACAGGCGATGGGCAGCTCGGATCTGACTGTGCCACCGGCTGGCGCGGTGGCGGCCTGTGCGCAAGCTATCGGGGAGCGCCGACAGTTCTTCACCACCGCCGACACGGTCGCCGACCTCGACGAGTTACGCCGGGCGCTGGGCGTGGACAAGCTCAGCTTCGACGGCGTCTCCTACGGCACGTTCGTCGCCGAACGGTACGCGGTCACCCATCCCGACCGGGTTTCCCGCCTGGTGCTGGACTCGATCGTGTCGCACGACAACCTGGATCCGCTGGAGTTAGCCGGAATCACCCGCACCGCGGACGTGCTGCGGATGGTCTGCAAAGAAAACGGGTGTACGACCGATCCGGCGCAGGACCTCTCCGAGGTAGTCCGGGCCCGCCATGACGGCCCGGAGCTGTACGACACACTCACCTCACTGAGCGTGGGCAAGCCGCGGTTGACCGACATACCGGCCGCACTGCACGATGCCGCGCGGGGTGACGACACAGCGCTCCACACCATCGTCGCCGCCGAACGGCTGAATCAGTCCGCCGAAGCCGACGAGCTCAGTCAGGGGCTGCACGCGAGCACGTTGTGCGAGGACCTGCACGGGCCGTGGGGGGACGCCGCCACACCGGTGGCCGGCCGGGCTGCGGCCTCCCGTGCGGCGGTGGCCGGGCTCTCGGACGCGACGGTCTTCCCCTACGACCGAGCGGCCGCGGCTGCCAACGGAATCGCGGTGACCTGCGAGCAATGGCCAGCCACGCCAGTTGCCCCGTTCCCTGCCGGCCAAGACCTGCCCGCGGTGCCGGCGCTGCTGCTGGTCGGCGACCACGACCTTTCCACTCCGCTGCTGTGGGCCCAGCAGGAGGCCGCGCGCGCTCCACAGGGCCACCTCGTCGTCATCCCCGGCTCCGGCCACTCGACCCAGTCAAGCGACAACGGTCCGATGGGTCGCGCAGCCGTCACGGCCTTCTTGACCAGTCCATGAGCGAGGTTGCGCCCGGTGGATTCGGGACCGCCGGCTGTCACTCCTGCCAGCTCGCCAACCGCAGTGACCTGCCGCCTCGTGATCACATCTACGCCGACAGTCGGTGGCAGGTTGCGCACGCTTTCGACAGCGCACTGCTCGGCTGGCTCATCCTGTTCCCCGTCCGGCATCTCACCAGCCTGTCCGAGCTCACCGACGACGAAGCTGCAGGCCTCGGGATCCTTCAGCACCGGCTCTCCCAAACCCTCATCGACGCCGTGGGCTGCGCCAAGATCTACTCGATCCTGCTCGCCGAAGCCGAGGGCTTCGCTCACCTGCACTTTCACATCGTGCCCCGCCACGCTGACATCCCTGCCGAGTTCCGCGGGCCCAGGGTGTTCGGCTACCTGGGCCGAGCAGATTCTGAGCGGGTCTCCGACGAAGACATGGACGCTCTCGCGCGCAGACTCCAGACCCACCCGGCCCTGTCCCGCACAGGGCTTGACCGGCGAGATCCGTGAGGGAGGCCTGGTCATCGCTTGGTCAACGCCGTGATACTGATTTGCGGGAGTCGGGGAAGCCGAGGCTGGTGTAGCCCGGCGCGCGCTTGGCCAAGGACGAGGCCAGCACCCCGGTGTCGATGTCGTGATAGTCGTGTACCTCCGCGGTGGTCTTTCCCAAATGTGGGCGCAGGACTCGTCCCACGTATTGCACGAGGCGCCCCTTGAAAGCGATCGGCGCCGCGAGGACAGGGCATCCAGGCCCGCGCAGTCGAATCCTTCGCCGACGAACGGCCCGGTAGCCACGACCAGCAACGGTGACCCGTCCATGGATGGTTGCAGACGGGAGAGGGCGATGCGCAGCACGGGCATTGGTCGCGGCGCGGGGTCGGGCTGCGCGAGTTCCAGCTGCGGTGACCGGTCATCGGCCGCAGGAGTGCCCGGTGGGAAGTAGGTGATGGTGTGCCGGATCGGACCGAGCTGGAGCGCGATCAGGCCCTCGAGTTTGTCGCGGCGGTAGGGCGTGGCGGTCAACCCGAGCCATCGACGCGCCGGGATCTGCTTGACGGCATGCTCGAAGCCCGGCGGCGATGATACTCAGTGTGGACCCCGATAAATGGCGAGGCGGACTGGGGTGAGCTTCGGGCCAGCTGAGCAACTGCGCCGCGCCCGGTGCCGACCATTACGAACTACTTCGGACACGTGATAGATAATCTTCCGGATTGAGGAAACTTACGCGCGGCTCTGCGTCCGTCATTTAGTCACAGCCACAGCGGTTTGAAGGGGTCCTGAATATGGCCGTGTCCTACCCGCCGATCGGACCGTACGACCAGGGGATGCTTGATGTCGGTGATGGCAACCTCGTCTACTGGGAAGTCTGTGGCAACCCGGACGGCAAGCCCGCTCTTGTCGTCCACGGCGGGCCGGGGTCGGGTTGCAGCACTGGGGCGCGCCAAGCCTTCGACCCCGACCGTTGCCGGATCATCTTGTTCGACCAGCGCGGATGCGGGCGTAGCATGCCGCACGCCAGTGATCCGGCCACGGATATGCGGTTCAACACAACCGAGCACCTGCTCGCCGACATAGAGCAGCTGCGCGAGCACCTGCACGTGGACTGTTGGCTGCTGTTCGGCGGTTCGTGGGGGTCCACACTGATCCTTGCCTACGCCGAGCGCCATCCGGATCGGGTGTCGCAGATCGTCATCCCGGCCGTCACCACATCCCGCCGTTCGGAGATCGATTGGCTCTACCGCGGCGTCGGCCGGTTCTTCCCCGAGGAATGGCACCGGTTCGCCGCTGGCGTCCCCGAGGCTGACCGGGGCGGCGACGTCGTCGCGGCCTACGCGCGTGTGATGGAAGACCCCGATCCAGACGTGCGGGCGAAAGCCGTGATCGACTGGATGACGTGGGAGGACGCGGTGGTCTCCTTGGAGCCCAACGGCAAACCGAACCCCTACAGCGACCGTCCACCGGCCGCCATGCTGGCGTTCGTGCGGATCTGCGCGCACTATTTCGCCCACGGTGCGTGGCTCGAGGAAGGCGCCCTGCTCCGTGATGCGGGACGCCTGGCCGGCATCACGGGCGTCCTAATTCACGGCCGCCTCGACCTGGGCAGTCCACTCGGCACGGCCTGGGAACTTGCCCGTGCTTGGCCCGACGCGCAGCTGGTCGTCATCGGCGACTCGGGGCACACCGGGAGCGACGCGATGCGCACCCAGGTGCGCGAGGCGCTCGATCGGTTCGTCCGACAGTGACGGGGCCGTCAGCGCAGCCCGATGCTGTGTGACTCGGCTGATCGTGGGCCGTTGCGGGCTGGGGCCCATTCGCACGTTCCCGTGGTTACTGTGGTTCCGGTTCCGGGCAGTGACGTCAGCGGCGAAGCAGGAGCAGTGCCCGCCAGTGATGCTGCGACAGGACGGCGGCTGACCGCTGATTCCGTACCATCTATTTAAGATCTTGAAAACTGCCGTGCGGAGGCGAGCCGCCCTTTGCACGCTCTGAACCAACCCGCCGTCACCCTGTCGGCCCGCCCCGGCGCCTGATCCCGCAGGAGGGAGTAGCTGCTAGCGATGCGGTATTTGTTGTCCGCTTCCCAGGTTCTCACTGGCCCTGCCGGCCAACGGTTCGACAACGGCGCAGTGTTAGTGCAGGGCGACTCGATCGTCGCGGTGGGCGGTTACGATGACGTGCGCGCGGCGGGCGGCGCGGACGTCATCGAGCTGGCGTTCCCGGCAGCGACCATCCTGCCGGGGCTGATCAACTCCCATGTGCATTTGGCCTTCAACGTGGGACTGGACCGGCTCGAGAAGTTGATGGCTCCGGTCGATGAGCTGCGATTAGCGCTGTCGATGGCTGGCCGAGCCCAACAGTTGCTTAACAGTGGGGTCACCACCGTCCGAGACCTCGGTGATCGAGGCGGGCTCACGGTGGCGCTGCGTGAGTCCATCGACGCCGGTGAACTGGCCGGCCCGCGCATCCTGGCCGCGACCGCTCCGCTGACCCCGCCTGGCGGGCACTGCTGGTTCCTCGGTGGTGGTCGCTGGTCCGGACCAGATCCGCCAGCAGATCCAGCGCAACGCTGCCGCCGGGGCCGACGTGATCAAAGTGATGGCGTCCGGCGGCAGTATGACGCCGGGTGGGCCGAGATGTGGCAGCCGCAGTTCAGCGGCGAGGAGCTGCGGACGGTCGTTGAGGAGGCTCACCGGCTCGGGCTTCCGGTCGCGGCGCACGCCCACGGCACGAGCAGTATCCGCAGAGCCGTGGCTGCGGGCGTCGACACCATCGAGCACTGCACCTGGCTGACCGGACCCGGCGTTTTCGAACCCGACGAGCAGACAGTCACCGATATCGTCGCTGCGGGGATCGCGGTGTGCACGGCGAACAGCAACAACTGGCGTCCCTTCGCCGAGAAATACGGTGCCGAGCGAGCGCTGCAGATAATCGGCAGGGTGCGCTGGATGGCCGACCGCGTGTGCGCCTGATCACCGGCACTGACGCTGGCATGGCCCCCTTCGACAACTTCCCCACCGCCCTCACGCTGGTCATGGCGCGGGGCCGGGTATCGTCACGCTGAGTGGCCGCGCGAACACCGTGACGCGGAGTCTGCGGGGTTCGTTAACGCGCCGTGAGTGCTCCGCTGGCCGCACCCCTGCGGTACGTGCCTCTGGTCCACCGATTACCGCGCCGGGTCAGGGCAGCACTTCTCGTGGTTCACGTCGTGGCGTCGGCGGGTTGGCTTGGGCTCGACGGGGCGCTGGTCGCGCTGAAGGTGACCGGTCTGCATTCCGGTGATCCGGCGGTCGCGAAGTCAGGGATCGCCGTCGTGCTGACCGCAACCGGGGTGGCGCTGACGCTGCCACGGCTACAGGAAATCTTGGCCGGCGAAGGTGAGCCGGCTCAGGCCCTGACGCTGCCGCGAGGTCCGTTGCGCTGGGGCTGTTGCTCACTGCGACAGGTCTGTCGGTGGTCAAACCGTGGGGGAAGACCCGGCTGGCGTGGTCGCGTGGGGCTCAACCAACGGCCACCGCCCAACGCCCGGGCATTGATTGACTAGCTGCCACCTCGTGGACGGCCCGCCCGGATGCATTCGACGCCATTGTCCAGGAGGGTCCACAATCGGCTCAGTTTCACGCCCTGCGCGGCCTCCGTGCGCTCCCCGGTGCGCCTGGGGGCCGGGTGCTGGTTCGCGGATCCCGGACCTGGATCGATACCGCCACCGTCGCCGATGCTGCCGTGGTTGTCCGACCGCAAGCTCGACCGGTGGCCAGGAGCCGACGTCCGCCACGGTGGAGCCGGTCAGGCACCCGACCGCGGGCTTGATCGTGGCGATTGTAGCGGGTAGTGGCAGGCGGCTTGGTGGCCCTGGTCGCTGAACCGGCGCATCGGCGGTTCCTCCGCGGCACATTTTTCGGTGGCCAACGGACAGCGAGTACGGAACCGGCAACCGGACGGCGGATTCATCGCCGACGGCAGCTCGCCGCGCACTCCTGCGCTGTCCTTGCGCTGTTCGCTCTCGGGGTCGGCGAGCGGAATCGTATCGATCAAGCCTCGTGTGTATGGGTGCGCCGGCGAGGTGTACACGTGCTCGGCCGGCCCGATCTCGACGAGCTTGCCGAGGTACATCACGCCGATCGTGGTGGACACGTATCGCACCACGGACAGGTCGTGGGAGATGAACACGTAGGTCAGCTGATGTTCGCGCTGCAGATCTCGCATCAGGTTCAGGATTTGTGCCTGCACCGAGACATCCAGCGCCGACACCGGCTCGTCGGCCACGATCAGCTTGGGGCGCAAGGCGAGCGCACGCGCCAGCCCGATGCGTTGACGCTGCCCCCCGGAGAATTCGTGGGGGTACTTGTCCAGCGCTGCGCCGGACAGCCCGACCTCGTCGAGCAGCTTGGCGATGGCCTTTTGCTGTTCAATGGCGGATCCGCGATGTTGGATAGCCAGTGGCTCGCGCAGGATCGAGCGCACTCGCATGCGAGGATCCAGTGATGCGTAAGGATCCTGGAACATCAGTTGGAAATCCCGGCGGTATTTGCGAAGCTCGCGGTTGGACTTGCCGCTGATCTCGACGCCGTCGAACGTGATCGTGCCCGACGTCGGCGTGTCCGCCGCCACGAGCAACCTGCCGATGGTGCTCTTGCCGCAGCCTGATTCGCCGACGAGACCGAAGGTTTCTCCGGTGTGGACTGTGAACGACACGTCCGCCACCGCGCTGACGGCACCGATCTTTCTTTGCAGCACACCGTTCGAGGTGACCGGGAACGTGCGTACCAGGTTGCGAACCTCCAGCAGCACGGAAGCGTCCGCGGCGACAGCCAGCGGGGTGTGTGGGTTCGGTGTGGCCTGTCCTTTCGCGCCGAGTGGATGAAAGCAGGCGAACGGGTGCCCGTCCCCGGTGAGCTCCGGTTCCTGGGCCCGACACTCCTCGGTAGCATAGGTGCAGCGCGCGGCGAACCGGCAGCCCCGCGGCGGGCTCGCCAGGTCCGGAGGCAGGCCGGGAATGGCGTAAAGTCTGCGGTCGGAGTCAACATTTTCCGGAAGTGCACGGAACAGCGCTTCGGTGTAGGGGTGCCGCGGGTTGGCGAACAGGTCGCGCGTCGAGCTGGTCTCCACGATCTTTCCCGCGTACATCACCGCGACCCGGTCGGTGTATCCGGCGATGACGCCGAGGTCGTGGGTCACCAGGATCACCGCCATACCGAGACGGCCGCGCAGCTCGTCGATGAGTTCGAGGATCTGCTTCTGGATGGTGGTATCCAGCGCCGTTGTCGGTTCGTCGGCGATCAGCAGTTCCGGTTCGCAGGCCAGCGCCATCGCGATCACCACGCGTTGGCGCATCCCGCCGGACAGCAGGTGCGGGTAGGAGTCCAGCCGTTCCTTGGCTCGCGGCAGCCCGACCAGGTCGAGCACTTCCGCGGCGCGCTCACGCGCTTGTGCGCGGGTCACTTCGCGGTGCAGCAGAACGGTTTCCGAGACTTGGTCGCCAACGGTCATGCATGGGTTCAGCGATGTCATCGGGTCCTGGAAGATCATGCCGATCCGGTTGCCGCGGATCTTACGCAATCCGGCTTCGTCAAGCGTGGCGAGGTCGGTGTCGCCAAGCCTGATCGAGCCGCGCGTGACGCGCCCGCCAGGCGGCAACAGGCGCATGATCGATAGCGCGGTCATGGTCTTACCGCAGCCGGACTCGCCGACAATGCCGAGGCTCTCACCTTTGCCGACGGTCAACGACACACCACCTACGGGGTGCGCCGTGCCCTTGCGCAACGCGATGTCCGTATGCAGACCGTCAAGGGTCACGACAGGACTAACCGGGATCACCTCTTCTGCAGCCGGACTTCGAACGAATCGCGCAATGCGTCACCGATGAGGTTGAACGCGACCACCACGATCACGATGGCCACGCCTGGCGGGTAGATCAACCACCAGTAGCCGTCGTAGGTGTAGTTGATGCCGTTGAAGAGCATGTCGCCCCAGTTCGCGGCCGGCGGCGGTACGCCGAGGCCGAGGAAGCTCAACGCGGCCAAGATTAAGATCGCGTCCGCCACCTGGAAGGTCGCGTTCACCACCACGGTGCCGATGGCGTTCGGTGCGATGTGCCGCAGGATCGCGCGGAGCGGGCCGCCACCCATCAGCCGCA
>QHBY01000189.1:0-265 GCA_003244245.1 Pseudonocardiales bacterium
ATTACGACCTGATCGGCGACATCACCGGTCAGCCGATGCGCTGGCTCGCACCCAAGGGCAGCCTGCGGTAAGGCGGCACGTAGCATGATGCGTGCTACGGTTCTGCTGGATGGCGCGGGCGCTTCACGTTCGACTCGATGACGCCTCTGCCGCGGCGCTCGACGTGGTCCGTAGCGGCGGCATGACGGATTCCGAAGCCGTGCGCACGGCGCTGCGCGAGGCGGCTGCCCGCCGAAGAGTGCGCTCTGCAATCCGTGAGGAGGTC
>QHBY01000189.1:278-2189 GCA_003244245.1 Pseudonocardiales bacterium
GAGGAGATGCGCATCATCCGAGAGCAGATGGCCGAGTTGACGCCACCATCTTCGGACTGAGATGGTCCGCGGCGAGGTGTTCCGATTGCCAGCGCATAGCGGCGCGCGCGGGCATGAGCAGTGCGGGGCCCGCTACGCGGTGATCGTGCAGGCGGACGAGTTCCTCGACCTGAGCACCACGCTTGTTGCGCCCACCTCGACGAGCGCGCAGGCGGCGAGCTTTCGCCCCACGATCACGCTCGACGGCCGCGAGACGCGGATTCTCGTCGAGCACACGGCCGTGGTGGATCCGCACCGTCTTGGGCGATCGGCGGGACGCCTCGAGGCGAGCGAGGTGCGCGCCGACGAGGCACTCGCGCTTGTCTTCGGCTTCTGACGCGCCGGTCGTGCCGTGCCGCGGAACGCGTATGTAGGTACGGATGCAAGCCAAGTTGTAGCCGTTCGTCTCGGCGGCCGTGCTCTGTATCGTCGGGGGTGGCGGCGCGGCTCTCACATCGGGACTCGTCGCACTGCGCCCAGGGATCCAGCAAGTGAGCAGCTCAGCACACCAAGCAGGCAGCGAGAGGCCACGGCGCGTACGCCATGGCGGCCGCAGGACACCCCTGGTCTCGGTGTATTACGCCCTCCCTTACCTGCTCACATTCGGGCTGCACATGGGGGCCGTGCTGTCGCTTCTCGGGGTGTTCGGCGGGACCGTCGTCGTGCGGACGCTGATGGCGGCTGTGCTTCTGCTCGCGGCACTTCTGCTGCTGCTCGCCACACCCTCCGGTCGCCGTTCACACCGCACCCGACGCGACGGACGCAGGGCGCGATCCACTGGTCGAGACAGGCACTCGTAGGCAGGGGTCCCCGGGCCCTACCGGCCCCGTGGCGGATAGGCGACCGCTCGGTGTCGGACGGCGCGGATGATGGCTGTGCCAGCCTCGATCATCGAATAGGCGCTTGATGCACGCCATAGCGTGCAAACCGCGACTCCAGCTCCGCTAGAGAGCTGCTCGTCGAGCACCCCGGCCCGGCCATCCCGAGGCGGCAAGCCGGCTACGCGGCTGCCTGCTCCGCCCAGTCCCGGTACAGCTGCCAGTAGCGACGCTCGGCGTCGAGCAGCTCGTCGTGCGTGCCCTGCTCGACGATCTGGCCGTGCTCGAGCACGACGATCCGGCCCGCGCCGCGGATGGTGGACAGGCGGTGGGCGATCACGATCGCCGTCCGGCCCGCGAGCAGCCGCCGCAGGCCCTCCTCCACCTGCGCTTCGCTCACCGCGTCGAGATGCGAGGTCGCTTCGTCGAGCACCAGGATGCGGGGGTCGGCGATCAGCGCGCGGGCGAAGGCCACGAGCTGGCGCTGGCCGGCCGAGAGGTGGACGCCCCGCTCGCCGACCTCGGTGTCATAGCCGTTGTCGAGGCGGGCGATGAACTCGTGAGCGCCCACAGTACGCGCGGCGGCGGCGACCTGCTCCTCTGACGCGTCGGGCCGGCCGAAGGCGATGTTCTCGCCGATCGTTCCGGAGAACAGGAAACCCTCCTGGGGGACGATCCCGAGCTGGCTGCGCAGCGACTCCTGCGTGACGTCGCGCAGATCGTGGCCATCGACTCGCACCTCTCCCGCGGTCGGGTCATAGAAGCGCGCCACGAGCTTGGCGAACGTCGACTTGCCCGCGCCCGTGGCGCCCACCAGGGCCACGGTCTGCCCGGGCGGAACCTCGAGCGACACCGCCTTGAGCGCGTCGACGGCCTCCTCGCCGGTCCCGTAGGTGAACGACACGCTGTTAAACTCGATCCGCCCGGCGATCCGCTCCAGCTCGATCGCTCCCGGGCGATCCTCCAGGTCGGGCGCCTCGTCGAGCAGCTCGAAGATCTTGTCGAGCGCGGCCATCCCGCTCTGATAGGTCGTGTAGAGCTGGGAGAGCTGCTG
>QHBY01000189.1:2240-2362 GCA_003244245.1 Pseudonocardiales bacterium
ACGAGCACGCCGACCTTCACGTTGCCGCCGATCACCTGCAGCCCGCCGTAGACGAGGATGCCCACCGTCACCAGCGCCGACATCAGCTCGACGGCCGGGAAGTAGACCGCGTTGAGGTAGAC
>QHBY01000190.1 GCA_003244245.1 Pseudonocardiales bacterium
GCTACGACCGGCTGAGCCCAAGCGCCGCTGGCGCCGGCCCGCGAAGCATCCCCTCGACGTCGCGCAAGTACGCTTCCACGCGTTCTCGCAAGACCCGCCTCAGCCGCTCGTCCATCCCGCACCCCCACCAGAGTAGCCGAACATATGTTCGAAGACTAGTGGGCACCTCTGACATCCGGAATCCTGGCAGCCAGAAGTGAGATGCTCCGCTGATGACTAGCGCAGCGACGGCACCGTTGACGTTGATGGCGGTCCATGCACATCCCGACGACGAGTCCACCTCGACCGGCGGCATCCTTGCGCACTATGCCCTGCTGGGCGTGCGAACCATCGTCGTCACGTGTACGGATGGGGATCTCGGTGCCGGACCGGGGGGCGTCAAGCCAGGCCAGGACGGCCACGATCCTCGCGAAGTGGCGGCCATCCGGCACGGTGAGCTCCGCCGCGCCTGCGAACACCTGGGCGTATCAGACCTCGTTCAGCCGCAGGTGGTGGTTACTTACGATCCGGACAGCACCCGACATCCGGACCACGTTCACGCAGCCCGCGCCACGACATTGGCAGTCGATGCCGGGCATGTGGTGGCAAAGCTGTACTACAAGGCCCACGGCAGCAGCTATTGGCAGCGACTGAACCAGGCGTTGGCCGAAGTCGGCATCCAACGGTCCGCCCCGTCCGGGGAAACCCTGCGGATATTTGAAGCGGTCGAGCAGCGGATCACGACGATCGTCGACGTCAGTTATAGCTTCGCTAGCGGGACTCCGCCGATGAGCATCAGGCGGACCTTCCCAGCCGAGCCGAAATCGATGGTGGCGGTGGCCCGGGGGCCGCTGCCGTCGGTGGCCACCACGGTGCCCAGGCCGTACTTGTCGTGGGTGACCCGGTCGCCCACGTCCAGCGACAGCGCGGGGGTGTTCTGCCACCCGCGGAAGGGCGTCGAACGCAGACCCTGGGCCGCCACGCCGGCCTGCGCGGAGTCACCGCCGGTGACGTCGGCACCGCTGTTACGGCCGAAGACCGTGCGCCCGACCGGACCGGCGCGGCCGGGTTCCTCGCGCCGCCAGGTCACCAGCGACTCGGGCACATCGGCCAGAAACCGCGACGCCGGGTTGGTCATCGGCTGTCCCCATGCCGAGCGGGTGATCGCCCGGGACAGGTAGAGCCGGTGCTGGGCCCGGGTCAGCCCGACGTAGGCGAGTCTGCGTTCCTCGGCGAGCTCGGTGGGATCACCCAGCGCGCGCAGGTGCGGGAACATCCCATCCTCCCAGCCGGTGAGGAAAACCACCGGGAACTCCAGGCCCTTGGCAGTGTGCAGGGTCATCAAGGTCACTACACCGCTGGACGCTGCGTCGTCGTCCGGTATCTGGTCAGCGTCGGCGACCAACGCCACCCGCTCCAGGAACGCGGCGAGCGACCCCGGCTCGGAGCCACCGTCGTCAACCGGGATGATCGGCGCAGCCTCACCGGCGAACTCCCGCGCCACCGTCACCAGCTCGGTGAGGTTGTCCAGCCGGGAGCCATCCTGTGGATCCTCCGAGGCGTCCAGCTCGGCCCGGTAGCCGGTGCGCTCCAGCACCGCCTCGAGGACCTCCGCGACCTCCTCGCCCGCCGCAACCTTCTCCCGCAGCTCGTCGGTCAGCACCACGAACGCCGTGATCGCATTGCGGGACCTCGGGTTGAGCAGCGGGATCTCCTGGCCGGCTGCGGTGGCCCGCAGCGCCGCGGCGAAGGAGATCTGCTCGCGTTCGGCATAGGTGGCCAGCACGGCCTCCGCGCGGTCGCCGATCCCTCGGCGTGGCGTGTTGAGGATCCGGCGCAGCGACACAGTGTCCTCAGGATTGTCCAGCACCCGCAGGTAGGCCAGTGCGTCGCGAACCTCGCGACGCTCATAGAAGCGCACACCGCCGACGACCTTGTAAGGGAGCCCGAGCCGGATGAACATCTCCTCGAATACCCGCGAGGAGTTGTTAGTCCGGTAAAACACCGCCACGTCGCCGAACCGTGCCGCGCCGCTGTCGACCAGCTGATCGATCTCCGATGCGACGAACGCCGCCTCGTCGTGCTCGTTGTCGGCGACGTAGCCGACAATAAGCTCGCCATCCCCGGCGGCCGACCACAACCGCTTGTCCCGCCGGCCGGAGTTGCGCGCGATCACCGCGTTCGCCGCGGACAGGATCGTCTGGGTGGACCGGTAGTTCTGCTCCAACAAGATCGTCCGGGCGTTCGGGAAGTCTCGCTCGAACTCCTCGATGTTGCGGATGGTGGCGCCCCGGAAGGCATAGATGGACTGGTCTGCGTCACCCACCACGCACAGCTCGGCGGGCTCCTCGCCCTCGACCACCGGCGCAACCAGTTCCCGGATCAGCACGTACTGCGCATGGTTGGTGTCTTGGTACTCGTCGACCAGGACGTGACGGAACCGGCGCCGGTAGTGCTCGGCGACATCCGGGAGGCTCTGCAGCAGCTCAATGGTGCGCATGATCAGGTCGTCGAAGTCCAGCGCGTTCGAGGTGCCCAGCCGCCGCTGGTAACCGGCATAGACCTCCACCACCCGGCGCTCGAGATCGTTTCCCGCTGCGCCGGCCGCAGAATCGGAATCGACCAGGTCGTTCTTCAGGTTGGAGATCTTCGCCGCCAGGGTGCGGGCGGGATAGCGCTTCGGGTCCAGGTCCAGGTCCCGGGCCACCATCGTGATCAGGCGACGGGTGTCATCAGAGTCGTAGATGGAGAAGTTCGACGTCAAGCCGGACAGGTGCGCTGCCTCCCGGCGCAGGATTCGCACGCACATCGAGTGGAACGTCGACACCCACATCACCGCGGCGCGCCGCCCGACCAGCGCGGTGACCCGCTGCCGCATCTCCGCGGCGGCCTTGTTCGTGAAGGTGATCGCCAGCACCTGCCCGGGGGTGACGCCACGCTGGGCGAGCAGGTAGGCGATGCGGTGGGCGAGCACTCGGGTCTTGCCCGAGCCCGCTCCCGCGATGATGAGCAGCGGGGAGCCGGCGTGCTCCACCGCCGCACGTTGCTGCGAGTTCAGCCCGGCGGTCAGGTCCTGCGGCGGGGAGGCGGTAGAAGCACTCATCGTGGCGACCACGGTACCGGGGGACACTGTCACTCTCAGAGCGCACTGCGCGCGGACTCACACCCGCAGAAGGTGGACGGCGGCGCCCGCAACGTGGCAGACTTCGTGTCGTGATAAGTCGTCACCGCTTTTTCTACGGGTATCGGTTCCGGTGCCCGTGATGGTGTGACGCTCACACACAGACCACCACGACGCCCCGGAGTCCACGGACCCGGGGCGTTGTTGCTGCCGGGAAACGCGGGCCCGGGACAGAATCGGGAGACAACCGAGATGTCGCAACACGCGACCAGCGCGACAGCCCCCCAGGTCGACGACCGTCAGACCGACGGCGGGGACGACACCGCAACCGACCTCGGCGCGCTACGCACCGAGATCGACTACCTCGACGCCGAGATCCTGCGGCTGGTGCAGCGACGAACCGCGGTATCCCAGGCGATCGGCGCCGCCCGCCGAGCCGCCGGCGGTCCGCGAGTGGTGCACGGCCGAGAGATGGCCGTCCTTGACCGCTACCGCGAGCTGGGCGCAGAGGGCCATGAGCTGGCGATGCTGCTGCTGCGCCTCGGGCGCGGTCGGCTCGGCCACTGAGCACCTTGGAGAACCTGGGCACCTTGAGAACCTGAGCACCGCGGCACTTCCCTCGCCCATAGAGGCACACTGGCTACATGGTGCTCAATCTGATTGCTGTCCTCGCCGCGCTGGCCGGGTTGCTTGCCGCGGTTGCCCACGGCGGATACCTCGCGATGCTCGGGGCCGCGGCCAACCGGCGGTCCGGCGGCGAACCGGTCAACCAGTACGTCCGCAGCCGGGTTCCGGTGGCCGCGGTCACCCTCGGCGTATCGCTACTCGCGCTGTTGCTCGCCACCGGCGGCCCAGCTGCCGACATCCTGGCCATCCTGGCCGGGGCCGGTAGCGGCATGGTGGGTTACCAGGCGCTGCAGAGCACCCGGACCCGCTACCGCAGCGGCGGCTGACCTGCTGGGCGGTAGTCGGCGGCCACCGCCCGTCCTGCTGGAGCTACCGGACACCGACGCCCCTGGCGAGGACAGGTTGGTCGGGCAGCGAAGGGCCTAGCCTGGAGTGGTGAGCGAGGAGGGAAATAGGTGAACCCCGATAGCCGGCTCGTCGCCGGTCGCTACCGGCTCGACCAGCGGATCGCCACTGGCGCGATGGGCGCGGTCTGGCGAGCGCACGACGAGCGGCTCAACCGCACGGTAGCCCTCAAAGAGCTGCTGATCGCGCCCGGTCTGGCGCAGGCGGATGCCCAGACGGCCACGGACCGGGCGATGCGCGAGGGTCGCATCGCGGCTCGATTGCAGCATCCGCACGCAATCTGCGTCTACGACGTGGCTCTCGACATCGGCACCGGCGCCGGCAGCCAGCTGGTGCCCTGGCTGGTGATGGAGTACCTGCCCTCGCGCAGCCTCGCCGCGGTTCTCGCCGAGTATGGGACGCTTGCGCCCCAGGAGGCGGCCAGGATCGGCCAGCAGGTCGCCACCGCCCTCACCGCGGCCCACGAAGCGGGAATCGTGCACCGGGATGTCAAGCCGGGAAACGTGCTGCTCGGTCCGGACGGGATCGCCAAGATCACCGATTTCGGGATATCCCGGGCAAGCTGGGACGCCACGGTGACGAGCACGGGCGTGCTGGCGGGTACCCCCGCCTACTTCGCTCCCGAGGTGGCTCGCGGTGAGGCGCCGGGGCCCGCGAGCGACGTATTCTCCCTCGGCTCCACCCTCTACGTCGCGGTGGAGGGCGTACCGCCCTTCGGGGTGGACGACAATGCCCTGGCGATGCTGCGCACCGTCGCCGAAGGCCGGGTACGGCCTGCGCAGCAAGCCGGGCCGTTATCGGCCGTCCTGATGCAGTTGCTGGCGGACGACCCAGCGGCGCGTCCCACAATGGCGCAGGCGGTGGCGGCGCTCGGCACGGTGGCCAATCGCTCCACGACTGGACCGCCGAGGTCCCGGCCGTTGCGCACCCATACCCCCGCTGCCCTTGTCTCGTCGATGCTGACCGCGGTGGACCTGCCCGCCAGCCCGCCGCGGGGCGTTGCGGCAAGGAGGAGACCCGCGACCCACGGGGGCCTCTGGTGGCGGCGACCCGCGGTGCTGTTCGCAGCCGCCGGTTGCCTTGTCGTGCTCGCCGTCGCGCTTGGCGTGGTCTCGAACGTGGCCGTGCCCACCGCCGGTCGCGGCCAGCTCGCGGTAGCCACACCCGCAACACCCCAGGTACCCGACGTCGGTGCTCTACCCAACCCGTTACCGGCTGTGCCGTCACCACCAGCCCAAGCGCAACCAGCGCAGCTGGAGCAGACGGTCCGCACCTACTACGGCTTGCTACCACAGGACACCACCGCGGCATGGCAGTACCTCGGAACTGCGCAACGCGCCCAGGGTTTCCAGCAGTACAACGACTTCTGGAACGGGATCAACCGACTGAGCATCCGCGGGCCGGTTGCCGTGCAGGGCGACACCGTGCTGGTGAACCTGGTGTTCGAGCCCACGAACCGGAACCGAACCTTGGAACGTTACCGGCTCACCATGGCCACCTCACCCGACGGCAGGGTGCTGATCCAATCGGCCGCCAGGATCAGCGGCGTGACGCTCACCGCCGCGCACCCCCACCGCTGACCGGGGGGCAGAACGCGGCTATACCAGGCGGCGGTCGGTGGCCCAGCGGGACAGTTCGTAGCGGTTGGACAGCTGGGTCTTGCGTAGTACTGACGACACGTGAGTCTCCACTGTCTTGATCGAGATGAACAGCTCTGCGGCAATCTCCTTGTAGGCGTAGCCGCGGGCCAACAGCCGCAACACGTCGCGCTCTCGGGGGGTGAGCAGATCCACCTCCGGATCGCCGACCGGCGCCGCTCCGGGCCGTTGGGCGAAGGCGTCGAGGACGAAACCGGCCAGTCGCGGGGAGAACACCGGATCGCCCGCGTGCACCCGGCGCACCGCCGTTGCCAAGTCCCGTCCGGAGATCGTCTTGGTGACGTACCCGCGGGCTCCAGCCCGGATCACCGCGATCACGTCCTCGGCCGCGTCGGACACCGACAACGCGAGGAACACCACGTCGGGCGCTTCGGGGCGGACCCGGCGCAGCACCTCCGCGCCGCCCCCATCAGGCATATGGACGTCGAGCAGTACGACATCGGGGCGCAGGTGCCCGATCCCGGTGACCGCCTCTTGCACCGATCCACCTTCGCCCACCACGACGACCGGAGCCCCGTCCGGGTCGGCACCGGCGCGGGCCAGCTCGGCCTTCACCCCGGTGCGAAACAATGCGTGGTCATCCACCAGAAATACCCGGATAGCACGGTCCCCGCTCATCTCGGCAGTCATGCCTCTTCTCCGCCCTTCCGGCGAGCGACGGCCAGCTGGACCTCGGTGCCTTCACCGGGCGCGGTACGTAGCGTCACGGTACCCCCGTGGCGTTGCATCCTGCCGCGGATCGAGTCCGCCAACCCGTGTCGATCGGCATCGACGGCCGCCGGATCGAACCCAGCGCCCCGGTCTCGGACGAAAACATGCACCTGCCCGGGCTCGACCTCGGCATACACGCTGACCTCGGCGACCCCGGCGTGTTTGGCCGCATTGACCATCGCCTCCCGGCTGGCCTGCACCAATGGGAGCAGTGATTCCTCCATGGCGCAGTCGCCCACCACGACGACCTGCATGCTCACCGCGTAAGTGTCCTCCACCTCGCCGGCCGCAGCGTGCAGCGTCGCGGCAAAGGCCGGCGCCTCGGTGTGGCCGTCGGCGCGAGCCTGCGCCACCGTCCCGTAGCCCTGCGGTCCGTAGAGCCAGGAGCGAAGCTCCCGCTCCTGACCGCGGGCCAGCCGGCGGACCTCACGGGCCGAGTCGGACTGCTGCT
Organism: Pseudonocardiales bacterium; assembly: GCA_003244245.1. Taxonomy (GTDB): domain Bacteria; phylum Actinomycetota; class Actinomycetes; order Mycobacteriales; family Pseudonocardiaceae. The sequence goes on from QHBY01000190.1 coordinate 6,953, forward strand.
GGATCAGCGCGAGCGTCTGCAGTACTGAGTCGTGCAGGTGCGCGGCGATTTCCGCGCGCTCCTCGGTGCGGATCCGGGCCCGCCGTTCCTCGCCCAATGCGCGCATCAACCGCAACCACCAGGGCACCGTCAGCACGGCCACCCCGACCAGGGTTGCGGCGGCGGCTAGCAGCGCGAACCGCAACTGACCCAGGTCGCCCTGGTTGAGCAGGAACACCGCGATCCCGCTGGTCACCAGAGCGATCCCGGCGAGCACCCGGAGCAGCGCCATCCGGCCGCCCCCGAAAAACACACCCGACACAGCCCCCGCACCACTGCGCCAGCGGGTCCGCTGGCTGGCATCCGCCTCCCGCCACACCACGCCGGCACCGACCAGGGCGACCCCCAGCGGTCCGGTCACCCAGCCACCCCACGCGGTGCCCCACGCAGCCCCGGCCAGTGCCAAACCGCCGCCGAGCAGGACCAGACCGACCGCCTGCTGCCTGTCCCGTGTGGTACTCGGTCGCCGCGCTCCTGCCTCGGTCGCCGGCAGGAACGCCCACAGCAGCGCGTAACCGATCAGACCGGCGCCGCCAAGGCCGCCGAGTGCCACGAAGATCACCCGCACCCACAGCACCGGCATACCGAGGTGCTCGGCGATCCCGCTGGATACCCCAGCGATGACCCGGTCAGCCCGGTGCCGGTGCAACCGTGATGGCCCGGCCACCGGCGCGGCGCGCGGCCGGTGGCCGGTCACCTGATCGACCGGTGTGCGCACACTTGTCATGGTCACACGCGGTGGCGCGCCAGGGGTATCAGGGTCACCCCTGGTGTCCCCCGATCCGGGGCGGATCAGGGTGACCCCTGATGGTGCTCGCCGTCGGACAACGTCAGGCTCAATGACGTGAGCGACATCAATGTGCAGGACACGGCGCGGGACTTGGCGCGGGATTTCTGGGCCACTAGACCGCGCCGGCGAGCCAACGACCGGAAGGTCGCCGGCGTCGCCGCGGCGATCAGTCGGCGCTATGCCATCGACCCGGTGCTGGTTCGGGTGGCATTCGTGGTGGCCACCGTGGTCGGTGGCTCAGGAGTGCTGCTGTACCTGCTGGGTTGGCTGCTGCTGCCCGTCGAGGGTGACGAGGCCTCCGGCGCCGAACGAATCGTCGGACGAGGACGCAGCTCGATGTCCGCGGCGCTGACCATCCTGCTCGTTCTGCTTCTGATTCCAGCTACCGGGGCAGTGCTGGGTGGCCGCGCGTCAGGCGTACTGGGGCTTCTCGTCGCCTTGGGGACGCTGGTGCTGCTGCACCGCTCTCGGGCCGCCCTAGGCGAGATTCCGGGGATGCCGCGGCCATCCCCAACGACACCGGCCCCGACCGAACCCGCAACGACCACAGGTACGGCCGCACCGGCTAGGGACACAGCGGCCGACCAGCCGGCTCCACCGGCGTGGGACCCGCTGGGCGCCGCGCCGTTCGCCTGGGATCTACCGGAACCCTCAGCGCCGCAGGCGCACGTCACGCCGCCGCGAGGTGCCCGATCCAAGGTCACCCCGATCACGCTCGGGCTTGCGCTGCTGACCGGCGGTCTCGCGGTGGCGTTCGCACCTGGGCTCTCGGCCGCCGGGATCGCCGCGCTTCTGCTGGGTGTAGTCGGGCTCGGCCTGGTCGTGGGCTCATTCATGCAGAGCGGTCGGGGGCTGATCCTTCTCGCCATCCCGCTGGCCCTGCTCACCTGGGTGCTGCACGCTGCACCAGCGGCTGGCTTCAAGGTCGGGGGTAGCTATTGGGACCCGGCCACGGTCGCCGAGGTGCAGCCGCACTATGGGGTCACCCTGGGCAACGGCCGCCTGGACCTCACGGGGTTGCAGTTGGCCCAAGGCCAGACCGTGAAGACCACCGTCAACGTGGGGGTCGGAGAGACCCATGTCATCCTGCCCCCGAACGTCGACGCCCAGGTGAGCTGCCAGAGCCAGGTCGGGCAGGTCGACTGCCTCGGTCGGACCGGCGCTGACCGGGTGGACGTGACCGACAACGGACTCGACGGTCCTGGCGGTGGCAAAGTGATTCTGGACGTGCACGCCGGTGTCGGCGAAGTACACGTGGAGCGCGCATCATGAACGAGGCGACTGATCCGGCTACTGACCCAGCGACTGACCCAAGACCGCGCCGCGACGGCGAGCCGAGCGCACTGACCCCCCGGCGCGGGCCAGACCTGCTCACGCTGGTCGCCGGGCTGGCCTCGCTGGGAATCGCGGTCACCGCGCTGCTCGGTGGCGTCGCCTGGCTACCCGACGTCGATGGCCGCTGGGTCCTCGCCGCGCTGGCCCTGATCGTCGGACTGTTGCTGGTAATCGGCTCCCTGCGCCCCGCACGACACTGACCATTTGGGCTACGTCCCAGCGGATCCCTGGGACTCGATGATCTTGACGGCGACGTGTGCGACCAGCCGGTCATCCGGATCACCGAGAGCAAGGCCGGTGATCGCTTCGATGCGGGCGACGCGGTAGGCGACGGTGTTGGTGTGTAGGTGCAGCATCCGGGCGGCTTGTGGCTGCCGTGGACGAGCTCCGGAGAGTCCACCTGCTCGCCTCCTGGTCGCCAATCCTCCCGGCTATTCGGCGGCGAGTCCGTGCTTATTGAGCAGGAGAATGCCGAGCTCGCGGGCCCGTGCGGCGGCTTGGGTGTCACCCTCAGCCCCGGCGATGATCGATCCCTTCATCAGGATGTGCCACTGGCGGGCGAACGAATCGGGATCCGCCACGCCCGCTTGCGCCGCAAGCTCACAGAGGTAACCGCGGATGTTCGCCAGGTGCTGGACGCTGGCCTGCCGAACCGCGCTGTCCCGGTTGGTCACCTCGAGCAGCGTGGTAATAAAGGAGCAGCCCTCGAAGTCCGGGCGGCCGAACCACTCACCGAAGATCTCGAAGATGGCCAGCAGGCGCTGCACCGGAGTATCGCCCCGGCGCTGCGATTCAGCCCGCACCCAGCCCATGGTCCAGAGCATTTCGCGACGCTCGAGGAAGGCTAAGATAAGATCATCTTTGGACGCGAAGTTCCGGTACAGCGTCATCTTCGCGACGCCCGCTTCACCGATCACCGCGTCCACCCCGACAGTGCGGGTGCCCTGGCGGCTGAACAGGTGATACGCCGCTCGCATCACCCGCTCACGACCGCTCTCGGGATCCACGATGACGACGACGACCTCGTCAGCGGATATCTCGGGTATCTGAGGCACCATGACCAACCCTCGGGAGGACAATTAACTCATTGTACTCGCCGCTGAGTTTGCTACCTGCGGCCGATCTGAGGGGGCGGCGGTACCTCGCAGGTTCCCGCGCCACTACCGGCAGTGCGTAGGCTGCTGCCATGAGCAGGCCAACGGGCCCGTTGCGAGTGGTCGTTGTGGATGACCATCAAATGGTGCTCGACGGGCTTCGGGCGATGCTAGCTGTCTATTCCGACCAGGTGGAGATCGTCGGTGAGGCCACCGAACCGGAGTTCGCATTAAAGATCATCACTGGGCAGGAGCCCGATATCACCTTGCTCGACGTCCGGTTGCGGGGCTCCAGCGGGCTGGATCTGTGCGCCGAGATCCGCAAGCGGCGATCCCGTTGCAAGGTCGTGTTCCTGACTGTCTACGACGATGAGCAGTACCTCTACCAGGCGCTACGGCTCGGTGCGGCCGGTTTCCTGCTCAAGCGGGTGCGCGGCGCGGAACTGGTGGATCACTTGCAGCGGATCCACCAGGGCGAGATCCTGATCGACCCCAGCCTAGCGACGAAGGTCGCGATGTCGGTGGCTCATCTGCGCGGCGGGGAGTTCTGGCCCGGGGCGCATCTCGGGCTGACCCAGCGCGAGAGCGAGGTACTCGCCCTGATGGTGGCCGGCCTGACCAACCGCGCCATCGCCGGGCGGCTCACCGTCAGCGAGGAGACCGTCAAGACCCACGCTCGCGGTATCTACCGCAAGCTGAGCGTCCCGGACCGCTCCGGCGCGGTCGCCGCGGCCTTACGGGAGGGAGTGTTCCAATGATCCACTCGCGGCTGGGCCTGGCCGACGCCGATTCCGATGCCCAGCTGCTACACCGCGTGATCGAGATCCTGTCGGCGGGTCTGGACCTGGACGTCGTCGTTCAGCGGGTAGCCGATCTGATCACGGAAACGACCTCTACCGACGTCTGCTTCGTGCATCTGCTGGACAAGCCACGCGGACGGCTACAGCTGCGCGGCGCCACGCCCCCCTTCGATCAGTTCGCCCGGCACATCGAGCTGTCACTGGGCGATGGGGTATCCGGGTGGGTCGCCGCGCACTGCGCGCCAGCAGTGATCACCGATAACAAGCGCGCGGACCCGCGCTACCTCTACATCCCCGAACTGCGCGGGGAAGACTTCACGTCAATGGCCTCGGTGCCGATGATCACTCGTCCCGGCGATCTCGTTGGGGTGCTCAACGTGCATACTCGCGACCGCCGCGAATTCACCCAGGCCGATGTCGAGTTGCTGAGCACGGTGGCGGGTCTAATGGCAGGGGCTATCGAGAACGCCAGCCTGCACAGCAGGCTGGCTGAGCGTGAGGAGGCGATGGAGCGATTCGCCGAGCAGATCGTGCTGCTGGGCGAAACCGAGCGACGCCAGCTCGCCGGTGAGATCCACGACGGCATCAGCCAGCGCATCGTCAGCCTGTCCTTTCATCTCTCCGCGGCGGCGGACGCGGTCGCCTCCGACCCGGTCAGCGCCGCCGAGCAGATCGCCCGCGCCCAGGAACTCGCCGCGGGCGCGTTGGACGAGACCCGGCTCGCAATCGCAGGATTGCGTCCGCCGGTGCTGGATGACCTCGGGCTGGCCGCAAGCCTGGAGAGCCTCGCGCGTTCCATCCCGCTACCCGACGTCGCAGTAGACACCGTGATGACCAACCTGCCCGAGCACGCTGAGACCGCGGTCTACCGGATCGCTCAAGAGGCGCTGCAGAACGTGCTGAAGCACGCCAGCGCTGAGCATGTTCAGCTGCGACTGTCGGTGGCCGCCGGCGCGGTCGTGCTCGAGATCTCCGACGACGGCGTCGGTTTCGACCCGGCCGCCACTGCCGAGCGAGCCGGGCCGGTGGGCTACGGCCTGCCCGGCATGCAGCAGCGCGCCGAGCTACTAGGCGGCCAACTCACCGCCGACAGCGCCCCGGGCCGCGGGACCGTGGTGCGGTTGCGCGTGCCCGTCTCAGCAGAGCGTTGATCAGCCCGAGGCGAAGACGTCAGCGGTCGCCATGCCCAGCGACATGCATGCATCGCGCAGTTTCCAGTCGCCAGTGGCCATGGCGAGATCGCCGTCGTTCAGCTGTTCCGCGGATGCACAATGGACTGCTTCATAACCGCGCAACGCGCAGGTGTAGGCGTCTGCCAGCCTGACCCCGCTGAGCCTGTGTGGTTGTCGCGGGCGCTCAGCGATCAACTCGGTCGCCGGCTCGACGCGCCAGTCCAAAAGCTCCGCGCACACCACGTCGCCTCTCAGCTCCGCAAGGAGCTGGGCGACCCGTTGTCTGATCATGTCTCCGCGGACGCGGGCTTACGAGGGGGTGGACTCGTCGAGGCCTTTGTGAGGGTTGATGACAACGAGGCCGGATGACAGTTGCAAGGCGCCCAGTGGCGTATAGCGGTACGAGTTACGGAAGACGACGTTGTTGTGCGCGGGTCTTGGGTGTGGTGGCCGCACTCGATCAGGAGCAGCCCGGAGCGGTCACCGGGTTCAACACCACCGCACAGCTGCTGGCTGGGGTCCTCAACCTCTCCACCGCCACCACCACGTTGCCGGGCCGGAGTTCGCCGAGTTTGCGCAGGTGAATCGGGGCGGCCACGGAGACCATGAAGTAAGCCAGCAGGAACCGAACGCGGCCAGCGTGCCTGCATCGTTGAAGACAGTCAGCACGTCGGTTTGCGTGGACCTGGTGTCCGGGACCGCGGACATCACCGCTGCCCCGGACACCAGCCTCGGTAGCCGCATGCTTGACGTCACGGTCGCTTTCCACGATCTGCTGGTCGGAGCTAGGCGACCTCGCTGGTGAGTGTTTTCCCTGTGCGCCTAGCCGGACGATCTTGTGCTCGCATCCACTGGTGCCTGGCCTAAACGACACCGACGAGCACCTGCCAGGGGCACGCCCTGGCTCGGCACGCCGACGCCACGGTGTATCGGCCTCTTCTACCAAGTGGGGGACGATGGTAATGAGGCGAACGAGTTGCCCATCCTGGGTCACGAGCTGAGGACGGCGACCGCGTTGGCGGCGATGTCGGCGGCGTGCGCGGCGCGGTCGGCCAGGTCACCGCCGAGCTTGCCGAGCTCGACGTTGATGCGGACCAGCTCGGCGGATGCCCGCGCCGCGGCCGCGGCCAGCGTCGCTGCGGTGAAGGCGTCGCCACGCAGGTTGGGATTGCCCCGCGCAGCAAGCTCGACCGCCTCAACCGCGATACCGCTGGCCACCTCGGCGATCTCGGTCGGCACCTGAGCGGCCCGTTCCAGGGCGCGCCGGACCTGGCGGCCGCGCACCTCCGGGTCGGGCTCGTGGGGTAGCGCGAAGGCGGCGAGCACCGCCCCGTACGCCTCGGCGTCGCGCTCGGCAAGGGCCGCAACCTGGTCCCGGACCCGGTCGGCGTAGGCCGCCCGGCCCGGCGAGTCGACCAGCTGCACGGTGGAGAACCGCGCAACCATCCCGAGCAGGCCGGCGGCCATCGCGGCGGTGATCGCCGCGGCCCCGCCGCCCCCCGGCGCGGGCTGTTTCGCGGCGAGCCGATCCAGCAAGTCAGCGACCGAGCAGTCGAGCAGCGGTGCGCTTCGAGCAGGAATCACGACAGGCCGACGATCTCGCCTCGGGAGTCGATGTCGATGCGGGTCGCGGCGGGGTTGGCGCTCAAACCCGACATGGTGCGCATATCGCCACAGATCGGGTAGATGAACCCGGCACCCACCGAGGCCCGCGCCTCCCGCACCGGCAGCACCCATCCGGTGGGAGCGCCCTTGAGCGCCGGATCCGACGAGATCGACAGGTGCGTCTTGGCGATGCACACCGGCAGTTTCCCGAAGCCGTTGCGCTCGTAGCTTTCCAGCTGCCGGGAGGCCTTGAAGTCGTACTCGACGCCCTGCGCCCCGTATACCCGCAACGCCACGGTCAGGATCTTCTCCCGCAGCGTCGCGTCATTGGAATACAGAAAGGCGAACTGCGACGGCTCTTCGGCTGCCTCGGCGACCGCGGCGGCGAGTTCAGCGGCCCCCTTGCCGCCCTCGGCGAAGTGCGTGCACAACGCCGAACGGGCTCCCATGCCGTCGGCGATCTCACGGATGGCGGCGTGCTCGGAGGGATGATCGGTGGGGAAGGCGTTGATCGCTACCACCGGTGCGACGCCGTGGATCCGCACGTTCTCGATCTGCTTGCGCAGGTTGGCCGCGCCGGCATGCACGTCGTCGGGACTCTCCGCCAGCATGTCTTCGGGCAGCGGGCGCACAGCGGTGACCTTGTACCGGCCGGAATGCGCCTTGAGCGCACGAACCGTCGCCACCAGTACAGCGGCGTCCGGGCGCAGCCCCGAGGCGCGGCACTTGATGTTGAAGAAGCGCTCGGCGCCCATGTCGGCCCCGAAGCCGGCTTCGGTAACCAGGTAGTCACCGCAGTGGATGCCGATGAGGTCGGCGATCACCGATGAGTTGCCGTGCGCGATGTTGCCGAACGGCCCGGCGTGCACCAGCACCGGAGTGCCCTCCAGCGTCTGCAGCAGGTTGGGCTTGATCACCTCACGCATGATCACCGTCATCGCCCCGGCGGCGTGCAGGTCCTCCGCCGTCACCGGCTCCCCACCGGGTGTCTGGCCGACCACGATCCGGCCCAGCCTCGACCGCATGTCCTGCAGCGACGTGGACAGCGCGAGCACCGCCATCACCTCGCTGGCCGCGGTGATGTCGAACCCGCTCTGCCTGGGAGTGCCATCGGCCCGATGTCCGAGCCCGATCACGATGTTGCGCAAGGCCCGGTCGTTGACGTCGAGCACCCGGTTCCAGGTGATGCTGTGCGGATCGAGATCGACGCCATCGCGCTGCTGCAGCTGGTTGTCGACCATCGCGGCCAGCAAATTGTGCGCGGCGGTCACCGCGTGCATGTCCCCGGTGAGATGCAGGTTGAGCGTCTCCATGGGCACGACCTGGCTGTAGCCACCACCCGCCGCCCCACCCTTGATCCCGAACGTGGGCCCCATCGAGGGCTGCCGGATCGCGACAATGGCCCGCTTGCCGATATGCGCGAAACCCTGGCCCAGCCCGACAGTGGTGGTCGTCTTGCCCTCGCCGAGCGGGGTCGGAGTGATGGCTGTAACAACCACGTACTTGGCCCGGGGGGCCTGCGCCAGCTCATCGATGGCCGCTGTCTTGACCTTCATGACGTGCTCGCCATAGGGCTCGAGCAGGTGGGACCCCAGCCCCATCGCGGCACCGATCTCCACCAGCGGCGTCAAAGTGGCGCCGCGGGCGATCTCAAGATCGCTAGGAAAAGCCATCGTGCTCCTCCGTAGCTCGTGAGTGGGAAACAGTGTTATGGCACTCAACGCCACTCACGAGCTGTTTAATACCGGTAGTGGGCCGGTTTGTAGGGCCCCTCGACGTCGACGTCGATGTACTCGGCCTGCTCTTTGGTCAGCTTGGTGAGCTCACCGCCGAGCGCCTCGACGTGGATCCGGGCCACCTTCTCGTCGAGCACCTTGGGCAGGGTGTAGACCTCGCGGTCGTATTCCTGATACTTGGTGAACAACTCGACCTGGGCGATCACCTGGTTGGAGAACGAGTTCGACATCACAAAGCTGGGGTGCCCGGTGGCATTGCCCAGGTTCAGCAACCGTCCCTCGGACAGCAGGATGATCGAATGCCCGTCCTTGAAGGTCCATTCATCGACCTGTGGCTTGATCACCAACCGGCGGGCCCCCGACCGGCGCTCCAACCCGGCCATGTCTATCTCGTTGTCGAAGTGCCCGATATTGCCCAGGATCGCCTGGTGTTTCATCCTCGACATATGGTCGACGGTCACGATGTCCTTGTTTCCGGTGGCGGTGATGATGATGTCCGCGCGGCCCACTACGTTGTCCAGGGTGTCAACGGTGAAGCCATCCATCATCGCCTGCAAGGCGCAGATCGGGTCGACCTCGGCCACCACCACCCGAGCGCCTTGCCCGCGCAGCGATTCCGAGCACCCCTTGCCCACGTCCCCATATCCACATACCACGCATAATTTCCCGGCGATCAACACATCCACGGCCCGGTTGATCCCGTCCACCAGCGAATGCCGGCACCCGTACTTGTTGTCGAACTTCGACTTCGTCACCGAATCGTTGACGTTGATCGCCGGGAACAACAGCTGCTTCGCCGCGGCTAACTGATACAACCGGTGCACACCTGTGGTCGTCTCTTCGGTCACCCCGCGAATGCCCTCACCGATCGTCGTCCACTTCCCAGGGGTAACGGTCAGCGAGGCCCGCAGCACGTCCAGGAACACCTTCCACTCGTCCGAGTCGTTTTCGTCCGGGGCGGGCACCACGCCGGCCTTCTCGAAGGTCGTCGCCTTGTGCACCATCATGGTGGCGTCTCCGCCGTCGTCGAGGATCATGTTCGGCCCGGCCCCGTCGGGCCAGGTCAGCATCCGCTCGGTGCACCACCAGTACTCCTCCAGCGTCTCGCCCTTCCAGGCGAAGCACGGCACCCCCTGTGGCTCCTCCGCAGTGCCATACGGACCCACCACCACTGCCGCCGCGGAATGATCCTGGGTGGAGAAGATGTTGCACGACGCCCACCGGACCTCAGCGCCGAGACTGACCAGGGTCTCGATCAGCACCGCCGTCTGCACGGTCATGTGCAACGAACCCGAAATTCGTGCCCCGCGCAGCGGGAACACGTCCGCATACTCCCGCCGCAACGCCATCAAACCCGGCATCTCATGCTGCGCCAATCGGATCTCGTTACGGCCGAACTCAGCCAGCCCCAGATCAGCCACAGCGAAGTCAATACCAGCGCGAGTCTGTAGTTTCTTCTCAGCGGCCGGCGCCATCGTCATCGAAATGCACTCCTTCTCGTCAAGTGGGTCAGTCACGCGTTTATGTGGTCGGCCACCTCGGCCGCGCTGTCGGGTCCATAAGCTTCGCTGAACCGCTCCATGAACGTCTCGGGCTCGAACTTGTGCTCCTGGGTGCCGACCGATTCGATCACCAGGGTGGCCAGCATGCAGCCGAGCTGAGCCGCTCGCTCGTCACCCACGCCCCAGTGGACGCCGGCGAGGAAGCCGGCCCGAAACGCGTCACCCACGCCGGTGGGATCGGCCTTGGCCAGCTCGTGGGGCGGTGTCACCGAGATGACCGGTTCGCCCGGCCGTTGCACGGTCACTCCCTTGGCGCCCCGGGTCATCACCGAAACACCCACCCGCTCCAGGACGTCGTCCTCACCCCAACCGGTCCTTAGTTCGAGCAGGCCACGCTCGTAGGTATTGGTGAACAGGTAGGCCGCGCCGTCGACCAGTTGCGTGATCGCCTCGCCGTCGAGCGAGGAAAGCTGCTGGGAGGGGTCCGCGGCGAACGGATAGCCCAGCTCCCGGCACTCCTGGGTGTGTCGCAGCATGGCCGCCGGGTCGCTCGGGCCGACCACCACCAGATCGGTACCCCCCAAGCGGTCCACGATCGGTTTGAGCTCGATATCGCGGGCCTCACTCATCGCGCCAGCGTAGAACGATGCTATCTGGTTCTGGTCGGAATCGGTGGTGCACAGGAACCGGGCGGTGTGCTTGGTCTTCGAGACGTGCACCGCGCTGGTGTCCACCCCGTGCGCCGACAGCCATTGCCCGTACTCGGCGAAGTCGGCACCGACCGCGCCCACCAGCGCGGGCGCCAACCCGAGACAGCCCAGGTTGAACGCGATGTTGGCGGCCGCCCCGCCGCGGCGAATCGCCAGGTCCTCCACCAGGAAGGACACCGACAGGTGCTCCAGCTGATCGGGCAGGATCTGCTCGACGAACCGGCCCGGGAACACGGCCAGGTGGTCAGTGGCGATAGACCCGGTGACGATGATGCCCACTTTAGCCTCCCTTTCAGACTGCTGCCGGCTGCGCGCTGGCCGGCAACCCGGCGGACTCGCGCAGTTCCGCCGTCTTGTCGGTACGCTCCCAGGTGAAATCGGGATCGTCGCGTCCGAAGTGGCCGTAGGCGGCGGTCTTAGCGTAGATCGGCCGGTGCAATCCCAGGTACCGGCGGAAGGCCGCCGGGCGCAGGTCGAAGTGCTCACCCACCAGCTTCTCGATGGTCGAACGGGACACCTGTTCGGTGCCGAAGGTCTCCACGAACACCGACAGCGGTCGGGCAACGCCGATCGCGTAGGCCACCTGCACCTCGACCCGGTCCGCCAGGCCGGCGGCCACGACGTTCTTGGCCACGTAGCGGGCCGCGTACGCCGCTGAGCGGTCCACCTTGGACGGGTCCTTGCCGGAGAACGCGCCGCCACCGTGCCGGGAGAACCCACCGTAGGTGTCCACGATGATCTTGCGGCCGGTCAGCCCGGCATCACCGACCGGACCGCCGATGACGAACCGCCCGGTCGGGTTGACGAACAGGTTGCGCGCCAGCTCAGCCTCGCTGTAGAAGTCGGCGGGCAGCACCGCGAGCACCACGTGCTTCCACAGGTCCATCCGGATCTGCTCTGAGGTGACCTCTTCGGCGTGCTGGGTGGAGATCAACACCTTCTCCACCCCGATCGGAACATGATCCCGGTAACGCACGGTGACCTGGGTCTTGCCGTCGGGCCGCAGGTAAGGCAGCGTGCCGTCCTTGCGCACCGTCGCCAACC
>QHBY01000191.1 GCA_003244245.1 Pseudonocardiales bacterium
TCAGAAAGTATGTTCCGACCGCTTCTTACCGATCCTCGGGATCAGATGAAGTCGCGTGTTGGATCCATACCCAGCCAGCGTAGGTGCTTGGGCGAACGTGCGCGCCAATATACACGGATGAACGAACGGCTATTGTTCCCGTTGTTCGGGTATCGGCGGCAGCACCGGCAGGCGCCGTACTCGAAGCCGACTCCGCTCGATGACCACGATGGCCCCTTGGTCAAGGTCGTCGTGCAGCCGGGGAAGGTTCGCCAGCAGAACAGCGGCCTGCTCGTCCGGCGTCATGGGTTCGTACGTGCGCAACAGCACGAGTGACGGCGCGACCGTGCACTGCCGAGCCAGCAGTTCGCCAAAGTAGGTGTCCTCGGACACGAGGACGAACGCGTGCTGCTGCGCGAACTCCAAGATCATAAAGTCGGTCGCGTGCTGCAGATCGTGATCACGGACATGAGCCGCTTCGATGCCAGCCTCACGCGCGACTGCGCAACACGATGCGAGGTTGGAGTCGAGAAGGAACTTCATCACCTAGCTACCAATGGCAGCTCACGCTCCTGAACCGCTGCGGCGGCGTACTCCAGAGCAGCCAAGATGTCATCGGGCTCCAGATCAGGAAAATCCTCCAGGATCTCCCTCGCCTCACGCCCGGCCGCCAGCTGGCCCAAGATAGTGCTGACCGGGATGCGCAGGTCACGGATACACGACAGCCCGCCCGTCTTCTCGTGGTCGATGGTGATTCGATCAAACGCCATGGTCGTGACCTCCAGTGATCATACTAGCCCAGGTCAGTTCGGCCGTACCTCGGTCGCCTCGGTTGATGCGTACGATCGGTTACATCGGGACAACACGAGCAACGAGCGCTTCGGCAAGCTCCATGAGAGCCGACCAGTCTGGCAGGGCGAGCGAGCGAGGATCATCGAGTTCGTCCTCAGCCCGCTGATACTCGCGCTGCCAACCGGTGATCCGGGCCGGGTTGCGGTCAATGATCCCGTCGCGCGCAAGGCCTGCTCCATTACGCGCACGAGTACCGCCAGGGCTGTTTTTACAGTTCAGATGCCTCCGAGGCAAGCTTGCCGACGCGACGGCATACCCGCTTCAGTGCCTCGGGCGATCTCTGGGTCGTCTCGGGACCGTAAGGCGCCGGGAAGAGGAGAGAAGCTCCGAGAAGCAGCGAGAGCATTCCGCTGCTCCATGCCAGTTCCCGGCTCCCCGGTGGAGGCGTCGAAGGGCGAGGCGGCAGAGCTGGCCTTAGGCATTTATCTTGGCTCAGAAGGTCTCGATCGGCCGGAATGGTCTTTGTCGAGCAGCGGCACGCGCGGTGTTGGGTGATCAGTCTGGCTAAGGCCGGTGGTGTCTTGAACCGATTGACGGTACCGTTCGCGGTGACCGACTACTCTTCGTGCGCACGGCATCATAGCCCGCGTCGTTCTCGGTCTCACCATGACACGGCTCTCGTTCACGCCGGGACGGGAACGCCGACATGACGTCGGTTCGCACCGCCAACCCAGATCATCTCGATGCGCGCAGTTCGGCTATCCCCGATGGCCCGGCACGCCTCAGTGTGAGACCGACTGATTCCGCCAGGAGTGCTCTCGACGGCGCGGACGACGACGGGGCGGAGGCGCCGGGTTCGGGGGATTTCGCCTGGGACGAGGAAGAATCCGAGGCGCTGCGCCAAGCCCGCAGGGACGCCGAAGCCACCGCCTCGACTGACTCGGTACGCGCGTATCTGAGGCAGATCGGCAGGGTCGCTCTGCTCAACGCCGAGGAGGAGGTGGACCTCGCGAAACGCATCGAGGCAGGGTTCTATGCCGCCGAGCGGGTGCGCAGGTCCGAGGACCCGGCCGGGGAGATCTTCCCACAGCTGCGCCGGGATTTGGCCTGGATCGTCCGCGATGGCGAGCGCGCCAAAAACCACCTGCTGGAGGCTAACCTGCGCCTGGTCGTGTCGGTGGCCAAGCGCTACACCGGCCGCGGCATGCCATTTCTGGACGTGATACAGGAGGGCAACCTGGGTCTGATCCGCGCGGTGGAAAAGTTCGACTACACCAAGGGATTTAAGTTCTCCACCTATGCCACCTGGTGGATCCGCCAAGCCATCACCCGGGCGATGGCCGACCAGGCCCGCAC
>QHBY01000192.1 GCA_003244245.1 Pseudonocardiales bacterium
GACTGACGTTCCGCACTTCTCGGACGTGATATCGACCCCCACCCTGGTGCTCGGTCAGGGCTGCGTTTGTGCTGGGGCTGGCGGGGCGGTGACGAGTAGCTCGACTGCCTGGCGGGACAGCTGGTCCATCTCGGCGAGGAGGTTGTCGAGGCGGCGGCGGTTGGCGATCCATTCGCGATAGGCCTGCGCCTGGGCGGGGTTGAGCCGGCGGGTGAGGGTCTTGCCGGCCAGTTTGCGGGTGTACTGGTAGTAGGGGCCGTGCCGCGCTGGTGGGTCGGCGTGGCAGCGGCAGCCGGGGCTGGCGCAGGCGGTGTAGCGCTCGATCACGCTGCCCGGGGCGATGAAACCCAGCTCGCGGACCTGGTCCTTGAGATCCCGGTAGCGGGCGTGCAGGCCGGCGAGCTCGGCGTCGGTCATCTGGTCCTTCCTGGGCATGTCGCATCCTCTGAGCAGACAGTAGCTAATACTGTCTGCTCGGTCGAGGTCAAGCAGTGGCGGCGAGGGAGCGACCATGGACACCGTGGACACCGGCCCGTTCGTGCTGTCGAGCCAGCGGCTGGGGGCGCTGCCGCTGGTCAACCACTTCTGGGACCGCGCCGGGCTGCCGGAGCTGCTGGAGCGCTACCTGCCCGCCACCGACGCCCGGGTGCGGCTGGCCCCGGCGACCGCGGTGCGGCTGGTGGTCACCAACCTGCTACTGGGCCGCGCACCGCTCTACGGGCTCGGACAGTGGGTCGCCCCGTTCGCCCCCGAGCTGCTCGGGCTGGCCCCCGGCGAGGTCTGCGCGGTCAACGATGACCGGGTCGGGCGGGCGTTGGAGCAGCTCTTCGACGCCGACCGGGCCAGCCTGCTCACCGAACTGATGCTCGCGGTGATCGCCGAGTTCGGGGTGGACACCACCGAGCTGCACAACGACTCCACCTCGATCAGCGTGCACGGGGCCTACCAGTCGGCGACCGGTGTGCCGCGCGGCGGGAAACCCACCCCGGTGATCACCTTCGGGCATTCCAAGGACCACCGCCCCGACCTCAAGCAGCTGGTGTGGATCCTCACCGTGTCCGCCGACGGCGCGGTGCCCATCGCCTACCGGCTCGCCGACGGCAACACCACCGACGACCCCACCCACGTCCCGACCTGGGATCAGCTGGTCGCGCTGCTCGGGCGCGCCGACTTCCTCTACATCGCCGACTCCAAGCTGTGCTCCCGCGACGCGATGAACCACATCGCCGCCGGCGGCGGGCGGTTCGTCACCGTGCTGCCCCGCTCCCGCGGCGAGGACCGCTGGTTCCGCGACTGGGCGCAGACCAACCGGCCGCAGTGGACCGAGGCGGTGCGGCTACCCGGGCCACGCAACGATGAGCCCGACCAGGTGTATGCCACCTTCCCCGCCCCGCTACCCTCCGCCGAGGGCCACCGCATCATCTGGGTGCACTCCACCACCAAGGCCGCCCGCGACGCCGCGTCCCGTCAGGCCCGCATCGAGGCCGGCGCCACCGCGATCGACGCCCTGGCCGCCCGCCTCGCCGGACCGAAGTGCCGACTCAAGACCCGCGTCGCCGTCGAAGCCGAAGCCACCGCCATCCTCGCCCACGCCGGCGCCGACCGCTGGATCAGCTACACCATCGACGAGACCACCGAGGAAACCTACCGGCAGGAACACCGCGGCCGACCCGGCACCAACACCCGCTACCGCCGCNNCCGCCGCCACACCAAAACCCGCCACACCATCAGCTCCAACACCCGCCTAGACGTCCTGGCCTACGACGCGGCCACCAACGGATGCTTCCCACTGATCACCAACGACACCACCCTCACCGACGCCCAAGTGCTGGCCGCCTACCGCTACCAACCCCACCTCGAACGACGCCACCACCTGCTCAAATCCGTGCAGGACGCCGCCCCGGTACTACTGCGCAACCCCACCCGCATCGAGGCCCTGTTCTGCTGCCAGTTCCTCGCGCTGCTCCTCGGCGCACTGATCGAACGCCAGATCCGCACCGCAATGAAGGCCGCCGCCACCGACCACGTCCCGCTCTACCCAGAGCTACGCGCCTGCACCGCGCCCTCCACCGAGCGCATCGTGGAGATCTTCGCCGACCTCACCCGCCACGAACTCCATCAGCACGGACACCTCGTCCAAAGCTTCGAAGCCGAACTCAACGCCCTCCAGCAGCAGGTCCTCGAGCTGCTCGACGTCCCCACCACCAACTACACGAGCTCATGATCTCCAGCCCGTGGGG
>QHBY01000193.1:0-1153 GCA_003244245.1 Pseudonocardiales bacterium
TCGAGTGTCTGGGTCTGGCTGGGCTGGATCACGCCCATCGTCAACTTGTGGTTCCCCAAGCAGGTCATCGACGACGTATGGCGAAGCACCGTTCGCGACTCCGATGAGCCGCGGACCGGATGGTGGTGGGGCAGCTTCATCGCCACGGAAGTGCTTATTTGGCTCCACGGCTTGTTCGCCACTGCCCTCGGCAGTATCGGCCCGGTTGTCATCTGGGTGCTCGCGGCCGTAATGATGACCGTCGCGGGAGTGGGCTGGATTCATGTGGTCCGGACCATTTCGGATGCTCAGGATGCGCTCGCGAGTCGGACTGTCGCCTCATAAACGATCTAACGAGCGTTTTTGCGAAGTCACGCCACCTAATCACCTCGGGGACCGTGGTGGGGGGCTCGCGCACTCGCACAAGGTGGCTCATCCAGCTGGCTAACCCACAAGCCGTCGATTCCACAGGAGCGTAAAATGCGCCCGATTCGTGCCTTTCTCACGAAGGCCGTTGTGCCGGTGGTGATGGCGGGTGCCCTCATCTGTCAGGGCGCCAGCTCGGCGGACGCCGCGCGCGAAGGCCCGTGCCAGTCGTACGCCAACGCGCTCGACCAGATGAACCAGCAGATCGAAGCGCACAACGCTCGTCGGAACAACCAGGCGCAGCCGGCGGAGGCGACGGCGTACAACGCCGAGGCCGACCAGTTGAATGCGGCCGGGCAGGATGTTCTCAGCAGCCTTCAGCAGTGCCGTCAGCAAGTTCAGGCGGCCGAGGACCAGGCGGCCCAGCAGGCAGCCCAAGAAGCACGCGCCGAGACCCAGGCAGTCCAGCAGGCAGCCCAAGCACGCGCCGAGGCCCAGGCGGCCCAGCAGGCAGCCGTAGCACGCCAACTCGCCCAGGCCCAGGCACGCCAGCAGGCAGCCCAGGCACGCCAGCAGGCAGCCCAAGCACGCGCGCAGGCCCAGGCAGCCCAGCAGGCAGCCGTAGCACGCCAACGCGCCCAGGCCCAGGCGCTTCAGCAGGCAAACGCCCAGGCCCAGGCAAACGCCCAGGCCCAGGCAAACGCCCAGGCCCAGGCAAACGCCCAGGCCCAAGCAGCCCAAGCACGCGCCCAGGCCCAGGCAGCCCAGCAAGCAGCCCAAGCGAACACCCAGGCCCAGGCAGCCCAGC
>QHBY01000193.1:1224-2467 GCA_003244245.1 Pseudonocardiales bacterium
CAAGCACGCACCCAGGCCCAGGCGCTTCAGCAGGCAGCCGAAGTACGCGGCAGCAACGAGCCACCTAAAACCGAGCCACCTAAGACCGAGGCCTCCACAACCGTCAGAGCACCGCTCACGCCCGAAGAGGTCCGGACCGGCGTGCGAATGGCCAAGGATCTCCCCGGTGGTGGGCGCCTCAAATTGCTCAAGGACGGCACATTCGTTACCTGCCATTCGCCCTGCCAGGCCGTCGTGGTGCGCTTCCAGCGGGAGCTCAACCTCGCTGACCCTGAGGCCCAAGCGTTCCAGGGCCGGTTGAACACGATCGCGGAGCAGGAGCGCGCCGCCGTCGCAGCCGGCGACACAGTCGCCGAGGAGCACGCGTTGATCGCCGCCGATACCCTGGACCAAGACCTCGAGGCGTTCCGACTGCGACGAATCCACGGCATGACTGGCGTCGACGAGGCGACCTTACGCAACTTGATCCGCCTCGGCGCTGACGATGCAGCGCTCGTGGAAACCCTGCTCCAACGCACCGGCCACGATCCAGCCCGGGTGCAGCCCCTGCTGGAGGCCGCGAGCGGCGACGTCAACGCGCTGGCCCGGTTATCACAAGCAGCGGACATGTTCCCGACCCGGCAGATGCCAGCCGGCGGAGTCGTCCGCGATTCGCGCTTCGCCCCTTACGCCACCGAAGCGAACATGCCACACTTCCTCGAGCGTCACAGCATCGAGCACTTCGATTTCCAGCAAGTAGGAGATCAGAACACGTTCTGGCCGGAAGGTACCACCACCGCAGATGTCCAAGAGTCGTTGGTAGAGGCACTTGACATGATGCGACGCAATCAGGACCAGTTCCCTCCGAACAAGCTCAGGATCTACCAACTCCGGAGCGGAGTGGTCGTTAATGTGATCCGAAATAACGGTGAGATCGTGCAATTCTACCCGCGGCACGGGCCTGGCGTGCAGCACTTTTCAAAACAGGAGTTGACGGCAATTGGTAGACTTCTCGGTCGCCTCCCGTGATGTCACGGTCAGGTTCCTCGTCGAGATCCGCAACAACGAGTTGATCCCCGAGCCAGACGGTTCTGGCCTCCTCTTGCCGGTCCGCAAGTACCGCCGGATCCGGGGTTGCGTGGAGATCCGGTCGGGTAACCTCCCGCCCGTCGCACCCCAGGATGAGCTCGTACCACTGGTGACCAATCTGTGCTTTGCGCCGTCGTGACGCTCCTGAATGAGTAGCTATTCAGCCGGGGGTAGC
>QHBY01000194.1 GCA_003244245.1 Pseudonocardiales bacterium
CTTCCACTGGCTGAATCTGCCGCCTGCTAACGGACAAGCCGAATGGCGGTCGGACGTGCTAGCCGGTCCTCGGACCGTTGCTTCGCCCGGTGCCACCTTCCCCCTCACCGTTGGCGCCGCAGAATCTAAGGTCGAAGAGCCGCCCGCGCAGCGCATCGCGCGATCGCTTGTAGCATTATCCAAGCGACTCCGCTTGTCTGACGCTGAGATTGCGCAGTTGGCGAAGCTCGCCGGTCATATTGTCGAACTCGACCTGACCTGCTCGATTGAGATCGACGATGCAGGGTGGTCGACGGTAACTTATTCTCATCAACTCCTCAACCTGACGAATCGTCCTATCAAGCGTCTGATGACGGAGCTGTGGTTCGAGAACACAGATGGTCCTCTGGTGATTGAGCCGTTACCCAGCAACGAGCGTAAGGTAGCGATCCAGCGGACTCACGACATGAATAATCTGTCGAAGTTCGCCTGTCACATCTCGCCGGGGATCGAGTGCGGCGAGGTAGCCACCGTCTCTTACTTCTGCCGCGGCGGGCAGTTCGTCCACGATCACTACTGGCGGCAGGCCCTCCGACGGTACACACGCCACCTCACCCTGAACATCCGCCACCGCGGCGTTGCCATGCTCCTCAACTGCACCGCCATCGAAGAGCAAGCCGACGGATCCGAGCTCTCAGCGACCGAAGACCTCGTCTGCACCGACGACGCCGGCGATGCCCTCATCACCGTAACCCGCAACTACCTCCAACCCAGCCAAGCCGTCACACTGCGGTGGGAAGTCAGCCGTGCAACTTCGTGACACCGTCGAAGAAGCGGTACGCCGATGGGATGCATTAGAAAGATCACGCGGGGAACCTCCTGTGATCGACTTCGACTGCGCACCTCCGACTGAGACGCCACCCCCGTTCGACAACCGGTTCGCCGCGCTCGACCAGCTCACGAGACTCAGAATCGAGACCGACGCACAGCATCAACCAGTACTAAGCGCCCACCTTGATGCGCACATCGCCTACCTCAGCGCCCTTATGGGCCAACAACTACCATTCGGCGAGTACATCTCGATCACCCAGGGTTGCACGCCCCACGGGTGGACTCGGGATTACGTCGAGCACCGGGCATGGATCGCTAAAGAGGCTGTTGGGTCACTGGGAATCTCTTGGAATGAGCACACCTGGAGGAATCTTCGCTCCGTGAGCGAGCAACTGCCGGCAGCCGAGGTAGGCGCTGCCATCACAGAGTACGCCGACAAGCACGAGCCCAGTGTCCGCCGGCTCGTCAATACCGACGCTGACTTCAACCTGACAATCGAAGACGTCGAGATCGACGCATATTGGACTTACTGGCTCGACGGCGCCGGCCACAACACACGTCTACGCATCAACAAAAAAAATGCCTCCTTTTCGCGTGTTGACGCCTATCGCTTCGCACTTCACGAGATTCTTGGGCACGCTCTACAATACTCAAGCCTCACGGCTCACGCCGAGGCCAACACCGTCGAGTGGCCAAGAATTCTCGCCGTCCACTGTCCCCATCAAGTTCTGTTCGAAGGTTTGGCTCAAGTTCTACCCTGGATAGCGTCACGCGATGACGAAACTGTAGTTGCCCGGACGAGAATCGATCATTTCACGAATCTGGTCCGCGGTCAGCTTCATATCCTGATCAATGGTGGTGCGACGGCTACGGACTGTCGTGACCTTGCGCATCGTCAGGTTCCCTGGTGGACGGACGAGCAGATCGCCCAGGAACTGTACGATCGCAGCAGAAATCCACAGTTCAGGTCCTACCTGTGGTCCTACCCTGCGGGGATAGACTGGTTTATCAGACTCGTCGAAGCGGGCGGTGCAACGCCCATGGAGGTGCTTCGTGAAGCCTATAAGCGGCCGCTTACACCAAGCGAACTCCACGAGCTCTGGCCAGCTGGTCCAATCATTGGAGGGAACCTGTAGACTTTTCGTCTACGGCACGCTGCTCCTCAACGACGTCGTGAACACCCTCATCGATCGCATACCTCGCTACAAGGACGCGACGGCCCCCGGTTGGCGGGTCGTGTGTCTACCACAAAGGGTCTACCCTGGGCTGGTTCCGGGTCAGGGACAAGCAAACGGCAAAATATTCACCGATCTAACAGATGCCGAGTGGATTACCCTAGACGCCTTCGAGGACCCTGCCTACGCGCTCACTCCGGTGCGGGTCCTACATCCCCTCGAAGCGGATGCCCTCACCTACATATGGCGGGGCGACCACGTTGACCAACCCTGGTCCACCGCGGACTTCGGTCGCGATGACCTCATCGACTACCTCGACCGCTGCCGCAGGTGGCGGCGACGCTACGAGCAACGCAGGAGCTAGCGTACTTCGCCGGTCCTGGATTTGAACGAACGTGACCTATCCTCGCTCGCAGGGTGCGGGCCGGTAGGCGGAGGTGGACAGTGCCGGAGGCGTGCTCGATCCAGCACCCGGCGAGGCGGCGGCGTTGCTGCGGGCGGCGCTCGCCGAGATCGACGCTACGCCACGGTGAGCGCTATCCCGGGCTGGCTCGAAGCTCGATGCGAGCTGCGATCGGTCTATGCGACACCGCCCGAGGTAGCCGTCCACACTTACCCAAACGTTTACACAAGCTCCGGTCGAATGACTTCCCTGTAGACAGTTTTTTCAAGTCAGAGGGGTCGCCGTTGTGACCTGTTGCTTTCGAACTTCTTTTCGCAGAGCCTCGATCATCGAGTCTGAGAGCGCAGTCGACGTATAAAGCAACGGTGAGACCGACAACAATGAATCGCTTAGATGGCTGTCCCTTGTGGGGTTGGTCGCAATCCTCTGCTCGCCTGCTGGACTTGTGTTGTTCACCTTCAGGGCGCAGCGTAGGTGCTGTTACCCCGGACCTCGGTGACGTGATGCGTCCGGGATGAGCGCGGACGCAGACCACTAGCCAAGGTCTCTTGCGTAGATAAATCGGACGCAGAAAGCCCGACAGGCGTGCGCACTCATCTGCGCTACTTTCTCCCGCTTAGCGCGTTTGCGCCGGGCGGGTCGGTTCCTCCCTATTTTGTTCCAAGAAAAGAAGGCGTCATGCGACGCAACCGCACCATTATCCAAGCCCTCATCGGAGCCACCATCCTGGCCGGGGGCCTAACCGCCCTCACCCCCGCAGCGCAGGCTTCCACTCCTGTGGGGTGCAGCGAGGGCGAGCTCGTCGCTGCCATCAACCTAGCCAACGCCAGCGGTGGGGACACCCTCGCCCTGGCGCCGGGCTGCATCTACCGTATGACCTCCGCCCACGGCGGCGGCGCCAGCGACGCGCTGCCGGTCATCACCAGCCGCGTCGAATTGCTCGGCCCGGCGACCATCACCCGCGCCTCGGGGTCGCGCTTCCGGATCGCCGAGGTCAGCGCCACCGGCAACTTCACCCTCACCACCGAAGTCAAACTCACCAACGGCAGCGCCAACGGTGACGGGGGCGCCATCCTCAACCACGGCGCGGTGACCCTCACCAACAGCCGCCTCAGTGGCAACACCGCCACGGGCAACGGCGGTGGCCTGGCCAACGCCGATACCCCCTCGGGCACCGCGCCCGCCGCGACGTTCACCACCGGCCCGACGTTCACCGGCGACGCGGTGTCCAACAACACCGCAGGGTCCAGAGGCGGTGGCATCTACAACGGCCTCAACGACACCTTGACGACCACCGGCGTCTCCGGCACGAACACGCAGCTGCGCATCACCGGCAACACCGCCGGAAACGCCCTCTCGCTCTCTGGCGGCAAGGGCGGCGGTATCGCCGCGGTCAACTCCACCAAAACCACCCTCACCGAAACCACGGTCACCACCAACCACGCCCTCGGGCTCTTCGGGACCGCCGGCGGCGTCTACCGCCTAAACGGCATCATGGTCACCACCAACTCACCGATCACCGCTAACACCCCGAACAACTGTGTCGGCAGCGTCCCGGCGGTACCCAACTGCACCGGCTAACAGCGTCCGGCGAATGAGGATGCCGGCGTGTCGTTGCAGGTAAAGGCATAGACTCGCACGTAATCATCGGATTGCTGATGCCCTGACGCTCACCTGGAAGGCAAATAACCCGCACAGGACATCCCAAGGGCGCCCAGAGCGCCACCGAGGACACGATAAACCGCCCGGCCCCCGCTGATGGGGATCGGGCGGTTTCGTGCGTAGCAGGCGGTCAGAGGGAGCGGCGCTGTGAGCTGGGTTGAATCGGCCAGGATGCTCCGTCGAACTTGCTGCTGACAGTTCACACCAAGAAGGTCACCGGAGGTTCCCACCATACACAGTCGTGTAGCAGCCACCTTCGGCACGACGGCAGACGGCCCTAAATCATGCCTGAGCATCCTGTGAGGTGGGACACCACGGGCACACTCTGCGGCACACGATCCACCTGGGACCTAGAAGCGAGAGGCTGTGCCGTTTCGGCCCCGA
Source organism: Pseudonocardiales bacterium (assembly GCA_003244245.1). Lineage (GTDB taxonomy): Bacteria > Actinomycetota > Actinomycetes > Mycobacteriales > Pseudonocardiaceae. Next base: position 4,435 of record QHBY01000194.1, read on the forward strand.
ACCGACCGAAGATCCACACTTGCCGAACAACCGCTTTAGGCACCGGACTTGACGGTGCTCGTCACCTACCGCTACGGCAGTTGTTACGTTCCGTTGCTGCCGAATCTGCCTCTATGGGAAATCGAGTAGGGGGCGGGGTTGC
>QHBY01000195.1 GCA_003244245.1 Pseudonocardiales bacterium
CCTTTCGCGTTCAGGACACAACAGTGCTGCTGGCTTGCAGCGCCTTGCATCCAGCGAGCGCGGGCGCCGCGCTGTCTCGGCACTATCGAGGGATGAGACAAGCTGACAATGGCTTGGGCGGCGCCGACCGGTCCGATGCCGGGCCGATCAGTCAGCCCGGGAACGAGATCATCGACGATCGCCTGTAATTGCATGGTGTTGGCTCTGAGCTCGCAACCAGCCGCGAATAACGACAACGCGAGGCGTCGGATCTCAGCATGCCTCACGCAGTGCTGGCGGGTGACGTCGCGTGGTTGCCGACGCCGAGCCAAGCTGGCCAGGATGACCTCGGTGAGCGCGGCGCGGGCGATCTTGCGGTCGGTGCCATCCCCGCCCAGCAGCAGCGCACGCAGCCGATTGCTCTGCTCTGCGATCGTCATCGTCATATCCTGGCGCGCGCCGAGCAAGATCCGCAGCGCGTCACGGTCACCGTTGGCGCCGGAGGTGACCAGCAGATCAGCATCGGAGTGCACCGCGGTCAGGTCGCCACAATGCACATCGGTCGAGTCGGTTTGGCCCTCGCTGGGGGGGTGATCGCGCTCGATCACCATCAGGCCGACGGCCGCGACCGCGCGGGCTAAGCCGGCGACGTAGCTGCTGGTCCCCTCACCTGACACGGCCAACCGGGGACCGGGCGCGTGCTCCATGATCCAAGTGAGCAGGTCGGTGTAACCAGCCTGGTCCCGGCTGATCGAGACCGCGGCGATCGGTGTCCCGGCCGGCGAGGAGATCTGCACCTCATGGGTACCGTGGTGGGTGTTCACTCCCACGATGGCATCGACAACTTCAGCCGACATAGGCACTGGCACGTGTCCTTCCCCGCGTCGGATTATAACTAGCACCGAGTCGGACCCTGAGGGCACATCCGTGAGAGTCACGCCCAGCGACGGACAGGCCACTTCGTAACCTCACGACGGTCTTTACCAGTAGACCGCCGCAACCTGAGACGCGCCTGATATGCAGCTGTGGGCCTCCTACGAACCGCTCCCACGGGGGACCGTCGGGTCCTTCGAAGCGGGCGAGTTCGGTGTTGATCTCCTGCCAGGCCTGTTCCCGCTCGGCGGGTGTGAGGCCGGCCACATCTGGTGCAACGCACCGAAGGATTCGCGCTCGAACCGGACGCAGTCCTGGGCGTCCACCATGCGCAGTGGGGCCGGTACCGCCTGCGAGCCGACCTTGCGGAAGCCGGCCTGCCGGAACGCGTCTTCGAGCACGCCGGGACCCCGAGGCTGAACGGTCCGGGCTGGCCGGCTGCGGGCGGCGGCAGCTGGGCCCGGCGACGGATGATCGCCACCGGGACCGAGAAGAAGCCGTTGCGGTCCGCCGTCGAGTAGACGATCGCAGCGATCCGGCCGCCGGGCCGCAGCGCGCGGTACTGGCCGGCCAGGGCGCCGGGCTGGTCGGGAAAGTAGATCAAACCCAGGCGGGAGATCACCGCGCCGCGGCGCCCTCGCGATGATCGACGGCCGGCTGGACGAGGCCGAGGAACTGATCGCCGAGGCGAGCGCGCTCGGCGACCGCATCGGGGAGCCCGACACCGGCAACGTCCGGATGTCACAGCTGGTGGGGCTCATCCGCGCACGCGGCGAACCGGTCCGGTTGCGCGCCACGGCCGCCGAGGCGATCAGGTGGTGGATCGGTGTGCCCTCGCACGCCCACGCGGTGGCCGCCGGCTTCTTCGCCCTGGCCGGTGAGCCCGACGATCTTGCCGCCGCGCGCCGGGCCTTGGACACCGTGGTGGCCCTGGGCACCTGGCGTGATGACCGGTCCTATCTGTGGTCGGTGTTCATCGGGGGGATGACGACCGCGGCGGTCCGGCTGGGCGACCGGGCGGTCTGTGGTGAGCTGCTCGCCGAGCTGGAACCGTCACCGACGCCTGCGGGGTCAACGGTGCGCTGGTCTGCTTCCTGGGCAGCAATGCGCACTGGGCCGGCCTGCTCGCTGGAGCGCTGGGCCGCACCGACGATGCCCGGCGCTGGCTGGAACAGGCGCTGGCCGTGCACCAGCGGCTCGGCGCGACGGCGTGGGAGGCTGAGACCAGCGTCGAGCTAGCCGCGCTCGGGGAGCCTGGAAATCACGCTCAGCGCGCTGCTGGGCTGGCTGCGGATGCTCGGCCTGCACGGCGTTGCCGGGCGGCTGACGACCTCGTCAGGTGCCCGGCTGCCCGAAGCCGCGGCCGACGCGGAGCTACGCCGCGACGGAGAGCTGTGGTCGGGTCCGCTACAACGGCTGCTCGGCGTACCTGCGTGATCTCAAGGGACTGACCGACCTCGCTGTGCTGCTGGCTCGACCCGGTACGGACGTCCACGTGCTGGAACTGGCCGGCGCCGGAAACCACGACCGCGACGCCGGAACCCTGCTCGACCCCACCGCACGCGCCGACTACCGGCGCCGGCTCACCGAACTCGACGAGGACCTGGCCGACGCACACACCGACCACGACATCGGACGTGCGCAGCACCTCGACGCGCAACGTACCGCGCTGATCGCCGAGCTCAGCCAAGCCACCGGACTCGCCGGGCGTCCCCGCACGCTGGGGACCAGCACCACCGAACGGGCCCGCAAGGCCGTCACCGCCCGCCTGCGGGAGGCGATCCACCGCATCGCAGCGGTGCTGCCCGAGCTCGGCGCGCACCTAGACCGATCGGTCATCACCGGCACCACCTGCCGCTACGAGCCGGTCAAGCACCTGACCTGGGCGCAACGCGGCACGGGTGGTCCGGACCGCAATAAGGACTACGCGGCCGTCCTCGCGAGCGTCATGTGACTGCGTTGCGCTTCCGACGTGCCCTCAGGTCCGTCGACTGGACCGCCCGCCGGAAGCGCTCGACCGCCGCACTGACGCTGATGGCGGGGTGTGCCAGCGAAGCCGTGCGGCCGTCGATGACGTCAGGACCCACGAGCATGTCGTCGGGCGACCGTGGGGTGCAACCCAGCCAAGGTGCCGCCGGCGCAGGAGGAGAGGTGCGTGCTGATCAACTCATGCTGGCAGGTGTAGTAACCATCGGGGTTGGCTGGTTGGGGATCTCCAAGCCAGCCGCATCCGCAGCGGGCTACGTAGGCGAGGAAAGTTCGTTCGGCGCATCGTGTGACGTCGGTCCAGGTATCACTCAGGGCACCGTCCCGGTAGCGGCCAGCGACGTAGCCGCAGTGGAAATCCGCCATGTCATCAGCCTCAATGCCGATGCTCCCCATACGGAAACTATGGCGAACACGGTGAAGAAAGGGCAACAGCTGGGCCACGGATGGGTTACACCCAGGGGTCTATGGGGTATCCCCACAGCAGCGGAGAAGGGACAGGGCAATGACGACGATGCGGGAGACCGAGCGCAAGTACGAGGCGATCGAGGGACTGGAACTGCTGGATCCAGCGGGGTTGCTCGGATTCGATACGGGGACTGGGCCGCAGGAACAAGATTTGGCGGCGGTGTACTTCGACACCGCCGATTTGCGCCTGATACGTGGCGGGGTGACGTTGCGGCGTCGGGAGGGCGGGTCCGACGCGGGTTGGCATCTGAAGCTACCGGCGGGCAAGGACAGCCGAGAGGAGCTGCGGCTACCGCTGGGACGTTCCGCGCGCCGGCCGCCGGCCGAGCTGGTGGCACTGACGCGGGTGTACACGCGCGGCGCACCGTTGGCCCCTGTTGCCGAGCTGGACACCCGGCGTCGTCGCTGGGTGATCGTCGGCGCAGACGGGCAGGCGCTGGCGGAACTGGTCGAGGACCACGTGACCGCCAAGACCATGGGTGAGCAGACCACGACCGTGTCCTGGCGCGAGGTGGAAGTCGAGCTCGGCGAGCATGGTCAGCGGAAACTGTTGGACCGGATCGAGCGTCGGCTGCTCAAGGTGGGCGCCCAGCGCGCGGGCTTCTCCTCGAAGCTGGGCCGGGTGCTGGCCGACCGGATGCCTCCCCGGGTCGTCACGCCGAACCCTGATTCTGCGCGGTCAGCCGGGGATGTCGTGCTGGCCTACCTGGCGGCGCAGGCCCAGCGGCTGCGCCGGTATGACCCGCTGGTGCGGCGCGACGCACCGGACGCGGTCCACCAGATGCGGGTTGCCGCCCGCCGGATGCGTAGCGCGCTGCAAGCCTTCGGTCGGGTCATCGACCGGGACGATACCCGGGAGCTGGTAGCGGAACTGAAGTGGGTGGCCGGAGAGCTGGGCGGAGCGCGGGATGCGGAGGTGATGGGTGAGCGGATCGCGTCGATGCTGACGGAGTTGCCCGACGAGCTCAAGCTCGGACCGGTCCATGCTGCGTTCACCCGATCCTTCGAGCGCCGGCAGGCCGACGCGCGAGATGTGGCCCTCGCTGCACTGGACAGTGACCGATACCTGGCCCTGCACGATCGGATCGACGTCCTGCTCGGCGACTCTCCGGTTACCGCCCGCGCGACCCGCAAAGCCAAGCGTGAGCTGCCCAAGAGCGTCCGGCGGGCTTACCGCCGGGTTGAATCGCGGATGGCCGACGCGGATCACCAACCACCCGGTGAGGAACGTGACCGTGCTTTGCATGAGACCCGCAAGGCTGCCAAACGGCTGCGCTATGCCACCGAGGCCGTCAGGCCCACGATGGGCAAGCCGGCTGCGCGGCTGCGCAAGCGCCTGAAGTTCGTTCAGGAACTACTCGGCGAGCACCAGGACAGCGCCGTGTCACGGCCCGTGTTGCGCGAGCTCGCCGCACAGGCCCACGTCGACGGTGGAAACGGCTTCACCTACGGCCTCATGTACGCAGCCGAGGCGGCCCGTGCCGAGCGGGCCGAGAACAACCTACCGGCGACGTGGAAACGGATGCGCAAACGTAAGAATACCGCCTGGCTGAAAGGCTGATCCCGCCCGATTCAGTTATTACGTTCACTCTGCTCATAAACTTGGGCTGGTGGGCCGACGATGAGAGGGTCGGGTGTGCTGACCACAGCGGGGTCCTTGGTCGGATAGTCCAGAGTGGACAGGACCCAGCGCAGCGCCGCGATCCGACCACGTTTCTTGTCGTTGCTCTTCACTACCGTCCACGACGCCGATGGGGTGTCGGTGCACTGGAACACGGCCTCTTTCGCTCGGGTGTAGTCGTCCCATCGATCCAGGGCGGCCAGGTCGACGGGGCTGAGCTTCCACTGCCGCAGCGGGTCGATGACCCGGATGGTGAACCGGGTCCGCTGTTCGGCCCGAGAGACTGAGAACCATAACTTGACCAGGTGGATGCCGCTGTCGACCAACGCCTGTTCCAATCCCGGGGTCTGTTCCATGAACTCCCGGTACTCGCTGGGGGTGCAAAAGCCCATGACGCGTTCGACGACGGCGCGGTTGTACCACGATCGGTCGAATAACACGATCTCCCCCGCGGCGGGAAGGTGACTGAAATAGCGTTGGAAATACCACTGTGTGCTCTCTCGCTTGCTTGGTTTCTCCAATGCCACCACTCGCGCCCCGCGCGGATTCAAATGCTCGGTGAAGCGTTTGATGGTGCCCCCCTTCCCCGCCGCGTCACGGCCCTCGAAGAGCACCACGACCCGCTGCCCGCTGTCCTTGATCCAGGACTGCATTTTCAACAGCTCGATTTGCAGGGGCCGCTTGGTGCGCTCGTACTCCGCACGGCTCATCCGTTCGGTGTACGGGTAGTCCTGTTGCCACGTGGTGATCTCACGACCATCGGAGCCGACGAGGAGCGCCTCGTCGTCGTCGAGTTCCTTCACCGACAGGCCCTGCAGGCTGTCCAAAAGATCTACGGTCCGCAACGCCTCCCGCAGCGCCTGCCGGGTCTGTTCGGAATGACCGGCTCCTCGGGGGACGTGGCGGAAGTCGTTGACAACCTGCTCGGCTGAAGTCATGGCCGATCCCATCGGTAGCAGCTGATCATCTCACGGAGACTGGGATCGCGCTCGATGGTTGGACCGGCCAGCCGGAACAGTGGCGAGTTCGGTGGCTAGTCGAAGTGTGCCCGGTGGGACTCGGTCAGTGCGTCTGTCAAGCGCTGGCGCACGGCTGGGTGCATCATCAGCTGTGTTGCTTGTTCGGGATCGAACCACGCCGCGGCGCTGGTCTCATCTTGATCGGGCTGGGCCTCCTGGGCTGAGGTGACAGCATGGAAGCACACCGCGAGCTGTTGGTAAATCCCTTCGCCGTGGGGGTAAGCCAGCACATGACCAGGGTCGCTGTACACCCCGGCGAGTTCGGTGACCTGGATGGTGACGCCGGCTTCCTCGGCGACTTCACGTACCACCGCTGCCGAGGCAGATTCCCCGACTTCGACCCGGCCTCCGGGTAGTTCCCAGTACCCGTCATCGGCGCGGCGCACCAGAAGGATCCGGCCCGAGCCGTTGCGCACGACCGCGAATGCAGCGGGTAACAGTTCCTGGGCCCGAGGTGCGGACACATCGTGGTAGTACTCCATCCGCGCCATATGCTGATAGTTGATGGCGCAGACACCACCGGACAACAGACGAACCATTAACCGCTGCTAAACACTACGTGAACTGCCGAGACCTGCCCGCTGGCTGATGGGCGCGGTGGGGCTGGGCATCGGCGTTGTCGCCCCGGACGCTGCTAGGGATGAACCCGCAGTGAACGACGGACGAAGGTTGCGCCATTAGCGCTGGATACGATCACTCGCAGTACGCCAGAACTGGGGTTGCACACGTTCGAGTGACACCATTACCGCGTGAAACTCGCGACGGTATCCACCGTGGTCGGCGCTCTGACCGCCCGGCTTTGCGGGGTCGGGAGACCGGGATGACGGACCGACGCGACAGCGGCAACGCGCTGAGTACCCAGCTGGTCCACCGGGCAGAGGCCGAGGGCCGGATGGCTACCGCGCTGGTCGAGCTGGAGAACCATCCGGGACACCGGATGCTGTGCACCATTACCCCGACCGGGCGGACCGCCGAGCGCTGGGCCTCGGCGCGCGACATCCTCGCCGGCCTGTGGCAGGACTTCGGGACCTACCAGGCGGTCGTGGCCGCCGCGCGGACGGTCCGGGCCCGGCGGACCCGGCCCGGCGACCGCGAGCTCACCGAGCTGCGTCACCTGCTCGTGGAGCCCTCGATCGAGGTGGCGCGGACGGCGGTCGCACTGCCTGTGCGTCGGCTGACCGGGGTGGCCGAGCACGTCGAGACGATCACCTTGGAACAGCTCAGCGCCCGGATGGACGCCGCCTTCGAGCAGGTCAGCGAGGTGGTGGTGAGCTGCGATGTGCTTAACCAGGCCTTTCTCGCCGGGCTGACCCCGCTGGCCGAGCGCGTGCATGCTGCCCAGGAGCTGGCCGAGGGTCTCGATCCGGAGGGGGTCGACCCGGCCCGGGGCGCCGTCACCGCGCTCATCGCGAGGATCGACGACCTGCGCCTCGCCTGCGCCACCGACCCCTTGTCGCTCGCCGGACGGCCGGCCGCGGACGTGCTGGCCGCGCTCGACACGGAGGTCGCCGCAGTGTCGGCCCGGCTCGCCGGGCTGGCGGCGCTGCGAGAGGACTGGAACAACCAGCTGGCGGAGCTGGCGGCAACCCTGCGTGAGATCGACGCCCTCCGGCGGCAGGAGGAGCAAGCCCGGCAACGCGCACAGGAGTTGATCGCCGACACGGGCCTGGCCGCGCCGCCCGACCGGCTGCCGGCGCTTCGCAGCCGCCTGGCCGCTGTGGCCGGCCCGGCAGGGTGGCCGGCGCGCGCAACGGCCCTGGTGGAACTGCGAGACGCGATCGACGACGCGGCGGGCGAGATTCGCGCCGCCCACGAACGGGCCACCGGTTTGCAGGACCGCCGCGCGGAGCTGTGCGGGCGGTTCGAGGCGTATCGGGCCAAGGCCACCCGGCTCGGGCACGCCGAGCACCCCGATGCCCTGGCCCTCGACGACCGTATCCGGCAGCTGCTGCGGACCAGGCCCTGTGACCTTGCCGCCGCGACGCGGGCTCTGGCCGCATATCAGCGGCTCATGCAAGCCGCCGCAGGAAGCAGGTCGGCATGACGGCGGCGGCTAACGGGTCACCGTGCGCCCGGCCCGGCTGCGGCGGCGTGCTGGAGGACGGTTACTGCGACGGGTGCGGGCACGCCGCGCCCGCCACGCCGAGTACAGCGGCGACGAGCGTCCCCAACGTCCCCAGCGGCACCCGTGGCACGAGCAGCCGGGCGTCTCGCACGGCTCGGCCGGGACGTCGGCGACCAGCTCGGCGCACGTCCGGTTGGGCGGCGGTCTCGTTGACGTGCCGCCGGTGCCGCGCCTCGACCCGGCGAGCGCGCTGCTGGTCGATCCGCAAGTGGCGGAGGACAAGCGCTTCTGCAGCCGCTGCGGGAACCCGGTAGGGCGCAGCCGCGACGGCAGGCCCGGCCGCGCGGAGGGCTTCTGCCCGCAGGACGGCGCGTCGTTCTCGTTCACGCCGAAGCTGGCCCCCGGTGTGCTGGTGGCGGGGCAGTACGAGGTGCAGGGCGCCTCGCTCACGGTGGTCTCGGTACAGCGCTGGACGGCGGCACCGCCTGATCCGAGTCGCCCATCACTTGCTGTGGTTGCGGGCATTGCAACGCGCCGGCGCCGGTGCCGCGCGAGGAGATCATCACCAGCCGGTAGTCGCGCAGTACCGCCGGGTCGAACTGGTGGGCGATCACAGCGGTCAACCCCACCCCTGGTTCACCCGGGCCGCCGACCAGCCACATCAGCACACCGCGCGGCGCGGCGGTGTTGTCGGCCATCGCGACCTGCAGCTGGAGCTGCCCGGGCTGCTGGGGAGCCGCTCGCAGCCCAGGATGATCCAACGGCACGGATAGCGTCGCGCAGCTGAATGTGACACCCCCGGGAGCCCGGAACGGACCTCCTGCAGGTGCAGTGGCACCGAGAGCAGCCGGGTCGCAGGGGTGGACGCCGGCCAACCCTGGGGCCGCCGCCGCCGGTCCCGAGGCTGGGCACTGCAGCCGCCCGCACTGATAGCGATCAGCATGGCTACTACTGCCGCAGCGCACCTGCCTGCGGTGTTCCTCAACGCGGCGGCCACCGACATCACCCAACCCTCTCCCGCAGACCCGAAAGGCCGCTCCACAGGACATCGAGAAGTTTGGCATGATCGCGAGGTGCCCCCGACGCTCGCCCGGAGCCACCCCGACTCCCCGGCGCCTGTGATGTCACCGCCGTCGCCACAGCCCGTCAACAGCCCCAACGGCAAGGCCTTCGACGACGCCGTCACGGCGGGCGACTGGGCCACCGCGGCGACGTCGCTCGCGAAGCTGGCCGTGCCGACGAGCAAGCTGGCACCGCTCACGATCGACCAGCTGCGCCTGCTCCAGGATGCCGTGGCCCGCGCACGCTCCGCGCTCGGCGGTGTCGGCACTGTGCTCCAGCTTGCGATCGCCGTCGAACTGCAGGGCAAGGGCGTCCCGGCGACCAAGATCGCGGCTGGGGCCGCGTTCGGCAAGTTCGAGACCAAGGTCGACGAGAGGATCGACGGCGACGAGGCCACGGGCAGGTGGTACACCCACAAGATCCACATTGCCTTCGCGCCCGACCCCGCCGTCGTCAACGCTGACGAGATCGCGTTCATCCAGACGGTCCGCCTCGTCGAGACCGCGAGCGGGTCCAACACCGACCCCGATCAGGCCAACCAAAAACGCCAGACACCGTCGGCCACGAGCGTGGACCGGCGCAGCGGCAAGAAGCACGGCTGGTACGGGATGAAGGACGACGGGACGGGCAGTCCCCAGCTGACCGCATGGAAGAAGTCCACCCCGGCCACGCCGGCCACGATGCGGGACCGCTCTAGCTGGAACCAGCCCAACACCACGTGGCAGTTCGAGACCATGGTGGTCTGCCGATCCGGAGCCGACACCGGCAAGGTCTACGTGGTCGCCACGTGGGGCTTCACCGTCGACGCCGACCTCCACCTCACCGAGCAGGCGCCCATGGTGACGAACAAGCAGAGCACGGAGGCCACCGCTGCGGTGCGCAACTGGAACGACCAGGCCGCCGGCTCCGCGTTCGACCGCAACGCCCCCGGTCAGATGTCGCTGCCCGCACTGACATGAGCGCGGGCCCTAAGCTCCCCGGCATGGCGCGGTACTTCGATGTGCATCCGGTCGACCCGCAACGGCGAGCGATCAGTCAGGTGGTCGAACTGGTCCACGGCGGTGGGCTCATCGCCTACCCCACGGACTCCTGCTTCGCCCTTGGGTGCCAGCTCGGCAATTCCGACGGCCTGCGCCGGATCCGCGAAATCCGCCACCTCGACGACAAGCATCACTTCACTCTGGTGTGCCGGGACTTCGCCCAGCTCGGCCAATTCGTCTACGTCAGCAACGCGGCGTTCCGGCTGATCAAGGCCTCGACCCCGGGTAGCTACACGTTCATCCTGCCCGCGACCAAGGAGGTCCCGCGCCGGCTGCTGCGCCCGAACAAGAAGACTGTCGGAGTGCGGATCCCGCAGCACGCCGTCGCGCAGGCGCTGCTCGCCGAGCTGGCCGAACCGCTGCTGTCGTCCACGCTGTTGCTCCCGGACGAGCCCGAACCGCTGACCCAAGGCTGGGAGATCAAGGAGCGGCTCGACCATGAGGTCGACGCGGTCATCGACTCCGGCGACTGCGGAACCGAGCCGACGACCGTGATCGACTTGTGCGGATCCGAACCCGAGATCGTCCGCCGGGGCGCCGGCGACCCGTCCCGGTTCGAGTGATCCTGCCGACCTCGCCGACGTGAGGTGGTCGACCCGTTCTCCGCCGGAGCCGGAGCGGGGCCCTGCGGTGTCGAACTCATCGCGCACGTAACCGGTGCCGAGACCAAGTTCCAGACGCCCGCCGGTGAGCTGGTCAGTCGCAGCGACGTCCCGGGCTAACAGAGTCGGGTTGTAGAACGCCGCGTTGAGCACGAACGTCCCCAGCCGTGGCCGCTCCGTCACACCCGCCGCGGCCACAAGAGCCGGGAACGGCGCAGGCATACCCAGATGGTCGGGCACGAGGATCACGTCGTAGCCGAGCTGCTCGGCGTTAACGCGCACAGCAGCTCGTCACCGCTCGGATGCATCTCGGCGGTACCGGGGGACTCGTTCACCGCGATCGGAAAGCCGGCGACGAGCCAATTAGGTAGGGCATCGTCGAGGTCGGCGGGCGCACGGCTCCACCGCCGCGCGCTGTCCAGAAGTTCTGTAGCGCCGTCAGCGCCAAGGTGTACATGCGTATGGGACAGGCTGTTTTGTGGCCTCCCTCACCGCGGGACACCCTGCGTGCGCGGTCGTCGAAACAGCCAGGCCCGGGAATGCCGTGCTGACCGGTCCGCAGACGCACCTCGGTCCCCGTCGACCACCAGGTGATGAGTGTGGTCACCCGCTCGGAGCGCCGGTTGGTGAGGTTGTCCCGCTGCTGCTCCTCCTTGAGGGGGCGCAGAGGTGGTGGACGAAATTGTCCGTGGCGTTGTTGCCGATGTCACTGACGCCCTCGTCGGCTCACCGGGCAACCACCTGATCAATGTATGCCGCACCGAGGTGATACCCGAAGGTGAGCGCGAATGCCAGCGCCATCAACAACGCGAATCCCACCGCCCAACGCATCGTGATCAGTCCTCTCGCTTCCGGCTCATCGCGGTCAGTCCTCTCCCTTGTCACGCACCAGTCCTTCATACCGTTCCTCGTCCGACGCACAGCGATCGACCCACGGGCTGTGGGTGTCGGCTTGAGCGCCTATCTGCCTGGGATCGCCAGACTCCGCCATGGTCGTACGGTGTCCATATCGACACACCAGCGGCTACGAGATGTTCCTGGCCACCGCGGCCCTCTCACCAGCCAGCCAGGGTCTCGGACGGTGGACCCGGCCACAGCGGCCAACCGGTGGTTTGGAGACCAACGTCGAACGGGAGCAGGGATGAGCAAGGTTCTCTACACGGCGCAGGCACACGTGACCGGCGGTCGTACTAAGGACTCGCGATGAAATAACCTC
>QHBY01000196.1 GCA_003244245.1 Pseudonocardiales bacterium
CGTCGCCGTACAGGGGTCACCGGTTCCCGGTGGAGATCATCAGCCACTGCGTGTGGCTGTACTACCGGTTCCCGCTGAGCCTGCGCGACGTGCAGGAGATGATGGCCGAACGCGGTGTGATCGTCTCCTACGAGAGTGTCCACCAGTGGTGCCGCAAGTTCGGGCAGAGCTTCGCCAACGGACTGCGCCGCCGGCGACCCCGCCCAGGAGACAAGTGGCACCTCGATGAGGTGTTCATCAAGATCAACGGCAAGGTCCACTACCTGTGGAGGGCGGTGGACCAGCACGGCACCGTCCTGGACATTCTGGTCACCTCCCGGCGTAACGCGAAGGCCGCCACCAGGTTCTTCCGCAAACTACTCAAGATGGACACCCGATTCACCGCCTGGAACGAGGTCGTCGGCGTGCCCGCAGCCGCCTGACCCCGGTCGCCGCAGAGCCACATCCCGGGTGAAGACAACCCGGCCACCCCAGACGCTGAACAACCTGACAATGCCGTCACACAGGTCACCGACATCTCTCGCTGTGCCACCTGGTTCCGAATCCGATGGACCATGCGCAGGCCCCAGCCTGCCGAACTCCGGATTTGGTCGTCACCGTCGGCGGAGAGGGACGGCACGGGAACCCCTACGCTGCACGGCTGAATCGACGAGCGGGTAAAACGTAGTTGAGCCCGAGACGGGCCGCGCGTAGGTGCACCACCTGCTACTGGGCGTCCACGACGATGGCCGCTGGGTTGAGGCTGTCGACCGCCACCCATTTGATCAGTTTGCCGTCGGTGGGCGCGGTACTCAGTGGCGTCACGATGTAGGTGGCCATGGTGACTTTCGCCGGGTCGATGGGGCCATCAGGGTCGCCGGTAAGCGTGTCGCGCTTGACTACCGGGTACAGCACGACAGCTCCGGTTCGGCCACCGTTGAGGCTGTCGGCGGTAGGGTCGGGGGTTTCAGAGCGGGTGATGAGACCCGCGATGCGGTCAGCCGCGTTGCGGTGCCGGGATTCACTGAACACCTGGAATGAACCGGTGTTCGACCTTTGCCGTTCGAACATGCTGTACGGACCGCGACCGAGGATGGTGCGTCGCGTGGTGATCCGAGTCTGGTACGGCAGTATGACCACCCACCGGTCGAGCTGGTCGTGTGTGAGGCTGCGTAGCCAGGCCAGTTCCGGTTGGAAGGTGTCCCGCCCGAGCCAGGTGAGGCCACCGAGCACGGTGAGAAGATCACGATGGTCGACGATGGCTATGCGGGCCTGGTAGGTGGTGCGGGCACCGGGAACGTTGAAGCATTCGATGCGTTGGGCGGCGTCGAGGATCGGAAGCCAGCGTTCTGTGTTGCGACGCACGGCGTCGGAGTTTTCAGGGTAGGCGACCGGTTCCATCGATCCGCCGGGCGAGGCCTTCTCCACCAGCTTCGCGTTCCACATCTTGTTGCGGCCGGTCGGTCGGAGGTCGGGTCGGTGCTGGGCTACCAGCACCGGGACCTGCCCCGGGGTGATCTGACGCTCTCCGTCCGCCGGGGTGCCGTAGCGGCGCAGCTCACCGCGCAGGAACTCCTCGTCCCGGCATGCGGCGGCGAACATGTCGTGGAGATCCGGTGTCGTGTACAGCCGTACGAGATCGCGGTAGCCGCGCCGGAATCCGAACCAGCGACCCATCTGCATCAGGGTGTCGACCTGTTTGGTGGTGCGCCGGTAGTAGGTGACGGTGAGGCCCTCGACCGTGAATCCCCGGGCGAGTTTGTTCCCACCGACGAGGATCCGCCACACCCGCCTCTTGTCGAAATCGAGGCTCTCCTGCTGCTTTTCCAGCTCCTTGTCGCTGTTGACAACGATGACGGGACTGGCGTTGCGGTCGGCCGGGTTGATCAGTCGCAGAGCCTCGGCGATGTCGGGCTTGAGGTCATTGAAGTCCTGAGGGGTCGGGAGGTCTGTCAGGACCTGTGCGACTGGCAGGACGTCGGTGCGGTACAGGTCCCGCAGCCGGGCGAGGCCGGAGGCGCTGTAATAGCCGCCGGTGTTCCACAGGTGCGTGATCACCCTCTCAGCGTCCCGGTGTGCGTCCCTGGCCATGGCCTCGTGGACGAGCATGGTGTGGTGTTGGTGGAGCCTCTGGCCGTACCGATTGCGGTGGACCTTGACCGCACCGGTGAGGACGAACATGTCCAGCGCGCGGCGGAGTTCGTCATCGTCGGGTTCGTCGCTGAGGAACCGGACATGTGCCCGTTCCTTCGAGGTCCGCAGCGGGCGCTGGTCGACAGGGCAGTCTTCGTCGAAGTCGTGGAAGTCTTCGGAGCCCATGTATTCGGAGGGCCGGGGAAGGGAGACGAGGTAGTCGCGGGGGAAGATGTCCTCGACATCCGACGGATCGATGAAGACGTTGGCGTACGGCGTGGCGGTGTACCCGACGTACTGTGCACGCGGCATCATCCGTAGCAGCTGTGCGATGAGTCGGTTGATGGCAGTGCGTTCCCTGCTGTCGGTCTTCCACTTGCTCGGGTTGGTGGTGTTGACCGACGCTTGGTCCGATTCGTCGTCGATGATCAGGACCGGTACCTCGCCGAGGCGGTCGGTGATGCGTCCGAGGTCGGCGACGAGACCCTTCAACACGCTGGAGTTCTTCTTCGCCACCACGAGCCGGGCGTTGCTGGTGTACAGGTTGGCGGGATCGAACAGCTTGCGGTTGCGTTCGCGGCGTTCGAATTCCAGTGCGGAGAATCCCTGTCGTAGCTTTCGATAGTCGCCGGCGTGGTTGCTGAGGCGATGGATGTCAGGGAATCCCGACGCGGACGGATGGCCACCGTGCCTGATGAAGTTGTCCGCCGCCCAATCGGGGTCGTCGTGGTAGTCGTGGCCCTCCTGGTCGTGGGTTGAGATCTCGCGTTCGAGGTTCTCGCGTCCGCACAGTTCCATGTCGAGGCGCCGTTGCGTCTGGGCGCGCAGCATGTTCGTCGTGCCGGTCAGCACGATGATCAGCCGGTACCCGGCGTCGACGGCCTTGGCGACCACGCCGGTGAAGTTGGCTGTTTTACCGCTCTGCACGTATCCGACGACGAGCCCCTTCGATTGGTAGGCCATCGCCCGTGTCGGGTCGGACAACCGCCGGACCACCTCTTCAGTGGCGTCGTCCAGCCCGGCGACGGCCGCCGGGTCCCACCCCTTCTGCTTCAGGTACCGGCTGTAGTGGGCCCAGTAGAAGTCACGCTCGGCGCGGCGGGCACTGGTGCGCCAGTCCTCCCAGTCGTCAGCGATGACGATCGGGGCGTCCGGTGCGGCGTACGGGAAACGGTCGGCGAACATCGCCGCGGTCGTGTCGTCGACACCGAGCGCGATGACGATGGCGGCCCGTCGCTCCGCGGTGTTCCGGTTGGTGCCGGCGGCCCAGCTGGAGTCGGTCTCGGTGTAGTCCCATGCAGCCAGCGCGTGGGCGAGCTGCTGACGCAGCGCGTCTTCGGGGCCAGCGTCTCCGAGGTGGTTGGTGAGTGCCGAGCCGTCGGCGAGGCCGGGGTCGTCGCCCAGCATGGCGGCCAGTTCGTGCAGCCGCTTCGGGCCGGTGCGCTGCATGCCGTCGAGTGCGGCGCTGTAGGCGGTGGTGACCGTGTCGCTCATGGCAGCTCCTGTCGTACGACCGCGAGTACCTGTGCGAGATCGTCCGGGCAGACGTCCTGACGGCGGCCGGTGAGATCGAGTCGGTACTTGACGTCGGGTACATGTGTCGGGTCGACTCCGGCCGCCGTCAGCAGGTCCGGGGTCAGGCGGGGGAATCCGGCAGTGACCGCGAAGCCGACCGGTCGGGTCCTCAGGTGCCACCGCTGCTGGGCGTGGGCGGTGTCGTGCCAGCCGGCCGACCGCAGCCGTGCATCGAAGGGATCCGGGTCGCCGGTGGCGGCGAAGAATTCGCCCACATGCCGGACCAGTTCGCGCAGAGTTGTTCCGTCGGTGCTGGCCCGGGTGATCTGGATTGACACGAGCCACAACGGCCGTTGACCGGTCGGGACGAGCTGTGTCAGAGAGGAGATCCAGTGGGTACGCCGCTCCGAGGTCGTGGTCTTGACCTCCACGTCGAAGCCGGGAAGACCGAAGTCGTGTTCCTCGCGCGGATGGGTGCCCCAGGCTTCAAGTGCCGCAGCGGTCCCTGTCGTGTGTGCCAACCCAGCGACAAGGAGAAGCTCACCAAAGAGACCAGCCTCGACCTCGATCGGCAGACTGTCCTCTCGACGTAGGAGGTGTCCGAAGCGACGCACAGTCTCCGCAAGGGCTCTGGTGAGCGGGTGTCCGTCGAGCTGGACGCGGTCGGCGACCGCACACAGCAGCGGGTACGCATCGGTGAAGATCGCCGGGTCGGTAACGGCGACCTCGATCATCCGCTGTCCGTCGTGGTGTACGGCGTGGACAGTGAGATTCTCCAGTCCGCCGGCAGGTGGTGTCTCATTGGGGACGGCTGGCCCGCGCAGACCAATTCGGGCCCGTTGTGGGTCGGTGAACAGCAGGATTCTCGGTGCGCCCGGAATTGGATGCTCGATGGGAACAGCGGTGTGCACGTAGTGGTTGAAGTCGTCGACGCTGAGGTGGCGCCCGGCGGTGGGATTCACGTGCGCGCCTCGTAGGTGAATTTCTCCGCTCTAGCGGCAGCGGTGAGGATTTCCTGCCACAGCTCGATGTTGTCCTTGTCCCGGGCACCGAGATGCGAGCCTTCGAAGACCTGCTCGGTCAGCAGGAACAGCAGCGACTTGATCACAGGCAGGTCGTTGAGTCCGCCGCGGCGACCGCCCAGGAGCGCTCTCCGGTAGGCCTGGTTGATCCACACCGTTCTGGTGGTGCGGTCAATGCTGAAGAAGTCGTCGCCGGTGAGCGGCTTCCAAAGGATGTTGAGCGGCTCCTCGTTGCGCTGGGGCAACTCGTCCCGGATTTCCCGACAGACGCCTGGGTGCAGCCCACGGCCCGGTGGCAGGACCGCGGACCGCTGTGCTGTGGCCCGCTGATTGGCCGCGATCCAGGCCGCCTCGGCGGCATGCAGGTAGTCAGTGATGGTGGTACCGTCGGTCGCCCTGGCCGAGCTGATCATTCGGGCGAAGTCGGGACCAGCGGAAACCCGGGATTTCTCGGGGTTCATGACGAACAGGCCGGAGACGTCACCGTCAATGTCGATCGCTGCCCTGGCGAGCTGCAGCTTCTTGTCAGCCGAGTGCACACCTTCCCATCCGCCAGCGTGCAGGAGTCGGTCACGGCGGTAGAAATAGATACCCTGCCGCTGCTCGGCTCCGCCGGGCAGCCGGTACTCGGGCAGGTTGGACCGGCCGGGCCAGATGTGGCAGCGCAGGACGAGACGGGTGCCGTTGGCCTCTGCAACCAGGCTCTTGGGCCAGCCCGGCAACCTACGCGGATAGCCGAAGGGGTTCAGCGGCCGGACTTCGTGGGTGACGCCGACGCCATGTCGGGTGTCCTCGACATCGATACGGATACGGATACGCACCCGGGAGTCGGCGAGGATGCGATGGAACATCAGACCGACGTGTCCCTGAAGGTGTGACACGGTACGACTGAGGAACTCCTCAACGTGCTCAGGTTCATCGGAAGCAGGGAAGCCGCTCACGGCGTCCCATCGGATTACCGTGCCGGACCGGCCGATCGGCATCGGCCAGCCGCGGTCCAGCTCGGCGGCGGCAAAGTCAGCCGGCACCTTGTCGCAGTTGAAGGCGCGCCGGCGTGGGTCCAGCAGCCACCGCCGGCCGACCGGATCATGTCCGTCGGCGCGGGAAAGCACGGTGAGGCTCGCGGCCTGGCTGAACGAGGCGGCCTTGAGGCCCAGTCCGAATCGGCCCAGGTCGGTGCTGCTGTAGTCGCGTCGCCCGCCCACCGTCATCGCGGCGTCGATGGCCTCGGGTGCGATTCCCGTCCCGTCGTCCACCACGTAGAGCCCGATGAGCCGGATACCGTCCCGCACGAACCGGATGAGTACCTGTGAGGCGGTAGCGTCGATGGAGTTGTCGACCAGGTCGGCCAGAGCCGTCTCAAGCGAATGATTGCGTCCGAGGGCCTCCAGCGCACGCGGATCCGGGGGGAGCTCCACGGAGCCCTCGGTCGGGATCTCCTGGCACCACTCGGACATGATCACAACTCCACGGCTCGGGGTGGAACGGAACGGGTCAGATGCCAGCCGCCTGCTGGAACCCACGGCGTCTGGCGTGCCGCATCAGCTCCACGCCGGCGCGTACGTGTTTGCCTGCCGGATCCCAGCCGTTGGCCAAGGCGTGGGCGAGTTCGGTGGCGGTGTGCCGCTGCGTCTGGTCGAGGGTGCCGGTGGCCTCGCCCCAGGTCGCTAGATCGGACCAGTCCCGCGGAGAGGTGCGTCTGACCAACTGCAGGTCGTCGGCATAGGTGTCCAGCTCGGTGAGTTCAGCCTCCAGGTCCGGCGGCACGACCCAGTCGATGTCACATACCGCGTTCCAGCACTCGGGCCGCTTGGTCCATTCGCCGACGTTGGCCCGGCCGGGCGGCGGCGACGTGATGACCTTCTGTATCAGCGCGGACAACTCGGCGAGGGCGGCGCGCAGAGCCGGCGAGAGATCCTGTTCCCGCCAGATGCGTTCCAGGTCGATGCGCCGGCCGGTCGCCTGCACGAGCTTGGCGATCGTGTAGGCGACGATATTGGCCTTGTAGCCACCGAAGTTCTGCTTCGCGACGATCTTGTCAGTACGACGGAAGAGAATGGCCCTGGCCACCAAGCGGCGACAGTAGTCCTTGTCCACCATGACCGGGTTGGCCTCAAGCTCCTCCGAGAACATCACGAAGTTCTTCTCCGCGCCGAGGCTGACCACGTGCGGCAGCATCTCCCACGAGTGGGTGAACTTCCCCAGGTCCGACTTGGTGAACTTCTGCGCGGGAGGATTCACCGTCTTGAAGATCTTCTGTCGACCCGGGGTGCTCTCGCGGGCGAAAGCGTTGGAGTACTGGCCGCGGGCGCGTTCATAGAACCAGTGGGTGTCGTGCGGATGAGCTGGGGTGGCGGGAGCCCAGAGCGTGCGCATGATCCGCTCGACGTCGACGTGGAAGCCGCTGTTGGCTTTGAGGTCCGATGCGGTCACCCGATTCTGGGTGTTTGAGTAGGCCGAGATCTGCGGCACGATGTCGTCAAGCCGGTCCGGCGAGATGACCGTCAGCTTCATCTGGACCTGCACCCGACCGATGTCGACGCCGTTGCGGTGGGCATGGTGGATGGTGGCTGTCGTCTGCCCGCCGTTGACGATCTGCAGGTTGTGTATACGCCGGATCAGCTGCCGCCCCGGCGGCAGATCCTCGAAGTCCACCCTCGAGGCCGTGGCCGCGATGCCGTTGTTGTAGGCGAGGAACCGATCGGGGTTGGTGCGTAAGGTCTCGGAGATTCCCTTGTTGACGCCGCCACGGACCTGCAGGAACGAGCGCACGTTCAGCTCCAGAAGCCGGGCGCCGTGGTTCGAGTACAGTTCTGCCAGGTCCCCGCCGGGCACGATGGCCAGGAAGACAGAGTAGTCCTCGTTGGTGCGCGGTGTGGCCAGGCACGGGAGCCCTTGCGGGAACTCCGCAACAATCGGTTCGGCTTTGCTGCCCGACGCAGCCCAGTTGGCCAGACGGCGAAGGTCCCAGACTTCCCGGGAGACGGGTCTGCCTTGGAGGGACAGCGGCGGAGGCCGGTCGCGCATGACGCTGCGGGCGTTGGTGATGAACAGAAACCGTATCTTCTCGACCCGGCCGAATCTCTCGTTGATCACCGTGCACATGCCGGTGACGTCGGAGCCGGGATCGCGTTTGTCGATCTGCCCGGACAGGCAACGCGCGAGGAAGGTCTGTAGACGTCTGAAGGCTGCCTCAATGTCGCCACGGTCGACCTTGTGGTCCTCATCCGCCCGGGGGCTGTACTGGGTGAGGAACAGGTCCAGGCAACGGTCATCCGAGGAGGCACCGTAACCGCTGATCTCCACGCCGTGGTCCTTGAACCGGACGGGGAGGGCGTCCTCGGCGTGGCCGTCGGCGCAGAACTGCTCCAGCATCAGCTGCGTGAACGCATCGTGTAGCGCGCCGCCGTCCATCTCCGCCTGAGCCCTCACGTCCTCGATCAGGCTGTGCGCGTAGGTGCCGATGTCCGGTTCAGACATGCCGACCTCCGCTGAGCCGACGGGGCCGCAACCCCGCGAAACCGGGCGGGGGGTCGGGGCTGAAACAGGGCATGGGGTCTCCGGCGGTTTGTGCCAGGTCGCGGACTGACGGTCTGCTGCCGTCCATCGACGGCAGGTGTACGTCTCTCAGGATATGGGGGGCACCGACAACGAGACTCCACGACGTCGGCAGTCCGCCCGAGACCGCAGTTGAGCTGCCGGCTCGAGCTGATTCAGCTCGGTCTCCGTGTGGCGACCGGCGCCGAGAAGAAGCCTCCACTCCCCGGTTGTTACGACCGTGTCGAGGTGGCACATCCGAGTCGACCAGACTTGGGACCCGTCAGCGGTTGTCGACGCGGTGAGCCGCCGCGCCTGCTAGGACGACGCGGTCCTCGCGCCCATGCCGAAACGCCCGAGATCACCCGCGCTGCGAGCCACGTGGGCCGCGTGCTGCCCGCGACCATGGCCGTCCTAGGTTCGTCTTCGGTCATGCCATCGGCGAGCGCACTCAGCGAGCGATCGTGCCGGACGGGTCGGGGTTGACGATCTCGTATTTGGGGCTCAGCGGGGTCCCCGAGCGGCCTGGCATCTGCCGGTGAACCATGATCCGAGGCGGCGTCCACACACCCCAGTGCGCAGCGGTAGGCCATCGCGGCTCACTGTGGGTAGGCATGGGTGCCTTGGGCGTAGAGACGCTCCGGTGGGCGCCGGGGAACCCGGTCCTGACGATTGTTTCGGCGACACGTACGGTTCCCCGGGCGCAGAACGGGATCTTGTCGGTGATCATCGGTACCGTGCGGAACCGGGATCGAGCGGAGGAGCGATGGACGGGAGTCCAGCCATACGCAAGGGGGCCTACGGCGTAAAGCTCGTCCGAGGTCCGTTCGTCCGCCTGGCTCCTCATCCCGACTCGGTTTCCGAAGAGGTCGACTTCCTCGCGTATGCCGCGCGCCTACGGACCGCTGGGGAGCGGTTAGCCGCAGATCTGTTCTGCGGCGCCGGAGGCCTGAGTCTCGGCCTGGATGCGGCCGGATTCCGGGTGGTGTTGGCGGCAGACCATGACGCCGAGTGCGTGGAGACGCACCGACACCATTCCGGTGGCCTCACTGTGGACTGGGACCTCGGTGACCCGGCCCGCGTCAAGCAGGTCGCCCGGTTGATCCGGGAGGCTGGAATCGAACTTCTTGCAGGCGGCCCCCCGTGCCAGCCCTTCTCGAAGGCTGGCCGCTCGAAGATCAAACATCGTGTGCGGCACGGCCTGCGCGATCCCTACGACGAGCGTCGTGACCTGTGGAGATCCTTTCTCGAGGTCATTCAACTTGCAATGCCTCCTGCCGTGATCATGGAGAATGTCCCGGACATGGCGCTGGACCGTGAGATGTTCATCCTGCGGACGATGGTGCACGAGCTGGAGGAGCTGGGGTACGCCGTCGAGGAACGCGTCGTGGAGACTTGGCGTTACGGGGTTCCGCAGTTTCGCCAACGTTTGATTCTCGTGGCGCTGCGCGGTGGAATCCGGTTCGATTGGCCGGTCGAAACGCCGGAGAAGGTGACGGTGTGGAACGCCATCGGTGACCTGCCCGAGGTCGATGGCGGATGGAGACCGGAAGACGGCGCGGGAGGTTGGTCCGACTATGCCACCCCGCGTACCTCCTTCCAACGCAAGATGCGTGAAGGCGTCGACAGTGCCGATGCGGAGAAGGTCTTCGATCACATCACCCGTCCGGTCAGGGAGGACGACGCCCGTGCGTTCGAGCACATGAACGCCAACACCAGGTATTCGCAGCTTCCTGACGACATGAAGCGCTACCGTGACGACATCTTCGATGACAAGTACAAGCGGCTCGATGAAGACGGCCTGTCACGGACGATCACCGCGCATATCGCGAAAGACGGATACTGGTACATCCACCCACGGCAGAACCGGACGCTGACCGTCCGGGAAGCCGCCCGGCTACAGACATTTCCCGACCGGTTCCGTTTCGCTGGTCCCCCGTCAGCCGCCTTCCGCCAGATCGGCAACGCGGTTCCACCGATACTCGGCGAGCATCTCGGGGGTGCTGTGCTGCGATGGCTGGCGGAGGCGGAGCAGGTGGCGCCGTCCACACACGTGTACGCGGCTGCACTCGCTGACTGGTTCAGCACGTTATGTCGGCGCGCCGTGCCCTGGCTGAGGGCGACCACTCGGTGGCAGGTCATCTCGGCCGAAATTCTGCTCGACCGCCTCGCCCCGCAACAGCTTCGCCACCTGTGGCCGCTGCTCGAACGGTGCGCTTCGCCTGCGGAGACGATTGCCGCCTCGGGCGAGATCCGTGAGATCGCACGATGGATCGGACGCGAGCCCCGATCCGAACGGCTGCTGGCTCTGGCGGTGACACTCGCAGCTGAGCCGACCCGGCTCGACGAGGACGAAGTGGTACGCGAGCTTCCCGGTGTGTCCGAATCCATCTCCGACCTTGCGGTCCTCGTCGTTCCCAATGGAGCGGAAGACGATTCCGAGGAGCCTGTGCTGGCCGGTCGTGGTGTTCTCCGCGTGGCCGCGCGTGTGACCGGTGAAGCGGTCGATCGCAGGAACTGCCTGACGGACGGGCGGTTGGCGGTCGCTCGCCTGATCGGTTACGGCAGCGACGCACGCCGGGCGCACCTCGGCTTGATCGAGCTTGCAGCGAGCCTTTGTAGGCCTGCCGAGCCTGTGTGCATCGATTGTCCTCTGCACGCGATGTGCCACGAGTCCAAGGCAGTGGACCAGCGGGCCATGCGCCTGCATTGACCCGTGAGCGGGTCAGTGCTCCAAGCCGAGCGCGGACGCGATCTCCGGAGCAGAAACTCGGAGGGTATCGACGATCCGCTGGAATGAGGGGTACTCCCCGGCCTGCATGGCGGCGGCGCGCAGTGCTAGGCCCGCTTCAGCGGTGGCGGGTCCCGCAGTCGACTCTGCGCCCGCCCAGGGAACCTGGTCCGCGGGGGTCGACGGCTCGCGCCGTCGCGACGTCTTCCGATACGCGTCATCCGCTCTGCTGCACAGTTCGTTGATCGGCCGGTCCAACATTTGACGGAGCTGCGGTGGAACAGCGACGCGCATCTTGGCCACATTGATGTTGAACGCGGAGTCGAGGTCGGTGTCGAAATCCAGCGACGCACGCGCGAGCTTGGTGTGCTCGTCAATACCCCGCAAACTGCTCCATCCTCCCCATTGAACGAGTCGGTCCGCGCGGTAAATGTAGAGACCCTGCTGTCGGTTCCAGTTGTGCGGACCAGACATCCGATCGAAGTTCTCGGGTGAGCTGAACTGATCCCTGGAGGGGAGAACGAATCTCCGAAGGAGTACTTTTCCGCTTGCATCTCCGAAAGTGACCTCAAACCGTTGAGATGGAAGCTCGACGCAACTGGGTTCGTCGGCGGCGAAAGGATTCCACGGCTCGACTTTCTCTCCGTTGACCGTGACTACGAGATCGCGCCCATTGAGACCTTCCAGATAACGGTGGAATACAATTCCGAGGTGCTCGACCGCACGGGTGGCCATCGATTCGAGTCGCCTGCGGGCCCATCCGCCGTCTGGTCGCTTCTCTGGCAACACCCTGTCGAGCTTCTCCCAGACGACGACTGTTCCAGTGCCCTCCATCAACGATCTGCGGGCCCGGGAGATCACCTCGTCCTGACCGGGGTCTATCACAAGCCACGCATCGGTCTCCGCGATCAGGTCGAGATCGAGTGTTCTAACGGACACGCGCGCCGTCTTCGTTGAACTCCGTGTCGCGACGGTGACCGATCGACACTGCGACAGTGAAGCCGTCTTGAGGCCAAGACCGTAACGACCGAGGTCGCCATGCCCGTAGATTCGGCGGCTTCCGTACCGGAGAGCCTCAAGCAGGCCGTTAGCCGTCATGCCTGACCCGTCATCGGCGATGAACACACGCGAGCCGCTGCCGTCGAACTCGATCGTGATCTCAACCCGTCGGGCACCTGCGGCGATGCTGTTGTCCACGATGTCCGCAACAGCAGCCGGGAAATCGTAGCCGATGTCCCGCAGCGACTCAGTCAACCTCGCCGCAGAGGGCGTGACACTGGCCGTTATGCGTGTGCTCATCGTTCGCAACCTCCGCCACTGTGGTCGTCGTCCCCCAGGATCTCACACCACGGGTAAGACACATCCGAGGTGCCGGCTGCGTGTTCAATTACCGCAACGAGACCGCCAGACCTGCTCCACCACACCAGCAACGTCGAGCGGATTTTCGTGTTCCCAGAAGTGCAGGACGATCCATCCACGCTCCTGTAGAAGGATGTCTTTTTCGGCATCACGCTCCACATTTCTGGCCAGTTTTTTACGCCACCACTCCCGATTGTTTTTCGGCAACGTACCATGCTTCGGACACGAATGCCAAAAACACCCGTCGGCAAATATCGCGACGCGCGCCCGCGTCAAGGCTATATCCGGACGTCCCGGCAGTCTCGAGTAGTTCACTCGAAAACGAAGTCCCCTCCGATGTAGCTCTTTGCGAATCGCAAGCTCCGGGCCGGATGACGCCCGAGGCATCCGCTTCATCTGGGCTGAGACCGTGGTACTGAGCGGCGCTGGCCGGTCGCCGTCTGTCATAGAGCCATCCTCTGCGCTAGCTTGCGCGATCATAGGTCCCATCACTCGTCGCGCCGTCCTGTGGCCACACCATCGTCAGCAACGGTGGCCGCGGTTGGATCAGGCTCGACTCACCCCGGTAGGCTGACCGTTGCGTGCGGGCCGTTAGCTCAACTGGCAGAGCAAAGGACTTTTAATCCTTGGGTTCTGGGTTCGA
>QHBY01000197.1 GCA_003244245.1 Pseudonocardiales bacterium
TCCGTTACCTTGGCCGACCCCCTCATACACACTGCGCAGCACCCGCCGGCGATTGTTCTTATCGACCCGGAACATCAGCTCCCGCAACTCGACCGGGATCACACCCTCGACTGGTATGTGCTCCCCGTGGGCGTAGTACTGGGTGGCATGGGTGGTGTCCTTCTTGTACCTCTTGATCAGGTCCAGGGCCGCCATCACCGGGGCGTGCGCGGTGTTGGTGGAGCCGAACTCCAACGCCTCCAGCAACCCGATCAATCCGCGCCGGTAGTGGTTGGTGTAGGAGGCCTTGAACACCCGCTGCTTGTGCTGACGATAGGTTGACCCCTTGGCCCTGTACTCCTGGCGCAGCGCAGTCAGCGTCGCCACCCCACCGGGCACCACCGGGTAGATCACCTCGTCGACCGGGCCCTGCGGGGTATCCAACGCCGCCTCGGTCATCTTGAACAGGATGGTCTCCTTGCCCGCGACCCGCTTGAGTTCGGCGACGACCTCACCGACGACCTTGGTCTCGGCCCGGGCGTTGATCCGGTGCACCGTGGCGATCAGCAAATCCACCAGGGTGTCGGTGATCTCGCGCTGTCGGCAACGTAGATACGCCGCCAGCAAGGTCAGCTTGATCGGCTCGGGGTGCTCCCGCAGCAGGCTGGGAGTCTCCATCGCCACCCGGGCCCGCCAGGCCGCCACCACCTTGGGTGACACGTCGGCGAACAGTGCCGCGGGCAGGCCCACGGCCTGGATCGCCGCCAGTTTGGCGGTCTCGGTCTCGCAGGTCTTCAAACTCACGTTGCCCGGATCTGTCCTGATCTGCGCGAACACCTCTCTACCGTCGGGCTCCTCGGTCCCGGCGGGGTCATCACTGGCCTCGGCGACCAAGGCGTGCATCCGGGCCGCCGCCGCGGCTGGGATCCGGGCGCGGAGCCGCAGCGTCAAGCTCTGCTCGGCCGCCCGCAGCGCCGAGCCGATCACCCGCCCCACCTGGCCCGGTGTCGGCGGCTCGATCCGCTCCGCTCGCAGATGCGCCAGCAACTGCTCCCGAACCCGCTCCGCTCGACGTTCGGTCTGACAGACGTGTTCGGCCAGCCAGGCCGTCGCCTTCTCGGCGTCGGCGACGGTGCATTCGCGGAACCCGGTGTGTCGACGGATCTGGGTACGGTGCCGTTTGACCTGCCGCCCATCCCAGTCGTAGAAGCCCAGCTCGGATGCCTCGACACCAACCTGGGCAGCCATGAACTCCGCACTACCCGCAGGTAGATCAGAGCTTCCGCGTGGGAATCGTCCCTTCCACAGCAGGAACCTGAGCATGAGACTGAACCCCAGAGACCCTGCCCCGGACTTGTCCCGCAGCAACTCGTGGTCACCCGTACCCAGCGTGAAGTACTCAATCAGCTCATCAACATCGATTTGGCGGCCCACGCAAGTCTCTCCTTCGATCAAGGGATGGCCGGCGAGACGGATCACTGAGAACGGATGACCACGAAATGCCGAGTTCCACCAGAGGCGGCACTTCACCGATCCCAAACGGGACATATCCCGCGCTGGAGGTCTATCGCGGACGCGAAGAACCTATGAAGTGCCGAAGCCAATCACATAAACGGCACTTCCTTCGCGCCGCAGTTTGTGGGTGACGGTGCCCCGAGGCGCACCCTCCATGCCCGAGCCGGAGCTGCTGGCCAGCATCGGGCGCATCCGGACCCCGGTTCCTGTAAAAAGGATCTTCGCGTGCTTCAATGCCAGCGGACGAACAGTCGCTCCGGCTCCGAAGGATCCGTGCGGATGTGGATGGGCAGGCCTAGTCGACTCAGGTCGATGTGCTGGCCCTCGTCTAGCACGGTGAAGCCCTGGCGGGAGTAGTACTTCTCCAGGCCCGACCCGGTGGGGAACTGGCCGTAGACCAGGCAGTACCCCAGTTGTCGATAGATTCCGACGCTGCGCCGGATCAGCGTCTCACCGATCCCCATGCCGCGGGCGTCCTCGGCGACTGCGAAAGCCCGAATCTTGGCGACCTTCGCCGCGCCAAGCACAGCGTTCAGCACAGGTACGCCGCCTTCGACGCCATCAGCCAAGACGTTGGTGGGCGGAACAGCCTGCAACACGCCACCCAGGGACCCGTCGCGACCCTCAGCAACCAGCACCAAGACCAGCCCGGGCATGGCGTCGTCAGGGTTGCCGGCGGCCGCGGCCTCAACCAGCGGCCGCAGCATGTCATCGGTGCCGTGGTCCAGACCCAGTAACAAGGTAGATGCCACGGTTCCCGCCTTGATCACTGCGCCGACCGCGGGGTCCAAAGATATGTCAGCCAGCGCGAGAAGCCCGGTCACTTGGTCGGTATCACCAGGCCGGGCAAGCCGGACACGAGTACCACCTGGCCCGGCCCACCCCGTGACAAGCCGGTCGGCGGTAGCGGGTACAACCCGAACACGCTTCTTCTTCGCCACGCGTTGCCCTCCATCAGACCCCACCAGCCGTGGGGCCGCCTCGGCACACCAGGCCTTGCCGCAGGGCCCCTCGTCACCGAACATCCGGCAGGTTACGCGGAACATCACTCGACCCAACGTCACCCAGCCAAGATCACCAACGAGAGGGCCGGCCCTCTCGTGGCGCCACGCCCGACGCCCCGCGACCGGGACCGCGGGGTACGTCATCGCAGTGCGGATAGAGCCAACTTCGAGACTCCGTGACGCAGCCCGAAGGCGCCCTCGAACTCGCAGCCCGGGTGCCCAGCCAACCGTTCCCGGTCATTCCTCACACTGTGGCTCTCATACCGAGACGGCTTCGGCGAGCACGCGGAAACCCAACGCGAAGTTGATCACATGGCACTTGGTCGTCGGAAACCTCACGACACCCCAACCCCGATGGTATGCAGCGGTTGCTGAATTTCTACTCCTGGGACGCTGATGCGGGTCTCCGGTAGGGTCCGGCCCCGACAATCACCGACGAACCCGGCGGGCGCGCAGTGTCGCGGCGAGAGTGGCTTTGGCTGCGGCGCGAGTATTGGGCCGGGCCGGGGGCCGGCTGATCTGGCCGTGCTCGGTGATCCGCTCGGGTGTCAGGGTGCTTTCGCCGGGGGGTAGTAGTGCGGCGCCGGCCCGGCCGTGACAGGCGGCGACCCGTGCCCGGGCGGCCGCGACGTCGGCCAGGCGCGCGCTGTAGTGGCCGGGCAGGATCGCTCCTTCGGGATCACACCAGGCGCGAAGCCGAGACGCGATGAACACCCGGGGTGCGGCGACCCGGTTGGGACTGATCAGCACCCCGGGCACCTGGCCGAACACGCCGGGGCGGTGATCCATCGCGTGGACGATGTCGCGATTGCACCATCCAGCGCGCCAGTAGGGTCCGCATAGGTGCCGGACGAGTTTTCGGCTACACGAGGCGAAGACCGGCAGTCGACGACGTAGCCAGTCGGCCGCGATCAGTGCCGCAAACTTGCTGGTCGGGACGGTGACGGCCCAATCCGGCCCGGTCCCCTGGTCTGAGCCCGCCCGTAGGGCGGTCCTTTGATGGTGTGGGGGGTTGTTTCCCCCGGACTTCGTTGGGTTTGTCGCGGAGTTATCCACAGGTTCGCTCGCGCGCGTAAAACCACCAACTCCACTCTCCCTAAAAAATGAACCAAACCCAGTAGGGCTGCCATTTTTATCCCCAGGCGCCCGGGGGCGATCTTGCTCAGGGCGGTTGGGGCGGGTGCTGCCGGCGACCGTTGGAGGGCCTTCATCCGCCGGGACCAGGCCGATACCGGCCGGCTCGTCCTCGGCCTGGTCGTCGGTGCGGTCCATGCCGCAGGGGGGCGCTGGTGACGCGGCCGGAGGGTGGCGCTGTGGGTCCGCTGGGGTGGCGACGTCCGTCGCCCGGTCGGTCAGTTCGGTCACCAACCGCGCCAGCAGCTGCTCGACAGTCCGGTGCAACGCCTCCTCGGGCGTGAGCGGGATCCGCAGCCCGTACACCGCGGCCCGGTTCCCGGCGAGCTGCGCAAGCACCATCGGCCGGTGCGCCGGGGTCGAGCCGTGCTCGAGGTGGGCGAGCCAGCCCCGCACCCGCAGCTCTTGCAGCCACCGCGCCACCGTCCGCTCAGCGAGCCCTGAGCGGGTCACCAACTTCGCCCAGGTCGGCCTTGACTCCAGGGTGTCCCAGCCGGCGTGCAGCGCGACCAGGCGCGCCACCGCCAACATGTTGGCTCGACCATCAGCGCGGATCTGGTCCACCCAGATTTGGCGGCGCAATGCCAACAGCCAATGCCACTGATCCCGCGGATCGGCTGAGGCCACCGTGACCGTTGGCGTCGGTCCGATCTCCCCCGCGTCCGGGAACCCACCATGCGCTGCCCAACACGGCCCGCAGACCACCGCCCGCAGCACCGTCGCGCGGACGCGCCCCACCTGCAGCTGACACGTCACACACAGATCAGCCGGCGACAACGCCGCCAGCTCCCGGACCGCGGCCAGTGTGTTAACCGACCGTGCCGGCGGGGACGTGATGTGTGATGGATCGGGTGTGGCGGCTGTCCCGGAATCAGGGCAGCCGCTACCCTCAGAGGGCGCGAGCACGCGCCTCCCTTCTCAGGGGAGGCCGAGGGCGTGCGGAGGTGCGAACTCCGCTCCCTCACCAGCTACTGAGGCCCGCCCTACCAGGGGCGGGCCTCAGTCATGTCTGGAGAGATGTCACCTCAGCCCGGGTGTGCAGTTGTCATGCGGCGGGGGTCAGCTGGGCGCTCGCTCGGCTGCCTGCGACCCCGCTGGGATCATGAGGCCTGGGTCAGTGGCAATTCCTCCTGCTTCGTGGATGGTGGGATCGGCAGCTCGCCGAGGTGGCGCAGTCCGATGCGCAATAGCGCGGCGACCGTGTCAGACAGCGTCATGCCCAGCTCGTCGGCTAGGTCGCGCAGCTTGTCGGCGTCCTCCACGGGGGGTCTTGTCACGAATAAGTCCCGCTGCCCCTTGGAGGGCCGCCCACCGCGTCCTCGTCGTTCCGCCATGGCCCGAGATCCTGCCGACGTTTCTGATACCGATGCCAGCGACACGCCGTCACGAATGGCGACGACGTCTGTGCGGTCCCCGAACGGGGCCGTTGTCACGGGCCGGCATCGCGGCGCGGCGAGCTGGGACGGGCCGACCGTCTTGATCGGCGGCGCCAATTATTCGGCGGGTGCTTCGATTACGCGCACGTGGTGGGGTCGCAGGGCGATCAGTTGGCCCCCGTGGTCGAAGCGTACGTAAATCAGGTGGGTGCCCCGGCCGATGACCTGGCCTTGTTGGTGTAGCCGGGACGGTAGCGCCCCATGCCCCTTGTCCACCGTGATCTGTTCGACCCGGCTCAGTAGGGGGATGTGGGTGCCCCTGACGTCGCGCCAGGGGTCGGAGTCGGGAGCGTCGGTCACCGGGGATTGCCGATCTTGGGTGCCCCCTGGCTGTTCGTCTTCCCGATCATCCGCCAGCGCTCCTCGATCGGGGGCGAGCCCAATGTGTCGATCAGCCCCGCGACTGCGGCCCCGTCAGCGTCCCCGGCCTCGCCGGCGGCCCGACAGTCCGGGCAGCACTGCACCGGATCGACTGGCCGAGGAAGGACAGTGTGACCCTGCTCGAACAGTGGGGGCTCCGGCCGGAAACTCACCCCGCACCGGGCGCTGACCGTGCCATCGCCGGTCATCCGGCCGTAGTGGGCATCCGCGTGCCCAGCCGACCGTAAGTACCACTCCACGAGTTCCCTCCGGTCGTCACGAGACCTCAAGAGAGGAACCCGGCCGGGGGGCCACCGGGAGCAAGGCGTCGGGGGCCGCCGCGCTCATACCGGGTGAGGCCGGCCCGGCCGGGAGTCATCACGTCGGCCAGTCGCTCATCACGGTGTGCAGCACGGTCAAGGCGTCCCCCTCGACCTGTTGGGTTACCGGCAGTCCTCCGGGCATGATCAGCGAGCAGCGTTGCCGCCGGATGGCGCTACAGGAATCCGGCTGGCTAAACCCCGCTAGGTAGATCTCGTCGATCCACTCGGCGGACTTCCGCACCCCCCGCAGCGGGCCATCCTCACCGAGCGCGATGCGCTCGAAGGCGAACCCCTCGCTCTTGGCGGCGTCCAGTAGCCGCTTGGCGGCCGCCAGGTACGGGCTGTCAGTGGTCATGGGCCGTTGACCTCGCGCCACCGGTCATAGACGACCGGCCGGGCTGGGCGCGGGCCTCTCACGACGCGGTTTCCGCAGCTAGGACCGCGCGGCGCACGCTCTCATGCCCCATTGCCAGCTCGGCGATAAGTTCCCAGCTGCCGGGGAACAGGGCGCGGTCCCCAGCCAGCTCCACCACCTCAGCCAGCAACGCCGCCAACGCCTCGATCTCCTCGGCGAGATCACCACGAGGAGCCGGCCGGCTGCCGGGAGCGGGCAGCAGACAAGCTCGCCCCCGTCCTCGGGCGTGGTTGCAGTCCACAGCGGTACTCCCCCGGGATCTGATCGTGTGGAAGGCGGCGACCTCGCTTGGGTCGGGCCAGAAGCGCGGCCACCGCCGTCTAGCGACCCTCCCGGTTCAGGACACGCCAGGGGCACACGTGATCACGGGTATGTCAAGGGCGGGTTAGGGGTGGATTTTGCTACCCCTCTCACGGGCTATCGGTACGCCTCAGAAGAGCGCCGATCCGGCGCTGCAGGTGCGCAACCTCATCGAGGTGCTGGTGCGGGGCGGCGTGGCGGGCCAGTTCGCGCAGTTCCTCGGCGGCGCGCCGGGATCGGATGGTGCCGGCGATGTCCAAGGCCGCGTGTCCGATGGTGGCGGCGTGGATCGGGTCGCCGGTGACCATCGTGAGACTGGCCAGGTTGGCTAGGCCGATCGCCCGGCCAACGGTGTGATCGGCGTCGGTGTACCCGGCTGCTGCTGCCGCGAGCCGGTCGGTGGCTTCGTCGGGGTCGCGGCCCAACATCGCCAGATCGACCAGGAGCTGCCCGGTGACCAGGGCATGGCGCGCGGCGCTGTAGTAGGTGAGTGTGGTCATCTGTTCT
>QHBY01000198.1 GCA_003244245.1 Pseudonocardiales bacterium
TGGTGACGGCCTGATCATGGTTCCCCGACCCGTAATCGCAGGTCGGGGAACCATGGTGATCAGACGTCGTAGTACAGGGCGAACTCGAAGGGGTGCGGGCGCAGGCGTAGGGGATCGATCTCGTTCTCCCGCTTGATTGCGATCCAGGTCTCGATGAGGTCCGGGGTGAAGACGCCACCTTCGAGCAGGTAGTCGTGGTCGGCCTCGAGACGGTCGATCACCGCACCCAGGCTCGCCGGCACCTGCGCAACGTCCTTGGCCTCCTCGGGAGGCAACTCGTAGAGATCCTTGTCGATCGGCGCGGCGGGCTCGTAGGCGTTCTTGATGCCGTCGAGCCCTGCCATCATCATGGCGGAGAAGGCCAGGTAGGGGTTCCCCGAGGCGTCCGGGCACCGGAACTCGATTCGCTTGGCCTTCGGGTTGTTGCCGGTGATCGGGATCCGGATGCAGGCTGATCGGTTGCGCTGCGAGTACACCAGGTTCACCGGCGCCTCATACCCGGGCACCAGGCGGTGATAGGAGTTGACCGTCGGGTTGGTGAACGCCAGGAGCGACGGTGCGTGGTGCAGGATGCCGCCGATGTAGTGTCGCCCGAGGTCGGACAGACCGCCATAGCCGGACTCGTCGTGGAAGAGCGGTCTACCGTCGGTCCACAGCGACTGGTGGGTGTGCATCCCGGAGCCGTTGTCCCCGAACAGCGGCTTGGGCATGAACGTCACGGTCTTGCCGGCTGCCCATGCGGTGTTCTTGATGATGTATTTGTAGAGCTGCAGGTCGTCGGCAGCGTGTAGCAGCGTGTTGTACTTGTAGTTGATCTCCGTTTGTCCCCCGGTTCCCACCTCGTGGTGCGCCTTCTCCACGGAGAATCCGCTCCCGATAAGGTGAGTGACCATTGCGTTGCGCAGGTCTGCGAAGTGGTCGGTCGGCGGTACCGGGAAGTAGCCGCCCTTGTAGTTGACCTTGTACCCTTTGTTGCCGCCCTCCTCGTCGGTGCCGGTGTTCCACCAGCCGGCGATCGAGTCGACCTCGTGGAACGCGCTGTTAGAAGTGGTGTCGAAGCGCACCGAGTCGAAGCAGTAGAATTCGGCCTCAGGACCGAAGTAGGCGGTGTCGGCAATGCCGGTGGAGGCGAGGTACTCCTCAGCCTTGCGGGCCACATTGCGCGGGTCGCGACTGTAGGCCTCCCGGGTGAACGGGTCGTGCACGAAGAAGTTCATGTTCAGCGTCTTCTGCACCCGGAACGGGTCGATGCGCGCTGTCGCGGGGTCGGGCAGCAGCAGCATGTCCGACTCGTGGATCGACTGGAACCCACGCACCGACGAGCCGTCGAAGGCCAGGCCCTCCTCGATGACCTCCGCGTCGAAGAAGTCAGGCGGGACCGTGAAGTGCTGCATAACGCCCGGCAGGTCGCAGAAGCGGACGTCGATGAACTCGACATCCTCGTCAGCGATGAAGCGCAGGACCTCATCGGAGTTGGAGAACACCGTCGTTCACTCCTTCGTGCGCTGTGTTGTGGACCGGCGTGATCGGTCAGGTCGCTGCGGCGAACCTAAGAGGGTGGTGTTGCGCGACCATTACCCGGATGTTTCACCAAGGTTAAAGGGCAGGTGGTGGGCGACGCTAGCCCGTCGACGGCATACCCTAGTCGGGTGAATAGGTGGACCCAAACTTGGCTGACCGGCGCAGCGGAGCGTCTCCCCGGTGAGCCGAGCGCAGATACCGGTGAACCGGACTACCCCGGTCAGCGGCTCGGACTGCCCGAGCATGGACCCGGGTCGGCTGCCACCTTCGGTCCCCGCATCCTCGCCATCGTGATTGACTGGCTGCCCTGCTCGGTGGCGGCGCAACTGCTCACGAAAAACCCGGCGTTCTCCGCCCTGGCGCTGTTCGCGGCTATCACCGTGTTCTCGATCGCGATCGCAGGCCGTACCGTCGGGCACACCGCGGCGGGGTTGCGGGTGGCGCTGCTGGACGGGCGTCGGGCCGGCTTCGGTGCCGCGGTGATCCGCACGGTGCTGCTGTGCCTGTTGATCCCACCGGTGGTGTACAATTTCGACGGCCGTGGCCTGCACGACCGCGCCGCCGGGACGATTGTGCTGCGGACTCGCTGAGCGTTCAGCGTCGGCGAACGGCGCGCTGCACGTTGCGCATCTTGGCGCCCGGCGGCATCGGTCCCTTGGGCACCGCGGCGCCACGGGTGGCGAGGATCGCCAGCTTGTTCTCCAGCAAGAGGATCTGCGCCTTCTCGACATTGCGCGGCAGTTTCGCCAGATGCCGGGGCAGTCTGGCCAGCGAGACCTGCCCTTCGCCGCTGCCCACCGTGACGTCATAGATCGGAACGTCACCGATCAGTCGCGATACGCGCTTCTTCTCTTGGGCCAGCAGCGGCTTGAGACGATGCGGGGCGCCTTCGGCGACCAGCACGATTCCGGGGCGCCCGATGGCCCGGTGCACGGCGTCGAGTTGCGTGGTGCCCGCCACCGCGGGTGTCACCTTCCACCCACCGCGCAGGTTCTCCAGTGCCCAGGCCGCAGCGCCCGGCTGGCCCTCTGCCTTGGCGAAGACGTTGCGTTGAACACGGCGTCCGAAGAGCAGTATCGCGCCGAGGCCGCCGAGCGTGACGCCGAGCGGTAGGGATATCCACTGCTGGCCGAACAGGAAGCCTACCCCGAACGCCACTGCGGTGATGCCCAGGAACACCCCGATCATCAACGGCAGCAGGACCTTGTCCTCGCGGCGCTGGATGTTGAAGGCCTCAAGGACCTGCGCCCGGCGCTGCTTGGACGCGGCGCGGGCCTCCTGCTTAGCGGCCTTCGCCGCCTCTTTGTCCTTAGTCGCAGATGCCGGTTTCGGAGGGGGTTTGGCGGGCATGCTCATAGGATACGTGCAGATCACCGATGCCTGGATACCCGACTGCCGCGATGCGCGACGGCCTTCGCGTAAAGCCGGCCGGCCCGGTAGGAAGATCGGACCAGCGGACCGGCCAGCACCCCGGTGAAACCCATCAGCTCGGCGGCGTGGGCATGCTCGTCGAACTCCTCCGGCGGGATCCAGCGCGCCACCGGGTGGTGCCGAGCCGAGGGCCGGAGATACTGAGTGAGGGTGAGCAGCTCGCAACCCGCGGCGTGCAGGTCGGCCATCGCGGCGGTGACCTCCTCGACCTCCTCGCCAAGACCCAGGATCAGGTTGGACTTGGTGACCAGCCCCGCGTCGCGAGCGGCCCGCAGAACGTCCAGGGAGCGCTCGTAGCGGAACCCCGGCCGGATCCGCTTGAAGATCCTTGGCACGGTCTCCAGGTTGTGCGCCAAGACTTCGGGCGCGGCGCCGAACACCTCGCGCAGCTGGTCGGGCCGGCCGGTGAAGTCCGGGATGAGCAGTTCCACCCCGGTGCCGGGATTGAGCGCGTGGATCTGCCGGACGGTCTCGGCGTACAGCCAGGCGCCGCCGTCGGGCAGATCGTCCCGCGCAACTCCGGTCACCGTCGAGTACCTCAGTCCCATCACCCGAACCGATTCGGCCACCCGCCGTGGCTCGTCGCGGTCCAGTGGGGCGGGGCGGCCGGTGTCGATCTGGCAGAAGTCGCAGCGCCGGGTGCACTGCTCGCCGCCGATGAGGAAGGTGGCCTCCCGGTCCTCCCAGCACTCGTAGATATTGGGGCAGCCAGCCGCCTCGCAGACCGTGTGCAGTCCTTCCCTGCGCACCAGGCCCTTGAGCTCACGAAACGACGGTCCCATCGTGGCCCGGATCCGGATCCACGGCGGCTTGCGCTCGATCGGTGTTGCGCTGTTGCGGACCTCGAGCCGCAGCAGCTTGCGGCCGCCGGCCTCGGATCCTGCGTCGGATCCTGGGGGTGCGACGTTCACGAGCGCCACCTTACGCGGGGTCCGGGCTCACACCGGTCAGCTCCGCGGTGCGTTCCCAGAGCCGCCGGGCGGTGTGCACGTTGCGAGCGGCTGCGCTCGCTGCCACCCGGCCAGGAGCCCCGCGGGTCTGTCCGAGACTGGATGGACCGAAGTACTCCCCGCCGCGCACGTCAACCGCGGTGGCGGCGTAGAGCTGCGGCAACGCACCCGTGGCGACACCCTGGGAGATCAGCTTATTACCCCACCGAACGAACTGGTCAAACGGCGCGGGCAAGTGCATCCGGGTGGTGTTGCCACCAGCTCGGTGGCGGTGAGGCCGGGACGGGCAGCGACTGCGAACAGGTTGCGCCCGAGGCCCCGGACCCGCCGGCCCAGCTCGAAAGTGAACAACAGGTTGGCCAGTTTCGACGCGCTGTACGCACCGACGGGGCTGTATCGCCGCCGCTCGAAATGCAGATCGTCGACGTCCAGCCCACCTCCGCGGCGCCGGTCATCGGTATGCCTCGGCTATTCCAGGGCCGCTCCCAGCGCCGCTGGCAGGGTCGGATGCCGGAAGGGATAGCGGTGTCTGCTCAGTACCGCAGGCACCGCGCGCTGCCCCGTCAGCACCATCTGGTCCACCAGTTCTGCACCGCGAACCAGGCGTAGCGCGAAACCCGGCACCACCAGCAGCGTCGGGCGGTGCATCGCTTCGCCTACCGCCTTGGTGAACTCCTCGTTGGTCACCGGGTCTGGACCGCTGAGATTGACCGGACCGGACAACTCGTCGTGTTCCAGGGCGAAGCGGATCGCACCCACCTCGTCGTCCAGCGAAATCCACGGCATGTATTGCGCTCCGGTGCCCAGCCGACCACCCAGTCCGGCCGCGAACAGCGGTTTGAGCTGGCCCATCAAGCCGCCAGACGGGGAGAGCACCAAGCCGGTGCGCACCCGCACCACCCGCGCCCCGGCCCGCTCCGCGGCCGCCGTCGCCGCTTCCCAGTCGCGGCAGACTTCAGCGAGAAACCCCGCACCCGCCGGGGCGGTCTCGTCGACCTCGAGGTTTCCGGTGTCGCCGTAGTAACCCACCCCGGAGGCGTTGACCAGCACCGGAACCCGATGCTCGGCGACCGCGGTGGCGAGTACCTCGGTAGGCGCGATCCGGCTGTCCCTGATGGCCTGCTTGAACTCCCCGGACCAGCGCCGGTCGGCCATCGCCGAGCCGCACAGGTTGACCACCGCGTCGATGCCATCCAAGGTGCCGGCGTCCATCGTTGCCGCCGACGGGTCCCAGACCCGCTCGTCCGGGCCGCGCGGGCACCCTCGCACCAGCCGCAGCACGTCATGACCGGCTTGGCGCAGCAATGCCACCAACGCAGTACCGATGAGACCCGACGACCCCGCGATCGCGACGCGCACGAGTTACAGCTCGAACGTCGCGCCGATGAGGCGCTGTTTGATGGTGTTGAGGAATCGGGCCGCGTCGGCTCCGTCGACGAGCCGATGGTCGTAGGACAGCGCCAGGTAGATGATCGAGCGAACCGCGATCGTGTCGCCGTCTTCGCCGGCGAGGACGACCGGTCGCTTGACCACACTGCCCGTACCGAGGATCCCGACCTGCGGTTGCAAGATGATCGGCGTGTCGAACAGCGCCCCCCGCGAGCCGGTGTTGCTGAGGGTAAACGTGCCGCCGCTCATCTCATCCGGGGTGATCTTGTTCGTTCTGGTCCGCTCGGCGAGGTCGGCAATCCGGCGGGCCAGCCCGGCGATGTTGAGGTCACCCGCGTCGTGGATCACCGGCACGAGCAGGCCGCGCTCGGTGTCCACGGCGATGCCGAGATGCTCCGCACCGTGGTAGGTGACTTCGCCCTTATCGGTGTCGATCGAGGCGTTGACCTTCGGGTGCGCTTTGAGCGCCTCGACGGTGGCTTGGGCGAAGAACGGCAGGAACGACAGCTTGACGCCCTCCCGGGCCTCGAAATCCCGTTTGGCGCGATCGCGCAGCCGGGCGAGACGGGTGATGTCAGCCTCCACCACGGTGGTGAGCTGCGCGGAGATCTGGAGCGACTCGACCATCCGCTTGGCGATGACGCTGCGCATCCGGGACATCTTCTCGGTCCTGCCGCGTGCCTCGGCGACTGTCGCCGGTGACGGGCCCGAGCGCGGTGCCGCGGCGGACGGCGCCTGTTGCGGTTCGGGTGTGGCGGGCGGTTGCTGGGGCGTAGCGGGCTGGGGTTCGGGCGTTTCGACGGCAGCGAGCACGTCCTGCTTCCGGATCCGGCCACCGACCCCGGTGCCCTGCACGGTCGACAGGTCAATCCCGTGCTCGATCGCGAGCTTGCGCACGAGTGGGGTCACATACGGCGCGCCGCCCGCCGCCCCGTCGTCCCCGCTGGACCCTGATGCTGCGGCACGGTCGGCGGGTTGCTCTGGCTCGGCGCTTTGTTGGGGCTGATCCGGTGTGGTGGGCGGCGGCGCCTCGCTCTGACCGTCGCCGTCGCCCACCGTGGCTAGTGTGGCGCCGATGGGAACGGTCTCGTCTTGCGCTGCGATGATCTCCAGCACGGTGCCCGCGACCGGGGAGGGGATCTCGGTGTCTACCTTGTCGGTGGACACCTCGACGAGAGGCTCGTCCACGGCAATGGTGTCACCGACCTGCTTGAGCCACCGGGTCACGGTTCCCGTGGTGACGCTCTCACCCAGCGCGGGCATGGTCACGGCTGTCTCGGAGCCCATCGACGAGGTTGGCGGCGCGGCTGGTCGCTGCGGTGGTTGCGCCGGCTGGGTGCGACTAGGCGGCTGAGGGGACTCAGCCTGCTGGGGCCTGGTCTGATCGGAAGATTCACCGATCACGGCGAGCTCCGCGCCGACCTCAACGGTTTCGTCCGCGGGCACG
The DNA here is from genome assembly GCA_003244245.1 of Pseudonocardiales bacterium. Taxonomy (GTDB): domain Bacteria; phylum Actinomycetota; class Actinomycetes; order Mycobacteriales; family Pseudonocardiaceae. The sequence goes on from QHBY01000198.1 coordinate 6,739, forward strand.
ACGATCCGCTGCAGCACCCCGGCCGCCGGCGAGGGGATCTCGGTGTCGACCTTATCGGTGGACACCTCCACCAAAGGCTCGTCCACCTCAACGGTGTCACCTTCGTTTTTCAGCCAGCGGGTCACCGTTCCTTCGGTGACACTCTCGCCGAGCGCAGGCATCGCCACGGAGTACGCCATCTGTTGCCTCGACTCTCGTCTTCCGTAGGAGATTTCAGCCGTGCGCGTGCAGCGGCTTGCCGGCCAGGGCGAGGTGTGCCTCACCGAGCGCCTCGTTCTGCGTGGGGTGGGCATGTACCAGCGCAGCGACGTCATCCGGGTAGGCGTCCCAGTTGACGATCAGCTGAGCCTCGCCGACCAGCTCGCCGACTCGATCGCCAACCATGTGCACTCCCACCACCGGACCGTTCTTGGCGCGTACCAGCTTGATCGCGCCCTTGGTCTGCAAGATCTGGCTGCGGCCGTTGCCTGCTAAGTCGTAAATGATCGTCTCGATGTCTCCGTGACGGTCCTTGGCCAGCGCTTCGGTGAGCCCGACCGAGGCCACCTGCGGCTCGCAGTAGGTCACCCGCGGGATACCATCCTCATCGATCGGGGCGGGGGTACGCCCAGCGATGTCCTCGGCGAGGAAGATGCCCTGAGCGAACCCGCGATGGGCGAGTTGTAGCCCGGGCACGATGTCGCCCAGCGCGTACACCCCCGCAAGGTTGGTGCGCAGCCGGTTGTCGGTGAGCACGAAACCGCGGTCCATCGCCACGCCGGCCTCCGCGTACCCGGCGTCTGCGGTATTCGGTCCTCGGCCCACGGCGACAAGCAGCAGATCGGCCTCGAGCTGCTCCCCAGACTCCAGGCTCACGGTGACTCCGGAGTCGGACTGGGTAGCACCTGTGAACCGCACCCCGGTCTTGGACGTGATGCCGCGCCGGCGGAAAGCTCGCTCCAGTTGCTTGGAACAGAAATCGTCCTCGGCGGGGACCAGCCGGGGCAGCGCCTCGACGACGGTCACCTCGGCCCCGAAGGAGCGCCACACGCTGGCGAACTCGACTCCGATGACGCCGCCGCCCAACACCACCACCCGGTCCGGGACGTAGTCGAGGTTCAGCGCCTGATCACTGGTGATGAACCGGCCGCCGATCTCCAGGTCGGGTAGGGACTTGGCATAAGAACCGGTAGCCAGCACGATGCTGCGCCCGGTGTAGCGCTGCCCGTCGACGTCGACGTCGACGGCGTTGGGCGCGACGAACTTGCCGCTGCCCTCGACATAGCTGATACCTCGGGAAGCCACCAACCCCTGCAGGCCCTTGAACATCTTGGCGACGACGCCGTCCTTGTACTTGTTGACGCCACCCATGTCGATGCCCTCGAGCGTGGACTTCACCCCGAACTGGTGGCCGTTCCGAGCGGCGTCGGCTACCTCAGAAGCCTGTAGCAGCGCCTTGGTGGGGATGCATCCACGGTGTAGGCAGGTGCCACCCAGCTTGTCCTTCTCCACCAGGACGACGGACAGGCCCAGCTGGGCAGCACGCAGCGCACAGGCGTAACCACCCGAGCCGCCGCCGAGGATCACCAGATCGGTGGTGCTTACTGAAGTCTCTGAAGTCTCTGAAGTCTCTGAAGTCTCTGTCACTGAGACGCTCCTGGGCAGACGTCGGTAACTGGATTGCGCGCCACAGCCATCTTGTCACCACGGCCGGGCGGCCCCGGACGTGGGCGATATCCCCAGTGGTTGCCCTGGCTAGTGCGTTGAGCTGGCAGGATTGGCGTCAACGCCGCATTTTGGCGTCTCGTCGACGCGATCAGCCATGTTCGGCGATGTCGGCGAGGACAGCGGCCAGGGTACGCACCGGTACCCCGGTGCCGCCCTTGCCGGTGTATCCCCACGGTGAGCCGCTGTTGTAGGCCGGGCCGGCGATGTCCAGATGCGCCCAGGGGATGTCATCGGCGACGAACTCGGACAGGAATACGCCAGCGGTGAGCATGCCGCCCCAGCGGTGGCTCGCCACGTTGGCGATGTCAGCGAGCTTGGAGTCCAGATCGGATCGCAGGTGTTCAGGTAGCGGCATCGCCCACCCGTTCTCCCCGACCTGCTGGGAGATCGCGGTGACCCGGTCGCGGAACTCTGGAGTGCCCATGATCCCCGATGTGCGGTTGCCCAGTGCGACGATCTGGGCGCCGGTGAGGGTGGCGGTGTCGATGAGGTAGTCCGGGGCGTCCTGCGCCGCGCGGACCAGCGCGTCGGCGAGAATCAGCCGCCCCTCGGCATCGGTGTTGAGCACCTCGACGGTGGTGCCGCCGTACATCGTGAGGACGTCCCCAGGCCGGTAAGCGGTGGCCGAGGGCATGTTCTCGGCCATCGGTACGGTGGCGATCACTTCCACCGGGAGTTCCAGCCGGGCGGCGAGCACCGTGGTGACGACCACGGCGGCGGCCCCCGCCATGTCCATGGTCATCTCTTCCATCTTCGCCGCAGGCTTGATCGAGATGCCGCCCGTGTCGAAGGTGACTCCCTTGCCGACCAGGGCCACCTTCGCTCTGGGCTTTCCTCTGGACGCCGGCGGAGCGTAGTGCAGCCGGACCAGCCGCGGCGGACGGGACGAACCGCCGCCGACTCCCAGGATGCCGCCGTATCCGTCGCGACGCAGTGCCTTCTCATCAAGCACCTCGGTGCGCAGGCCGGCCGCCTGTGCCATCGTCACGGCGCGATCGGCGAACGAGGCCGGATAGAGGTCGTTGGGCGGCGTGTTCACCAGGTCGCGCGCGGCCGCGACCGCTTCGGCCACAGCGATGGCCCGGGCAAGGTCCGCTGTCGCCCCAGCATCGCTGGCCGAGGGAACCGACAGGTCCATCTGGCCAAGCGGCCCGTCGCCGTTGCGGGACCGGTAAGCGGTGAACGCGTAGCTGCCCAGCGCGGTGCCCTCCGCGGCGGCGGCCAGGTCGATCCGGGACAACGTCGTGACGGCCCGAGCGGTGCCGGACAGTGCCCGGGATGCTGCGCCAGCGGCTCGGCGCACCTGCTCGCTGGTCGGCTGGCCATCGACCTCGCCGAGACCGGTGGCGATCAACAACGGAGCGCTGATGGCGCCGCGAGTGGGTACCTTGATCACCTCGTCGGCCTTGCCTCGGGCACCCAGCATGGCGAGCAGATCGCTGAGTGCACCATCGAACGCCGCGTCGACCTCAGCGCTGCCCGGCAGGAGTTGGAGACCTCCTTCGCCGGACATGGTCCCCACCACAAGGGCATCGACGGTCGCGGTGGTCACCGAGCCATCGGTGAGGCGCAGCGTCGGGGTGGTCACGGTAGTCTCCTCGTTGGTCTGGCCAGAGGATCGCCAATGCGTCGGGGGTGCGGCGGTGGCCGGTACCACTGGAGGTAGCGTTCCATAGCCGTGAGTACCGACCTGCACCGCGGACCCCTGCACGCCTCGCACGTCGAGGTCGGCGCCACCCTGGGAGCGTTCGGCGGATGGGAAATGCCGATCAGCTACCCCGGCGGAGGTGTCGTCGCCGAGCACACCGCGGTGCGGGAGGCAGTTGGTGTGTTCGACGTCACACACCTGGGCAAGATCAGCATCATCGGCCCGGGGGCCGCTGACTTCGTCAACTCCTGTTTCACCGCCGACCTCGCCAAGATCTGCCCAGGGCAGGTCCAATACACCTTGTGCTGCGCCGAGAACGGCGGCGTGGTGGACGATCTCATCGTTTACCTGATCGGCCCGGACGAGGTGTTCTGCGTGCCGAATGCCGGGAACACCGCGGAGGTCGGTCGCCGGCTGGCCGACGCGGCGCCCCGGGCGGTGCGGGTCGTCGACCAGCAACAGGAGTACGCAGTGCTGGCCGTGCAGGGACCCGGCTCGGCTGAGTTACTCGCCGCGGTGGGATTGACCTCCGCCGGGATGGAATACCTGGCCTTTGCCGACGTCGAGTACGACGGCATGGCACTGCGGGTGGGTCGCACCGGCTACACCGGTGAGCGTGGCTACGAGCTGTTGCCGTCCTGGGGTAACGCGCCTGCCCTGTGGGAGGCGCTGCTCGCCGCCGCCGGCCCGCTCGGTGGTCGCGCGTGCGGACTCGGCGCCCGCGACACCCTGCGCACCGAGATGGGCTACTGCCTGCACGGCCAGGACCTGGGCCCCGACGTCACCCCGCTGCAGGGTGGTGTCTCGTGGGCGATCGGCTGGCACAAGCCGGCCTTCTGGGGACGGGATGCGTTACTCGCCGAGCGACAGCGCGGGCCGTCGCGGCGGCTGCGCGGCCTGCGCGCCACCGGCCACGGGGTGCCGCGGCCGCACATGGCAGTGCGGTCCGCGGCGGGTGTGCCGGTGGGGGAGACCACCTCGGGAACCTTCTCGCCGACTCTGGGCACCGGTATCGCGCTGGCGCTGCTCGATCCGGGCGTGCGACCCGGGGACCGCGTCGAGGTCGTCGTCCGTGGCCGGGCCCTGCCCTGCGAGGTCAGCACACCGCCCTTCGTGCCGTCCCACGTGCGCTGAGAGGACCTGACGCCGGTCGTATGGCCGGTATTCGAGTGCGGGACTCCGACCATCCACAGTACAGTAGTGGGACGTCCTACCATTTCTGCACACGACGGGATACCGTGCTGGTCATGAGCGCCGCGCCACTGTTCACCCGGCTGCCGCACCCGGCTCCGACGACGCCGCAACAGCGAGCGGAGATGCTCGCCGCGCCAGGGTTCGGGCGCTACTTCACCGACCATATGGTCGAGATCTGCTGGACTGCCGGCCGCGGCTGGCACGACCTGCAGATCGGCCCTTACCGCCAGCTTGTGATGGATCCGGCCAGCATGGTGCTGCACTACGGGCAGGCGGTCTTCGAAGGCCTCAAGGCCTACCGGCAGCCAGATGGCACGGTGGCCAGCTTCCGGCCGCTGGCCAACGCCGCCCGGCTCCGCACCTCGGCCCGGCGGATGGCGATGCCAGAGCTGCCTGACGAGCTGTTCCTCGGTTCACTGCGGGAGCTGGTGCGCGCCGACGCCGGCTGGGTGCCGGCTGCTGGCGGGGAGGACTCCTTGTACCTGCGGCCGATGCTGATCGCCACCGAGGTGAGTCTCGGGGTGCGCCCCGCGGCGTCTTACCGATACCTGGTGATCGCTTCCCCGGCCGGCCCGTACTTCCGCGGTGGGCTCAAGCCGGTGAGCGTGTGGCTGTGCAGCGAATACGTCCGGGCCGCACCCGGAGGTACCGGTGCCGCCAAGTTCGCCGGCAACTACGCCGCCTCGCTGCTGGCCCAGCAGCAAGCCGCTGACAAGGGCTGCGACCAGGTCGTGTGGCTGGACGCGGTGGAGCGGCGCTGGGTGGAGGAAATGGGCGGGATGAATCTCTACTTCGTCTTCGGAGAGGGCAGCCAGGCCCGGCTGGTGACCCCTGAGCTCACCGGCGCGTTGCTGCCAGGGATCACCCGCGATTCCCTTCTCACCCTGGCTCGGGACCATGGCCTGTCCGCCGAGGAGCGACGGATCTCCACTGAGGAATGGGAGAAGGGCGTCAAGGCCGGGGACATCTCCGAGGTCTTCGCCTGCGGTACTGCCGCCGTGATCACGCCGGTCGGGCGGGTTGCGCATTCCGGCGGCGAGTTCACCATCGGCAGCGGTACACCCGGCCCCATCACCACTGCGCTGCGCGCGTCTCTCACCGCAATCCAACGCGGCGCCGCCCCTGACTCGCATAGCTGGATGGTCCCCCTTACCTGAAGCCACATCCCGCATTCAGCCCAGTGCGCAGATAACGAGGATCACGGTGGTGGTCAGTTCTGCGGCGGCGCCCAGCACATCGCCGGTGACGCCACCGAATCTGCGGTGGGTGTGCGCTGAGGTCGCGACTACCACCAGCGCGGCGGCAGCTACCGCTAGCGTGCCCTGCCAGGGTCGTTCTGGGACCGCTACCACGCCGATGACCAGCAGGATCACCGACCAGGCCACTGAGACGGCGGGTGGTTGGCTGCCGGCCACCAATGCGCCCATTCCGGCAGCGCGGGCTGCTGGCACCCCGATCCGAGCGCACCAGCCGAAGGCGGCCCGCGCTGCCACCATCGCCAGCACAACGGGGATCAGCCGGCCGCTCTGGACGACTGCCCCCAGTGCGGCCGCCTGCGTAGTCAACACCAGCACCAGAGCGACCACCCCGAACGGCCCGGTGGCCCCGTCTCGCATCACGTCTAGGGCTCGCTGCTGCCCGCCGTAGCAGCCGAGCCCATCAGCGGTGTCAGCCAGTCCGTCCAGATGCATTCCCCGAGTCAACCCGGCCAGCGCCGCCACCACGACCAATCCAGCCAGCAGCGACGGAGTGCCCACCGCATGCAGCGCGGTCAGCAGCCCAACGGCCAGCAAGCCCAACGCGCCACCCACCAAGGGCGCCCAGTACAGCGCTTGGCGGGCTACTGCGCGATCCACCTCGGCGGGGGCACCGGCCGGCAAGATGGTCAACCAGGACACCGCCAGCCGAAGCCCACCGCTCACCCGGTTGGCAATGGAGCACCTGCAGGTCCGGAGACACCGGCGTCGGCGAAGGTCGCCATCTCAGCGAGTATCCGCACCGCCATCTGCACCAGTGGCAACGCGACCACCGCGCCCGAGCCCTCGCCCAACCGCATTCCCAGATCGAGGATGGGTGTCAACTCCAGATGCGCCAAGGCCAGGGTGTGCGCGGGTTCCACCGATCGGTGCCCGGCCACCCACCACTGCCGCGCTCCCGGCGCAAGCTCCTCAGCGAGCATCGCTGCCGCCCCGACGACCACGCCGTCGAGAATCACCGGAGTGCGCCGGACCGCGGCCTGGGCCAAGAATCCCGCCATTGCCGCGATATCGGCACCGCCAGCAGTGCGCACCAGCGCGAGAGGATCGGCGATGAGCGGGCGGGCCCGGCGCAGTGCGTCGCGGATCGCCGCGGCCTTGCGCATCCAGCCGGCGTCGTCGATCCCGGTGCCGCGGCCCACGACCGCCACCGGTTCGGTCCCGGTGAGCGCCGCGACCAGTACCGAGGCGGGAGTGGTGTTGCCGATCCCCATGTCGCCCGCGACCAGAAGGTCAGCGCCACGGTCGACCTCCTCGTCGGCAATCGTCACGCCAGCGTCCAATGCCTGGATCACCTCCGCGTCGGTCAGCGCATCCTGAAGGTGGATCGCGCCGCTGCCGCGGCGAACCTTGTGCCTGGTGACCAGCGGCGGTGCGGTAACGGTGGCCGGGTCGGCAGCGTCACAGTCCACCGCCACATCGACCACCCGCACCGACGCCCCGGCGACCGCCGCGAGCACGTTCACCGCCGCCCCACCGCTGAGGAAGTTGCCCACCATCTGCTGGGTGACCTCGCTGGGATAGGCGGAGACTCCGTGCGCGGCGATGCCGTGGTCCCCGGCGAACACCACGACCTGGGGGCGGACGAACGGATGCGGGGGGCAGGCGCCCTGGCAGGCGGTCGCCCACACCCCGAGCTCCTCCAGGCGGCCCAACGAGCCCGGCGGTTTGGTCAGCTGTTCATGGCGGGCCACCGCTTCCCGGTGGGCTTGCTGGTCGGGTGGCGTGATCCTGGGGAACTGCACTCGGTTCTCCTGGGTGCTCGGGGTCCGTCGCCTGGCCCATCCTTGCCCATCCATCCTGGTTGCTGGCGGTGCCGGTACCTGTCAGCGCAGCTTGACGGCAAGCCCAGCCACCATGAGCAAGACCTCGTCACACACCGCGGCGAGCTCGGCGTTCAGCACGCCCAGCTCGTCGCGGAACAGCCGACCCGCGCGGGTCGGAGGTACCACGCCAAGCCCGACCTCCGCGCTGACCAGCACCAGCCGGACCGGGCACGCCGCCACCGCGGACACCAGTTCGGCGCACCGCGCGCGGCAGACCCGCAGCGTCTGCGCGTTGCCGTCCCAGGCGCCCGCGTCGTCCAGCTCTCCGGTCAGCCAGGTGGCGATGTCGTCAACCAACACCGGGACCCTGCCGGCGACGCGAAGAACGGCGGGAAGGTCGGCCGGCTCAACGGTGCGCCAAGCCGGCGGCCTGCGGGCCACGTGCGCGGAGATCCGCGCTTCCCAGTCGTCGTCCTCGCGCTGATGCCGGGCGGTTGCCAGATAGTCCACCTGCACATCGCTCAGGAGTCCCTCGGCGTAGGCGGACTTCCCTGAGCGCGCACCACCGAGTACCAGCGTCCGCACCCGTGTGACGCTACCGTCAGGCGCTCCGGATCGACGGCGTCAGACGGGAGTACGCGATGGCCCTGCGGTGGCGGTACCAGGGGTCGGACGGCGGCCAGGCACCCGGCCCGGTCATCACTTTCAACGACCAGACCGACGCCGAGCAGTGGCTCGGCTGCGAATGGCAGGGGCTGCTTGACGACGGCGTCGAGGCGGTCACCCTGCTCGATGGGGAGTCTGTCGTTTACGGCCCGATGAGCTTGCGGCCCTAGCGAGTGCAGCACGCCCGACCGGTGGGGGAGCCGGTTACGGGATCGGGTCCCCGCGCTCGATCCGGGGCTTGGGCACGCGCAGCCGGCGCAGCTGGGTCGCCCGGGTCATGGCGTAAAAACCCAGGCCCGTCCCAGACTCCGACGTATCGGGAAACCGCTCGCGGACGCGACGCGTGACGGTCCGGCCCAGCAGTACGCCCTCGACGATGATGGCAAGGAGCATCGCCATCGACACCAGCGACACATACTGTTGCACGATCGGCGCTGGTACCAGGATCACCACGATCACCAGAAGGGCCAGCGGCATGAAGGCGCCAGCGAGGTGGCGCCGGGAATCCACCAGATCTCGAACGTAGGCCTTGACGGGTCCACGGTCGCGAGCCAGCAGATACTTCTCGTCCCCCGCCAACATACGTTCCCGGCGGTCCGCCGCCGCGTTGCGGCGCTCTTCCTTGGACCCGCGCATCCGGCGTAACGCTTCCCGCTGAGTACGCGGTGGGGGAGGCGCCGGGCCGCGCTTGCGGCCCTCAGCCTCTCGGCGGCTTGGGGTGGGCCTGCCCTTGCCTAGGTTGCGCGCTCGCTGGCCTACGTCATCCGGCTCGGCCGCTGCCTCCACCGTCGGCTCTGGCTCGGGGTCGGTGGCTCCGGAGCCGGTATTGCCGCGCAGGAACCTCACGGGGGCTAGCCTAGGCCAAGGACCCAGTAAGCCCGCCATCTGCTGGGGGGCGATGAACGCGGACTGTGCCACCATTGGGGGCACGGAATCACCCGTCGGTTGCGGGCGTTCGCGTAGTGTAGAAACGCCCGTCCATGCCGAGCGCCGATCCCCAGGGAGAGTCATGACCGTCGAGAACATCGTCGGCACCGAGGTGCCCACTCATGGTGTCGAGCTCACCACCGCTGCCGCCGCGAAGGCGAAGGCGCTGCTCGACCAGGAGGGCCGCACCGACATGCACCTCCGCATCGCGGTGCAGCCCGGTGGTTGCGCCGGGCTTCGCTACCAGCTTTTCTTCGATGAGCGCGCGCTGGACGGCGACGCCAAGCGGAGCTACAACGGCCTCGGCGTCGTTGTCGACCGGATGAGCGTCCCGTACCTGCAGGGTGCTGTGATCGATTTCGTGGACACGATCGAGAAGCAGGGCTTCACCATCGACAACCCCAACGCAGGTGGTTCCTGTGCCTGCGGGGACTCCTTCAACTAAGTCGGCTGTCGAGCCCCGTGCACGCGCTACACGTGCACGGGGTAACGCGGTTCGGGCACGGCAGGACTGATCCGCTGCTCGATGAAGATGCCGTGCCAGAGCATGAAGATCAGTACAGCCCAGATCCGCCTGCTGTGATCTCGCGGACCCCCGCGGTGCTCGTCGAGCATCCGGTGCACCGCGGCGAGGTCAAGGAATTCTGCGGTGCCCGAGTCCTCGACGATGCTGCGGGCCCAGTCATGCAGGTCGGTGCGTAGCCAATGCCGGATCGGCACCGGGAAACCCAGTTTGCGCCGGTTCAGCACGTGTCCAGGCACGATGTCACGCAGCGCTTGGCGCAGGGCGTGCTTGGTCGTCTCGCGAGTGATCTTCTCTCGCATCGGGATGGTGGAAGCCACCCGGAATACCTCTGGGTCGAGGAAGGGCACCCGCAGCTCCAGCGAGTTGGCCATGGTCACCTTGTCGGCCTTGACCAGGATGTCGCCACGCAGCCAGGTGAACAGGTCGACATGTTGCATGCGTGCAACCGGATCCCAGCCGGTTGAAGCCGCATAGGCGTCCGCGGTGACATCGGTGTGCGAGACACTCGGGTCGTAGCCCCGGAGTATTTCGCGTAGCTGATCGTCCCGGAAGATCCGCGCGTTGCCGTAGTAGCGCTGTTCCAGCGTCAACGCGCCCCGACGCAGCAGGTCCTTGCCGCGCACACCGTCCGGGATCCGCGTAGAGATCCGTCCCAACGTACGGCGAAGGCCGCCTGGTACCCGTTCGAACGCGGCCAGCGACAGCGGTTCCCGGTAGATGGTGTAGCCGCCGAAGAGCTCGTCGGCGCCCTCCCCGGACAACACCACTTTGACGTGTTCCCTCGCCTCCCGGGCGATGAACCACAGCGGTACCAGCGCTGGGTCGGCCACCGGATCGTCGAGATACCACACGATCAGTGGCAACGCGTCGGCCAGTTCCGTAGCCGAGACGGTACGCACCACGTGCCGTACGCCGATCGCGGCCGCCGACTCCGCCGCCACGTCCACCTCGGAGTAGCCGGCTCGCTCAAAGCCGGTGGTGAAGGTGATCAGATCTGGATTATGTTCGCGGGCCAGCGCGGCGATGGCGGTGGAGTCGATACCGCCGGAGAGGAATGCGCCGACGGTGACATCGGCCCGCATGTGTTTGGCGACCGAATCCCGCATCGCCGCGGTGATGTCGTCGTACAGCGCTCGCGCGTCGGCTCCCGACTGGATATGACGAGGCCGGAAATCGGGATGAAAGTAGCGCTCGGTGACCAGCTCGCCACCGGGGGAGACGGTGAACGACGTGCCGGACTCGATCCTCGTGATTCCGGTGTGCAGGGTTGCTGGCTCGGGCACGTACTGCAGGGTCAGATAGTGCTGCAGGGCTCGACGGTCCAGGCCTGTTGTTAAGCCCAGCGACGGCGCGAGCTCAAGCAGGCTCTTCTTCTCGCTCGCAAACGCCATTCCGCCCGGTCCGGCGCAACTGAACAGCGGTTTGATACCGAAGGGATCGCGCGCACCGAAGGCGACCCGAAGCTCGGTGTCCCAGATGACGAACGCGAACATTCCCCGGAGCCGCTGCACGGCAGCTGGCCCGAAGTGGTGGTATGCCGCGACGACGACCTCGGTGTCACCCTCGGTCACGAACTTCGCATGGTAGGGCGCGCTTTGCAGTTCCGCGCGGAGTTCGATGTAGTTGTAGATCTCCCCGTTGAACAGGATCGTGTAGCGCTGCGGCGCGTCCGGCGGACCCCAGCGCAACGGCTGGTGAGAGTGGCCGAGATCAATGATGGACAGGCGGTTGAACCCGAGGACCACGTCAGTGTCGTGCCAGGTTCCCGTCTCATCGGGTCCGCGATGGCGCTGGCAGCGCAGCGCAGCGGTCACGTCCGGCTCCCGCTGCGCCGCGTCCTGCTGCGCCGTCAATAATCCCAACAACCCGCACACGCGCTCCGCCCTCTCATCCGCGACCCGTCGCCCGGCCTGCGAGCCGACGGCGGTCCAGTATGACGTTGGGTCGCCGAACCATGCGCCCCGGGCGAGCTCTGGCGGCCGCGCTGGTTTAGGCTCCAGCCAGTGGGTTGCCTGGCCGCATCGGGCGACGAGGAGGAACGAAGCGTGATCGGTGTGGTCCGTTCCCGAGCGGTTCGGCTACTCAAGGTGGCCGCGCTTGCCGGGCTGGTTATCTTCCTGTCCAGCGGATGTTCGGTATATCAGGCGTTCTCGTTCGGGTGGCCGGAGGGGATCACTCCACAGGCTGAGCGGATGCGTGACCTGTGGATCTGGGCGACTTTCGCCGCGCTGGTGGTCGGGGCGATTGTCGCCGGGCTGATTGCGTGGACGGTTATCTTCCACCGTAAGAAGTCCGATGATATGCCCCGGCAGACCCAGTACAACCTGCCTCTGGAGATAATCTACACAGTCATCCCCTTCGTCATCGTTGCAGTGTTGTTTTACTACACGGTGACATCACAGAACTTCGTCAACGCCAAAGTCGATAATCCGGCTCTTCGGGTAAAAGTGGTCGGTTTCCAATGGAACTGGGAGTTCCAATACCTCCAGGACAAACCGGGCAAAGGCGGCAATTATCAGGTCCGGAGAACGGAAACCGGCGAACCTCTTTCCACCGTCGGCTCGTCGAGCACGATCCCGCTGCTGGTAGTGCCGACCAATCGGGTCGTGGAGTACCGGATCGAGTCCACAGACGTGTTGCATTCGTTCTACATCCCAGATTTCCTCTTCAAGCGCGACGTCTTCCCGCGACCGGAGAAAAACGATACCGACAACGTGTTCCAGACCACAGTGCAGCGTCAAGGCGCGTTTGTCGGTCGCTGCGCCGAGCTGTGTGGTACCTACCATTCGATGATGAATTTCGAGCTTCGGGCGTTGCCGCCGGACCTGTTCGACCGTTATCTGGCCCTGCGAGCTCAGACCAACCCGCAGACCCACCGGTCCTACACCGCTGGTGAGGCCCTCGCACAGCTGAACTGTGGCGCATTGTGCACCCCCGAGGCAGTGACCACGTCCCCGTTCAACACCGACCGTGGCGTTCGCGAGGCCCGGCAGGCCCGGGAGGGCCACTAACCTTCAACATCGGACGGGTCCGTCGGCAGGTTCGAGAGTGAGGCAGCACCATGAGGATCGAGGCGCGGATCTTCGAGATCATCACAGCGTTCTTCTTCCTATCCGCCGTGGTCTACGGTCTGTGGTCACACGGGGAGCCAGTGGGTTCTGCGGCGATCACACTGACCGGCGGGTTGACGCTCATCGTCGGCACCTACTTTCGATTCGTCTCTCGGCGAGTCCGGATGCGCCCCGAGGACAACTTCGAAGCCGAGATTTCTGACGGTGCCGGTGAACTCGGTTTCTTCTCACCCGGTAGCTACTGGCCGATCGGGATGGCCGCGTCGGCCAGTGTGCTCGGGTTCGCGCTGGCTTTCGACCTGTGGTGGTTGGTCGCTGTCGGCATCGCACTGATCCTTGGCACGGTCGGCGGTCTGGTCTTCGAGTACCACGTCAGTCCCAGATCAGAGTGAGTAGCTCTTTCTCCCGTCCCACCCGGCCGGCCAGGGCAGCCTGTACGCCATCGCGAGCCTGGAGCTCGTAGTGTTGTCGAGGGACGCCCAGCGCAAGCCTGACCTAGGCCTTCAAGCCGGCCGACCAGCGGCGGGTGAAGTCCAGCATCGCATCCGTGCACCCAGGATGCGGGACAGATCGTGAACTCGACGCCACGGACATGCTCGGCTTGGGACGTCCGTGGCGTCGCGTTCACGACATACGACATTTGGTGTGAGGTCGATCTCGGAGATTAGTTAGTCGTTGGGCTGGTGAGGACGGCCGGCCAACTTTCGGCCTACGCCGTTGCGGCTGCCGTTGGTACTCACCCCGTTGCCGTTCGTGGCAAGTTCGTGACGCGCCTTTTCCAGTGCCCTGGTCTGCTCCGCAGGATCTGGCCGGAACGTGGATCCAGGTACCGGAGCACCAGCCGATCCCAGTTGGTTCATCCGCTTGGGCACCCGCGCACCCTGGTACTCCAGCGGGAGCGGATGGCCGTGATCGTCGACACCGCCGAGGGGTTGGTGAAGTTCGATGAACTCGCCGTGTGGCAGGCGCTTGATGATGCCTGTCTCAATACCGTGTTCCAAGATCGACCGGTCGGCGCGCTGCAGACCAAGGCAGATCCGGTAGGTGAAGTAGTACGCGATCGGTGGCAGCAACAGCAAACCGATGCGGCCAGCCCAGGTGGTGGCGTTCAACGAGATGTCGAATGTGTACGCAATGACGTCGTTGCCGCCGGAGAGCAGCAGCACGAACATGAACGAGGCGGCCATCATGCCCAGGCCAGTTCGTACCGGCACATCCCGCGGCCGCTGCAGCAGGTTGTGCGAGGCGTAGTCCTTGGTCAGCTTGCGCTCGATGGAGGGGTACTTAAACGCAAGGGCGAACATGATGCCGGGGATCACCATCGTGGGCCAGAATGACGCCGGGATCATGTAGTTGCCAAGGTAGATCTCCCAGGCAGGCCACAGCCGGGCGGAGCCATCGAGCCAACCGACATACCAGTCGGGCTGCGAGGCCGCCGAGACTTGGGCCGGGTTGTACGGGCCGAAGTTCCATATCGGGTTGATCTGGAACAGCCCCGCCATGAGGCAGATCACACCGATATTCGTCAGCGCGAAGCCGCTAGCCTTTGTCGCGAAGACCGGCAGGATACGGACGCCGACCACATTGCGCTCGGTGCGTCCGGGCCCGGGGAACTGCGTGTGCTTCTGGTACCAGACCAGCCCGAGGTGCACCGCGATGAGCGCAAGCAGGACGCCCGGGATGACCAGCACGTGGACGATGAAGAACCGGGGAATGATCAGGTTTCCGGGGAACTCGCCGCCGAAGATCGCCCACTGCAACCAGGTGCCGATCACTGGTGGCGACATGATGATCGCCGAGATGATCCGAAGCCCGGTGCCCGAGAGCAGGTCGTCAGGCAGCGAGTAGCCGGTGAGGCCCTCCAGCCCGGCCAGGATCGCGATGGTGACACCGATCGCCCAGTTCGTCTCACGCGGCTTGCGGAACGCGCCGGTGAAGAAGGTACGGAACATGTGGGCCACGATGGCGGCGACGAACAGCAACGCTGCCCAGTGATGCACCTGGCGGATGAACAGCCCACCGCGGACATCGAAGGACAGCTCCAGGGTCGACTCGAACGCCCGGGACATCTCGATCCCGCGGAGGTTCTGGTAGACGCCGTTGTACTTGACCTCCTCCATCGAGGGGTCGAAGAACAGCGTGAGGTACGTCCCGGACAGCAGCAGCACGATGAAGGTGTTCAGGGCGATCTCTCCGAGCATGAACGACCAGTGCGTCGGGAAGACCTTGTTGACCTGCCGGCGCATGCCGGCGGCCAAGTGAAATCGTTGGTCCAGCTCGTCGGCGGCCTTGGCCGCCTTGGTCGGCGTCGTCATCGCGCTCATGACCTCCGCTCCCAGAACGCTGCTCCTACGGGCTCGATGAAGTCGCCCTTGGCGTAGAAGTAACCCTCATCGTTCACGTCGATATGCAGCTGTGGCAAGGCCCTGGTGGCGGGACCGAAGATCGGCTTCGCGTACTCCAGCATGTTGAACTGCGACTGGTGGCATGGGCACAGCAACCGAGCGTCCTGAGATTCGTACAACGAAGCGGGACAGCCCAGGTGGGTGCAGATCTTCGAGTACGCATAGAAGTCGCCGTAGTGGAAGTCGACCTGGCCCTTGCGTTGGACTACCTGCGTTGCCTGCTCAGGGCGCAACCGGATGAGCATCACCGGGCTGTCGGATGCGCGCAGCGCATCGTGCGCCTGCTCCTCCGACCAGGATCGCTTGTACGGGAAGACCGTCGCGATGCTGCCCGATGCCAGGTCTTCTGGCCGCGCCAGGGTGAGTTGCTCGGAGTCATAGCGTAGGAACACCGGCTCACCGTTGTGGGAGGCCCAGGGCGTGACCCACAGCGCGGCGCGATCCCCACCCTTCCACGGGTTGCGCACCAGGCCGCCCAGCGCGAAGACCCCCAGACCGATACCGAAGACTCCGCCACCGAGCCCGGCCGCTCGTTTGATCATGGATCGTCGGCCGATCTGGCTGCTGGCCGCGGAGTCGGCCAGGATTGCGGTAGTGGTCAGCCGGTCGACCTCCGCGGAGCCACCGATGTGGCGCTCCTGCACCGCGGTTTCGTGCGGTAGTAGATCCTTCGCATAAGCGATCGTCCCGGCGCCGAGGGCGAATACGGTCAGCCCGAAGAGCACCCCGATGATCGGCGTGTAGAGCTGGTAGAGCAGGTGCCGGTTGCCCGGGCTGCCGGGCGGGGCGTACTCGAAGGGCCAGAACAGGTAGGCCGCCAGGAAACCCAGCCCGGCCAACGCAGCGATGATGAACCACTGCGCGACCTTGCGTTCGGTGCGCTTCTCCGCACGGGTGCCCGGCACCGGGAAGGGATCCTCCCGGTGCTCGATGGTCACTCCGTCCAGCGCCAAGCCCAGCCGGACCAGCTCTTCGCGGTTCGACGTCGCCAGATCGGCGTCGCTCGGGGGCCGTTCCTGCCCAGTCGAACCTCCGGTAGCGCCCCCGCCGCCGCTCATGCCTTCGATCCGATCCACAGTGTCACGCCGACTAGGGCGGTGATACCCACAATCCAGGAGATCAGACCCTCGGGGACCGGCCCGAAACCACCGAGGGAATAGCCGCCCGGGTTATTTCGGTCAGCGGTGACCGACTGCACGAATGCAATGATGTCACGCTTGTCCTGCGGAGTGATCTGCCGGTCCGAGAACCGGGGCATGCTCTGCGGCCCGCTGGTCATCGCACTGTAGATCTGCTGGGCGTTCACGTCCTTGATCGCGGGAGCATATTTGCCGGAGGACAGGGCGATACCGCGTCCGGTGAAGTTGTGGCAGGACGCGCAGTTGAGCCGGAAGAGATCACCACCGTGCGCCGGGTCGCCGCCGGCGAGGCTGCCCTTGGGCACCATCGGACCGCCGCCGTTGGCCTGCACGAACGCGCCTAACGCGTCGATGTCCTGAGGCGTGTACCTGACCGGCTTCTCGCCGATTTGCGCCTCCTGGCGGGTGGCTGGCATCCGTCCGGTGGAGACCTGGAAGTACACCGCGGCCTCGCCAACGCCTATCAAGCTCGGCCCGCGAGAACTCACCCCCTGGAGGTTCGCGCCGTGGCAGCTGATGCAGGCGTTGTTGTAGAGCTGCTCGCCCTGGCGTACCAGTGCGGGATCCTCCTGGGCATGCGCGGTCTGGGACTGCGGAGCGAACACCGCATACAGGGCGCCGGCGGACACCAACGCCACGCCGAGTGCCAGCATCGCTGACAAGCGACGCCGCAACCGGCTACGTCCCCCCCGCTGTCCTGCCCGGAGCATTCCTTGGCCCGACGCCCTCGTAGCGTTTGATCCCGGGGGGCCCGATCGGGCGTCTGGTGTGTCGCTGCTCATCGGTCTCGGCTACCCCTGCTGTCTCGTTCCGGTTCGGTGCGCTAGCCGGGTTGGGGCTTCCCTCAGCAGCCCCCTCGCTCCGGTACCTAAGGCAAAATATAGATAACGGCGAACAAGCCGATCCAGACCACGTCGACGAAGTGCCAGTAGTACGACACAACGATCGCAGAAGTGGCCTGCGCCGGGGTGAATTTGCTCAGCTTCGTCCGGACGATGAGGAAGATGAATGCGATCAGGCCTCCGGTCACATGCAACGCATGAAACCCGGTGAGCAGGTAGAACACAGTCCCGAAGGCCCCTGACGGGATGGTGATGCCCTCACCGACCAATCTGCGGTACTCGTTCGCGGCCCCGAGGACGAAGAACAAGCCCATCGCGAACGTGATCGAGTACCAGAGCCGGAGCCCGAAGACATCGCCCTGTTCCGCCTTGAACACCCCCCACTGACAGGTGAACGACGAGGCGACCAGCACGATCGTGATCACCAGCGCGTAGGGCACATTGAGGTGGATAGGCTCCCCGGTGGATGCCAAGGCCGGCGGCCACGGGCCGTCATGCTGTGCCTTCACCGTGAAGAACATCGCGAACAGGCCGGCGAAGAACATCAACTCGCTGGACAGCCAGACGATCGTGCCGACGCTGACCATGTTGGGCCGATTCAGCGAGTGCACCCGTTGGCTGATGGACGGCGCAGCCAGGCTGGACGAGGGGGTCACGTTGAGCATTATGACGAAGGCCCCCGACCTCGACGGGACCGGGGGCGATTGGATGCCGCGAAGAGTGACGAGCCCAACACGGTCCTGCTCGAACGGCGGTATACAGCGGCAGATAATCACACTCAGAGTCACGCCACGTGATCCCGCCGTTGCGAGCGGAATTGTCCGTATACCATTGGCCTGCCATCCGACCGCTGATACCCGCGTGGCGCACCCGGTCACCTGCCAGGCCGTCCGGGACACCCGACACCGAGGACCTCGACCATTATATGATCCCTCCAAGCGACACCACCACCGTGCTGGTCTTCAGTCACCGCTCAGAGGTGCGCGAGGCCATCATCAACGCTGTTGGACGGCGTCCCGCGGCGGACGTCGGCCGGGTGAGCTATGTCGAGGCCGGGACGATCGCCGAGGTGCTGGCCGAGGTTGACGCGGGTCGCGTGCACCTGGCGATCCTCGACGGCGAGGCCCAGCCCACCGGGGGGATGGGCCTTTCCCGCCAGCTCAAGAACGAGATCGCACAGTGCCCACCGGTGATCATCGCCGTGCGGCGCAGGGACGACCGCTGGTTGGCAGTGTGGTCGCAGGCCGATGCGGTGATCGTCCATCCGCTGGATCCGTTGACCGCCGCCGAGACGGTGGCCGAGGTGCTTCGCACGCGCCGGCCGCAGGTAGCGAACGGCTGAGGCCGCGACGAATGGTGGCGCCGACCCGTTCACGCAGCTGGCCAGGTCTGCTCAGGCAACTGATCGCCGGCGCGGATCTGGATGCCCAAGACACCACGTGGGCGATGGACGAAGTGATGTCCGGTCTGGCCACACCGGCGCAGCTAGCCGCCTTCGTGGTCGCGCTGCGGATCAAGGGTGAGACTCCGGCGGAGATCGCCGGTCTGGCAGATGGAATGCTTTCGCATTCCTGCCGGGTGCACGTCGCACAGCGGGCAGTCGACGTGGTCGGCACAGGTGGCGACCAAGCGCAGACGGTCAACATCTCCACGATGGCCGCGCTGGTGACTGCCGCTGCCGGCGCACCAGTGATCAAGCACGGCAATCGCGCGGCCTCGTCACAGTGCGGCGCCGCGGACGTGCTCGAGGCACTCGGGGTGGCGATTGATCTCGGCCCGGAGCAGGTAGCGCGGTGCGTCGCCGAGGCGGGCATCGGATTCTGCTTCGCCCCCCTTCATCACCCTGCGATGCGGCACGCAGCCGCGGTGCGTCGGGAGATCGGGATCCCTACGGCCTTCAACTTTCTCGGTCCACTGATCAATCCGGCGCAGCCGGCTGCTGCGCTGGTGGGCTGTGCGGACCTTCGGATGGCGCCGGTAATGGCGCAGGTGCTCGCCGATCGCGGGGTAAGTGCCCTGGTGGTGCGCGGCGATGATGGGCTCGACGAGATCACCACCACGACTACTACCTCGGTGTGGGTGGTCGACGGCGGCGCAGTGCGGCGTGATCAGTTGCACCCGGCTGGGCTGGGCGTGCCGGTGGCCGGCGCCGAGGAACTGCGCGGTGGGGATGCAGCGGTCAACGCCGATGCTGTGCGGCGCCTGTTGTCCGGCGATCCCGGTCCGGTGCGAGACGCCGTGCTCCTCAACGCCGGCGCTGCGCTTGTCGCGCACCGCGGTTCGAAGGGTGATCTGGTCGCCGATGTCAGAGAAATGGTCCAGCACGCCGCCGAAGCCGTCGACTCCGGTGCTGCGGCCGCGATGTTGAAGCGCTGGACGAAACTGACCACCGAGCTGTCCGCTGCCGTTCACTAACGCGGTCGGGGGCTCTTCAAGTACCACCAACCCTGCCGACGAGCGCCTCGAACCGCTACCAACTTGCCCATCCTCGCCACACGACCGCGGCAGGGTTGGCTGCAGCTGGGAGCAGCTCAGCAGCGGCTTGGCGGTACTTGAAGAGCCACCAACTTTGGGCGGTGGGCCGATGCGCTGTCACTGACCGTACCGGTAATCCGAGGAAGTGTGACGGAAAGTAATCGGAATCGCAGGAACCTCACGGTTGGGCGGCTTAGCGGCGCCGTTGGAGTGAAGATCCGAGCCCACACGGCCGGGGGGCCGTTAGGTGACATGCGGGGGGACCTCTCCCGTTCTAGTCACGCCACCGGACTTTGACGATCCGAGAACAGGAGATGGCTGCGGGTGGTGTCTCATCGTCGGAACCGCGTGCTTCGAAGCGTGGCGGCTGCCGTGGCGTTCACTGCCCTTCTGAGCATGCCACCAGCACTCGCAGCGGCCGAACCAGCCCCCGGCCCTGCCCCCGATCCATCGGGGACCGTCGCTCAGGTTCGAGCGTTGAGTCGCCAGGCCGAAGTGATCACCGAACAGTGGAAGCTGGCCACCGATCGGCTGGAGGCCCGTCGGGTCGATGCGGAGCGGGCGCATAGCGACGCAGCGGGCGCCACGGCTGTCGCCGATCAGGCCCGCGCGGCCCAGAGTGCGTTCCGTGCGCAGGTGGATCGGCTGACCAGCGCCACCTTCGAGGGTGTCCGAGTCAGCAGCCTGACCGCGATGCTGATCAGCGACTCGCCGCAACAATTCATGGACCAGATGTCCGCCCTGGACGTGCTGGCGGCGAGCAACAGGGCAGCGATGGACAAACTCGCAGCCGCTGTTTCCCGCACCGAGCAGGCCAAGCTTGCTGCCACCGACGCCGAGACGCGAGCAGCCGTAGCCGAACTCGACGCCGCTCGGATAACCGGTGACGTCGCCCAGGCTCGGCTTGAGATGGGTCGCCAGATCAATCTGGTGCAGGAACGCCTCGGCAAGCTCACCGCTGAGGAATTCTCCCACTACGCATCCGAAGGATTCACCGACTATCCGATCGACATAGCCGGTGACACCATCGGAATCAGGGCCCTTCGGGTGGCCCTGACCCGACAGGGAGCACCGTATATCTGGGGCGCCGAGGGGCCGACCACCTTCGATTGCTCAGGTCTGGTGATGTGGGCCTACCGCCAGGTCGGAGTCAGCCTGCCGCGGGTGGCCTACGACCAGTCCAGAGTGGGCACCCCGGTGATCTCTGGCCTGCTACCAGGAGACCTCATTGCGCTGTACTCGCCAGTGAGCCACATCGGCATCTACGTAGGCAACGGGCTCTACCTCAACGCACCGCAGAGCGGCGATGTGGTCAAAGTCGCCAGGGTCCCATGGCGCGATGTCACGGCAGTCCGCCGGATCGGTTGATGCCACCTTCCGCCAGGCCGGAACGAGTGGTGGAATCGGAGCGTCGAGACGTTGCGCCATCCGACATTGTCAGGGTCGCCGTCTACCGTCCGTAGTGACTAGATCACGACAGAGACGGAGCTCGACATGATCGTGGATTGCGACCGGTGTGAGGTGCGCGGCGTCGCCTGCCAGGACTGCGTTATCACCGTGCTGCTCGGAGCTCTACCGGGAGGTGTGGAGTTGGATGGCACTGAGCAGCTCGCCCTGGACACCCTGGCCGAGGCTGGCATGGTGCCCCGTCTGCAACTGGTGGATCGGGATGATTTTGACCAAACGATGCCGACGGGTACCCGTTTCCGGGACCACCTGCGCGATGGCGCCCAGCGGTCCGCAACTGACTGTGAACGGTCCAGACGGGACGTCGGCTGATCGGCCGAGCCGAACACCGAGCCGGTCACGGTGACGCCCAGCGTGCCCAGCGGCCACTCTGCAACATACCTCGCTCGCCGGTGGTGACAACGTTGGTGACTTTTCGTAATCTTCCCGAGACTTTGCGGTAGGTGCCGCCCGACCTGGGCGGCACGGTAGGCGGTTCAAGGAAGAGGAGATAGCCGCGACGTGTCGCCGCATCATCGGAAGCGCGGTGTTGTCAAGCGCGGCGTCTCAGCAGTGATGACTGCCGCAACCGTGGTTGCTCTGGCCACTCTGATACCCAGTCCGGCGACCGCCGATCCCGCGGTGCCCGGAGATGCCGCGCAGCAGCTTTCCGAGCTGAATCGGCAGGCTGAGGTGCTCACAGAAAGGTGGCACTACGCCCGCGACCAGTTGAACGCCCGCCGTGCCGACCTCGAACGAGCCAGGGCGGATGCCAGCGCGGCTGAAGCTGCCGCAGATCGCGCCAGGGCGGTCCAAGGCCAGTACCGCGGTCAAGTTGACCGGCTGACCAACGCCTCATTCCAGGGTGCGCGACTCAACCGGCTGTCCGCTCTGCTGGTCAGTGACTCCCCCCAGGATTTCCTGGACCAGATGTCGGCGCTGGACATGCTGGCGGTGGATAACAAGCAGGCGTTAGACCGGCTCACCGGCGCAGTCGCGCAAACCCAGCATGCAGAGCACTCGACGAGCGACGCAGCGGCGCGGGCGGCTCAAGCTGAACACGATGCCGCACGGCTCGAAGGCGATCTAACCCGTTCCCGCGCCGAGATGGACCAGCAGATTCAGGTTGTCACCAAACGCCTCGCCGAGCTGACCCGTCAAGAGCGCGCCGTATACCTCTTCGGCGGCAATATCCACTTCCCGATCAACCTGGTAGGCACCGGTACTGCGGTTCAAGCGGCGCGGATCGCACTGACCAAGCAAGGCTCGGCGTACGTCTGGGGCGGCGACGGCCCGATCACGTTCGACTGCTCGGGACTGGTGAAGTGGGCTTTCGAGCAGGCGGGGATGCCGGGTCTGCCGCACTCAGCTGAGGAACAGGCGCGGATGGGTCGTAGCGTCGGCCGTTTCGAGCTGCAGCCGGGTGATCTCATCGCGCTGTACTCCCCGATCAGCCACATCGGCATCTACGTCGGTGACGGCCTCTATGTGAACGCACCACAAAGCGGCGACGTGGTGAAGGTCGTCCCCGTGCCGTGGAGGCAAGTCACCGCGATGAGCCGGATCGGCTGAACCCACCAGCTGCACACCGCGCGCGACGCCACCGCTACCCTCCGGCGGGTGCCACGGATCCTGCTAGTGAGCAACGACTTCCCACCCCGGCCCGGTGGGATCCAGGCGTACCTGCACCAACTGGCGCTGGCGCTGCCCGCGGGCGCGATCGCCGTCTACGCACCCGACTGGCCGGAAGCGGCGGCCTTCGACGCGGGATTGCCGTTTCCGGTTATCCGCCATCGCGGACCCCTCATGATTCCCACGCCCGAGGTACTTCGGCGAGCTGCCGGGCTGCTGCGGGAGCTGCACTGCGACACCGCGTGGTTCGGCGCAGCAGCCCCGCTGGCTCTGCTGGGTCCGGCATTGCGCCGCGCCGGAGTACGACGAGTCGTGGCTAGCAGCCACGGACACGAGGTGGGCTGGTCGATGTTGCCCCCTGGTCGGATGGCACTTCGCCGGATCGGTGCGGATGCCGACGTGGTCACGGCCGTGAGCCGGTACACGCGCCGCCGGGTTGCCTCAGCGTTCGGGCCCCGGGCTGCCCTGGAGATCCTCTCGCCGGGCGTGGACTGTGCAGCGTTTCGTCCGGATCCAGCCGCGCGCGCCGAGATCCGGCGACGCCACCGGTTGGGTGATGCCCCGGTAGTGCTGTGCGTGTCCCGGCTGGTGGCTCGCAAGGGTCAAGACATGCTGGTGCGGGCATTACCTGCGATCCGGCGCCAGGTACCGGGGGCCATGCTCCTACTCGTCGGAGACGGACCCCGGCGGCCGCGTTTGCACCGGCTGGCGGAGTCGGGTGGCGTCGCTGACGCCGTGGTGTACACCGGAGCAGTGTCGTGGGCTGAGTTGCCCGCCTACTACGCCGCTGGCGACGTCTTCGCGATGCCCTGCCGGACCCGAGGCCACGGGCTAGACGTTGAGGGGTTCGGTCTGGTGTTCCTGGAGGCCTCTGCCGCCGGCTTGCCGCTGGTGGTTGGTGACGCCGGCGGGGCGGGGGAGACGGTTCGCGTAGGCGATACCGGCGAGCTGGTGAACGGTCGCGACGTGGCGGCGGTAACCCGGGCCGTCGCGACCCTGCTGGCCGATCCAGAGGCCGCTGTGGCGATGGGCCGGCGGGGACGACGCTGGATGCTGCAGAACTGGGACTGGTCGTGCCGCCGCCAGCAGCTCGGAGAACTGCTGCTGGACACTCGCTAGGCGTAGAGCGCCTCGATCTCGGCGGCGAACTCCTCGGCCACCACCGCACGCTTCACCTTCAGACTCGGGGTGAGCTGGCCGCCGGCCTCGGTGAAGTCACCTGGCAGGACGCGGAACTTGCGGATCGCCTCAGCTCTGGAAACGGCCTTGTTCGCATCGTCCACCGCGCGCTGCACCTCGGCGCGCAGGTCTGGATCATCGATCAGGTCTTCGGCAGAGCGGCCAGCAGGCTTGCTGTGCTCGGCCCGCCAGGCCGGCAGCGCCTCAGCGTCGAGGGTGATGAGGGCGGCGATGAAGCGCTGCTTGTCGCCCACGACCAGGCATTGGCTGATCAGTCGATGGGCCCGGATCCGGTCTTCCAGCGCTGCCGGGGAGACGTTCTTTCCTGTCGCCGTGACGATGATCTCCTTCTTGCGACCGGTGATCCGCAGGAAGCCGTCCGCATCGAGCTCTCCGAGGTCGCCGGTGTGAAACCAGCCGTCGACGAGAGCTTCCTGGGTTACCTGATCGTTGTGCCAATACCGGCGCAGCACTCCGGGGCTCTTGACCAGCACCTCGCCGTCATCATCGATCTTGATCGTGACACCGGGCAACGGCTGCCCCACCGTGCCTATCTTGACCTGTTTCTCGGTGTTCACCGTGGCTGGTGCGCTGGTCTCAGTCAGCCCGTAGCCCTCGAAGACCGGCACTCCGACACCGCGGAAGAAGTGTCCGAGCCGCTCGCCCAGAGGGGCGCCACCAGAGACGGCTGCGAGACACCGGCCGCCGAGCACCGCCCGGAGCTTGGAGTAGACCAGTTGGTCGAATAAGGCATGCTTGGCGCGCAACGCGAGTCCGGCTCCGCCGGTTTCCTGGGCACGGCTCCATTCGACGGCGGTGGCTGCGGCGATGTCGAAGATGCGGCCCTTGCCATCAGCATGTGCCTTTTGCCTGACCAAGTTGTAAACTTTTTCGAACACCCGGGGCACAGCCAGCACGAGCGTGGGCCGGAAGTCAGCCAGCTCGGCGACCAGGTTCTTCACATCCGGGGTGTGGCCGAGGGTGATCCGGGCGTACACACAGCAGCACTGGATGATCCGGGCGAACACGTGTGCCAGCGGAATGAACAGCAGCAGTGAGTTCTCCGGTTGCATCAGGCCGGTGAACTCCGACACCGCGGACCGGGTCACGGCGAGCAGGTTGCGGTGGGTGATCTCGCAACCCTTCGGCCGGCCCGTCGTCCCTGACGTGTAGATCAGCGTCGCCAGGTCTTCGGCGCCCACTGTGGTGGCGCGTTCGCGCACGGCGTCGTCAGTGATCTCGGCGCCCAGCGCGGTGAGCTCGTCGATGGCCACACGTGGCTTGCCGTTCGTTGTCGCCGGGTCGATCTGCCACACCAGCGCCGGAGCGCCCAACCGATCAACCAACCCTTGGACCATCTCGCGGTGAGCGGGGCTTTCGACCACTACCGCCTTGGCGCCCGAATCGGAAAGGATCCACTCAACCTGCTCGGCGGAGGATGTCTCATAGATCGGCACCGTGGATCCGCCGGCGGCCCAGATCGCGTAGTCCAGAAGGGTCCACTCGTAGCGAGTCTTGGACATCAGCGCGATTCGATCCCCGCGCTCGATACCCGCTGCAATGAGACCTTTGGCCACAGCGGTCACCTGACCGGCGAATTCCCTTGCTGTGACGTCTATCCAGCCGCCGTCGATCCGGCGGCGGAAGCTGGCGCTGCCGGCGAAGCGCTCAGCATTGACCCACACCGCATCGGTGAGGTTCTCGTCGTCATCCACCGTAGTGGTGGCGGGGACCGTGAACTCCCGCACGGGTACCTCCGCTGCTCGGCGTTCTCCAGTACTGCCTGGCAACGTATCGCGCCCATGCCAGCGCGGGGTAGCCTGCCTGATCGTGCGGGTCCACGTGGTGTCCGACGTGCACGGTAACGTGGACGCGCTGGCCAGGGCGGGCGCAGGCGCTGATGCGCTGCTGGTGCTCGGGGACCTGATCGACTTCGTGAACTACCACGATTACTCCGCTGGCATTCTGGGTTCGGTGTTCGGGACCGCTGCGGTTCGCCGGTTCGCGGAACTGCGCTGCGGCGGGGCACCGGGCGAGGCGTACGCGTTCGTGCGGCAGCTGTGGGCTCAGATCCCGGACTCCCGCGAGGTCATCCGCGAGGCCATCGTCGAGCAGTACGAGCGGCTGTTCGCGGTGCTGCCCAGCCCGGCGTACGTCACCCCTGGCAATGTGGACCTGCCCGAGCTGTGGCCGAGGTTCGCGCGCTCCGGCGTGCACCTGCTGGACGGGCAGACCGTCGAGATCGGCGGTCTGCGCTGCGGTTTCGTCGGCGGAGGTCTGTTACCGGACGGAGTCGCCCCGCGGCGGGATCCGGTGTTTCGCTCGTACTTGCGCACTCCAGAGCAGTATGCGGGGGCGGTCTCGGCGCTCGGGCGGGTGGACATGCTGTGTAGCCACATTCCGCCGGCGATCCCTGAGCTGCTCTACGACGTGCAGGCCCGACGGTCCGAGCTCGGCTCCGAGCAACTGCTGGTGGTGATCTATCGGGACCGGCCGCGCGTCGCGCTGTTCGGGCACGTGCATCAGCCGCTGGCCCGTCGGGTCCGGGTGGGCCGGACCGAATGCGTCAATGTAGGGCATTTCCAGCGGACCGGGTCCCCGCACGTGTTGCGGTGGTGACCACTCCCGGTCGCGATGTCCCGGGTAACCTGCGCGCCATGCCCGACCAGTCAACCCAGTCCCTCGTCATCAACGCCGATCCTCAGACGATCATGGACGTGATTGCTGACTTCTCGGCCTACCCGCAATGGGCGTTGACGGTAAAGAAGGCCGAGGTGGTGGTCTCCGGCGAAGATGATCGCGCGGAGCGGGTCCGGTTCTCGCTGGACGCCGGCCTGATCAAGGACGAGTACGTGCTTGATTATGTCTGGTCTTTGGACGGGCTGACAGTCGCTTGGGAACTGGTCGAGGGCCAGCTGCAGAAGGCGCAGCACGGCTCCTATGTGCTGGAACCGCTGGGCGTGGCGACCAACGTGACCTACAGCCTCACGGTCGACCTTGCGATTCCCATGATTGGAATGATCAAGCGAAAAGCCGAGAAGGTCATCATGGACACCGCCCTGAGGGAGCTCAAACGCCGGGTAGAGGCGTGCTGAGGGCTAGAGCTGCGCCCCGTCGTCGGATCCTTCCGGTGCCGCGTCGGACCGCAGCCCGATCACCAGCCAACCGATCCCGGCGGTGCCGGCGAGCAGGCCCAGCGGTGTTGCCACCCGCTCACCCAGACCCAGCAGATTCGGCAGTGCTAGCAACAGCACGCCAACGGTGAGCGCAAGCACGCCGCCTACCGTTCGGGCTCGCGGTATCGGCAACGGCGCTGGCTCCGGCGGCTCGAAATGGTCCTCATGGGCGTCACTCGCTGGCCAACGTGGTTCTTCTGGCTCGGTGAAGGTCAACTCCAGACTCCACTTTCCGTGCTCGGGTGGGTTCGCTACCGGCGCTGACGGTACCGGGTGCAGCGCCACTGAATGCTGTATCGAACCCCGCGCCCTCCCGAGCTGCGTACGCCAGGGTGGAGCGCGGCCGTTGTGCCCCGGATACCGTGCTCCGTACGCTGGTTGGCATGCGGCCCGCGAGGGCAAGGGAAGGATCGGTTGGCGGTGTTCTACTGGCTGCTCAAACACTTGCTGCTCGGCCCGTTGATGCGGTTGACATGCAACCCTCAGGTCCAGGGCGCCGAGCATATCCCCGATCGCGGGGGCGCCATTCTGGCCAGCAATCACCTCGCGGTCGCCGACTCCTTCTTCCTGCCCCTGATGATCCGTCGCCGGCTGACGTTCTTGGCCAAGCGAGAGTACTTCACCACCCCTGGGGTGCGGGGATGGTTCAAGCGGCAGTTTTTCAAGGCAGCCGGTCAGGTCCCCATCGACCGCTCCAGCGCATCGGCCGCGCAGGCCGCGCTGGGCACCGGTGTGCGGTTGTTAGCTCATGGCAAACTGCTCGGTATATATCCGGAAGGGACTCGGTCTCCGGACGGCCGGTTGTACAAGGGCAAGACCGGCGTCGCCCGGATGGCGTTGGAGGCCGGCGTCCCGGTGATCCCGGTCGTAATGGTAGGCACCGACAAGGTCAGCCCCATCGGCAAAAAAATGTGGCGCCCGCATCCCGTTGAAATACGCTTCGGCGCGCCGCTGGACTTCTCTCGCTACGCGGGCCTGGCCAGTGACCGGTTCGTCGAGCGATCCATGGTTGACGAGATCATGTACTCCTTGATGGAGCTTTCCGGGCAGGAATACGTCGACAGATACGCGACCTCGCTCAAAGAGCGTGAGCCGCCTCCGCGGCTGGCCCTTAAGGCGTCCTGATCGACCCGGTTCGCCAGCGCTGCGTAGGCTGATCGACCGTGCGGTTCTTCTACGACTGCGAGTTCATCGAGGATGGGATCACCATCGAGCTGATCTCCATCGGGGTGGTGGACGAGCAGGGTCGGGAGTACTACGCGGTATCCACCGAGTTCGATCCGGAGCGGGCCGGCGACTGGGTGCGAGCACACGTTTTGCCGAAGCTGCCGTCGCCGGCCGACCGGGCATGGCGCGGGCGGGCGGAAATCCGGGACACGTTGCTGGAGTTTCTCACCGCGTCTGGCGAGCGGGTGGAGCTGTGGGCCTGGTTCGCCGCCTACGACCACGTCGCTCTCGCCCAACTGTGGGGCCCGATGCCATCATTGCCCCGGACGCTACCTAGGTTTACTCGGGACCTGCGGCAGCGCTGGGAGGATGCCGGCAAGCCGGCGTTGCCCCCGCCGCCCAGTAACGCCCACGACGCGGTGGCCGACGCCCGTTACAACCTCGCCCGGTGGCGGGTGATCGAGCAGCACCGCCTGGCGCAGCGAAGCCGTCCCCGTTGACCTGCGGCTTTGCCGCATCGATCCTCCTCATGCCAGGCTCTCGCCCGTTAATCCAGTATTGCAAACGGGGAAGGGCGAATCGACATGCGCATCGGCGTGCTCACGGGGGGCGGTGACTGCCCGGGCCTCAATGCGGTGATCCGGGCGGTGGTCCGCAAGGGCATCGAGGTCTACGGGCACGAGATCATCGGATTCCGGGACGGCTGGCGGGGCCCGATGGAGGGGTTGGTCCAACCGCTCGGTCTGGCGGACGTGGAACACATCCTCCCCCTCGGCGGCACCATCCTGCGGACTTCGCGCACGAATCCGTATCGCAACGGCGGCGCCGAGCAGGTCAAGCAGACCCTCGCCGAGCAGGGCGTGGACGCACTGATCGCGATCGGCGGCGAAGATACCCTGGGCGTGGCCAGCCGGCTGAGCGAGGACGGGATTGTCGTGGTGGGGGTACCCAAGACGATCGACAACGACCTCAGTGCCACCGACTACACGTTCGGGTTCGACACCGCGGTGCACATCGCCACCGAGGCGATCGACCGGCTGCGCACCACCGCGGAATCGCACCACCGAGCGGCGGTCGTCGAGGTGATGGGCCGCAGCGCGGGCTGGATCGCGCTGCACTCCGGGATGGCCGGCGGGGCGAATGTCGTCCTGATGCCGGAACGCCCATTCTCCACCGAACGGGTATGCCAGTGGGTCCTGCGGTGCCTCGGGCGGGAAGCTGCCGCGATCGTCGTGGTCGCCGAAGGTGCAGTGCCGCAGGGCGGCGTGGAGTTGCTCGCCACCGCGGAGCTCGACGCCTTCGGTCACAAGCGGCTCGGTGGCATCGGCACCTGGTTGGCCGACGAGATCGCCCGCCGCACCGGTGCCGAGTCCCGCGCTGTGGTGCTTGGGCATACCCAGCGCGGCGGCACGCCTACTGCCTACGACCGGGTGCTGGCTACCCGGTTCGGGATCCATGCGGTCGACGCGGTACACGAGGGCAACGGTGGCGTGATGGTCGCGCTGCGCGGCACCGAGATCGTCAGGGTGAAGCTGGCCGAGGCCACCGCAGCAGTCAAGACGGTGCCACCGGAGCGCCACGCGGAGGCCGAGGTCTTCTTCGGCTGACCGGCCCGCCGCAGTGGTCTGGCGAATCACCGAATATGCTCAGGCACCGTGAACTGGACCGTGGATATTCCGGTCGACGCGCTGCCGGAGCTACCGCCGCTACCCGCCGATCTCCGTACCAAACTTGACGCTGCGCTGGCCCGACCCGCCGCGCAGCAACCGAGCTGGCCCGACCCGGACGCGGTGCGCAGCATCCGCACCGTCCTGGAGAGCGTCCCACCGATCACCGTGCCCCCTGAGGTGGATCGGCTGCGCGAGCAGCTCGGCGCCGTTGCGCGCGGCGAGGCGTTCCTGCTGCAGGGCGGGGACTGCGCAGAGACCTTCGCCGACAACACCGAGCCGCACCTGCGAGCGACCATCCGGACGCTGCTGCAGATGGCGGTGGTGCTCACCTACGGGTCGAGCATGCCGGTGGTGAAGGTGGGGCGGGTGGCTGGGCAATACGCCAAGCCGCGATCCGCGCCGCTCGACGCGCTCGGTCTGACATCCTACCGCGGTGACATGATCAACTCCTTCCGCGCCACGCCTGAGGCCCGGGTGCACGACCCGTCGCGATTGATCCGGGCCTACGCCAACGCCGCCGCGGCGATGAACCTGGTGCGTTCGCTGACCATGGCCGGTATGGCGGACCTGCACAAGGTGCATGACTGGAACAAGGACTTCGTCCGGCGATCCCCGGCTGGGGCCCGCTATGAGGCGCTGGCCGGCGAGATCGACCGGGGCCTGCGCTTCATGTCGGCGTGTGGGGTGGACGACTCGTCGCTGCTGTCCACCGAGATCTACGCCAGTCATGAGGCGCTGGTGCTGGACTACGAGCGGGCCATGCTCCGCCTGGACAGCATCAGCGGCACGCCCAAGCTCTACGACCTGTCCGCACATTTCCTGTGGGTGGGGGAGCGGACCCGGGCGCTGGATGGGGCGCACATCGCCTTCGCCGAACTGCTGGCCAACCCGATCGGGCTCAAGCTGGGTCCCAGTACCACCCCGGACCAGGCCGTGGAGTACGTCGAGAGGCTCGACCCGCACGGCGTGCCAGGCAGGCTCACCTTGATCTCCCGGATGGGAGCGCAACGAGTCCGCGACGTACTTCCGCAGATCGTCGCGAAGGTCACCGCCGCTGGGCACCAGGTGATCTGGCAGTGCGATCCCATGCACGGCAACACCATCGAGTCGTCCACCGGGTACAAGACCCGGCACTTCGACTGGGTGGTAGACGAGGTGCAGGGCTTCTTCGAAGTACACCACGCGCTGGGCACCCATCCCGGCGGCATCCACGTCGAACTCACCGGGGAGGACGTCACCGAATGCCTCGGCGGCGCTCAGGACATCTCCGACGCGGACCTGTCCGGTCGCTACGCCACCGCGATGGATCCGCGGCTCAATACCCAGCAGGCCCTCGAGCTGGCATTCCTGGTAGCCGAGATGCTTCGCTCATAGCGTAGAGAGCGCCACGGTGGCGCCAGGGCGAACTGGGTGGCCGGCCTCAGGTGACTGGGAGATCACCCGGTCTGAGAAGCCGCCGAGAAACCCGAACCCGCCCAGAGACTGGCTGACGGTGCTGTTCAGCCCCGCGTCGGCGAGCACCTGACGGGCTTGTGCCACCGAGAGTCCGACCACCGGCGGAACGACCGACGCGGTGCTCACCAGCAGGATGACGTTGGTGCCGCGGGCAGCGCCGGTACCGGCCTTGGGGTCGGTGCCGATCGCGTGGCCACCGGCGATCTGGTCGTCGAACTGGCGCTGCACCTGCGCGATCAGGCCAGCGCGGGCCAGCGCCGAGACCGCGGCAGCTTGGGGTAGCCCTCGCACGTCGGGCACTGTGGTCGGGGCGGGTCCCTTGCTGAGCACGACAGTCACTGGCGCGCCGACGGTGAGCATGGCCCCGGACGGCGGCTGCAGCCCGATCACGGCGCCTGCCGGGACGGTGTCGTCGAACTTCGCGGCGTCCGGGTCCAGCCGGGGGCTCAGATCCGCCTGCTGGACCGCCCGCTGGGCCTCCTCAGGGGTGCTGCCTACCGCCAAGTCGGGCACCACCGGATGACCCAGCGAGATCACCACGGTGATGTCCGAGCCGCGCAGCGCGCGCTGGCCCGGCGCGGGGTCGCTGCGGACCACCGTGTCGCCAGGGACGGTGTCGCTGTGGTCGTCCGTGAGATCGGCCTTCAGATCAGCGGAGGACAGTGCGCCGGCCACCGCCTCGCGTTGCAGACCCATGAGATTGGGTACCACGGTCCACCGGCCGCTGCCCAGCCACCATGCGCCGACCCCGACCGCGCTCGCGAGCATCAACACGATCACCATCCAGGCGATGAAGGCGCGCCGGTTGCGAGCGCGCTCGCGTAGGTAGGGATCGCGTTGGGAAACGGGAGCACCCGCTGCAATCTCGGTCCTGGCCATCGTTCGGGTTACCTGCGGTCCGGATTCGGGCGCCCGGGCCATCGTGGCGCCGGTCAACTCAGCTG
This sequence comes from Pseudonocardiales bacterium, assembly GCA_003244245.1. Taxonomy (GTDB): domain Bacteria; phylum Actinomycetota; class Actinomycetes; order Mycobacteriales; family Pseudonocardiaceae. The sequence continues at coordinate 39,030 of QHBY01000198.1, forward strand.
GGACCGCGGGTACCGGTACCGGTACCCGACCGATTCCCAGGTCGGTTCGCACTGATTGCAACTCCCGCAGGAACGCCGCTGCGTCTGGCGGGCGGGCGTCCGGGTCCCGTCGGGTGGCTCGCACGATGAGGTCGTCCAGCGGCGCGGGCACCGCGGCACCGGCTGTGCTCGGCGCTGGCATGTCGTCGTTGACGTGGTGATAGGCCACCGACAATGCGGTCTCGCCGGTGTAGGGCGGCGCCCCGGTGAGCATTTCGAAAAGCATCACTCCGGTGGCGTAGACATCGCTTCGGGCGTCGGCCGCACCCGTCGCGACCTGCTCGGGGGACAGGTAGGCCACCGTTCCGAGGATGACGTCTCCAGTGCTGCTGCTGGCCTCGGCCACTGCGCGGACCAATCCGAAGTCGGCCACTTTGACCACGCCGCCTGGCCCGATGAGGACGTTCTCGGGCTTGATATCGCGATGCACCAGCCCCTCCCAGTGCGCCGCGGCCAGCGCCGAGAGCACCATGTCGGCCACCGAGAGCGCGAGCGACACCGGCAGCGGGCCGCGCTGGCGCAGCAGGTCCCGTAAGGTTCCGCCGTCCACCAGTTCCATCACCAAGAAGACGGAGTCGCCAGTGGGGGAGGAGTCGACACCTTGGTCATGAACCGCGACGATCCCAGGGTGGTGCAGGCGCGCGGCCGCGCGGGCTTCCCGCTCGAAGCGCTGCAGGAACAGCGGGTCGGCGGCGAACCGCGGTGCCATCACCTTGATGGCGACTGGACGCTCCAGACGGGCGTCCGTGCCCCGGTAGACGGTGGACATTCCGCCGCGCGCCAGCACCGGACCAACTCGGTAGCGCCCCTCCAGCAGGGTGCCGACCAAGCTCCCGTCGTGATCGGGTCCTTGTCGCTCCACAGTCTGAGGATCGTACGGACCGGCGCGCTCCGAACGGCGGAAGGGCGCCGGCTGGCCGGTATGGCATGGTGACCACCGTGAGCGACCTCCCCATCGCCCTGGACGTGCTCGACCCTGAGGTGGTAGTGCTGCCGCTACCAGATGTCGCGCAACAGCTGGGACTGCCGGTAACCCGAGTGCACCAGATGATGCGCGACGGGCAACTGGTGGGGGTACGGCGCGCCGGCGTCGTGTTGATCCCGGCGGAGTTCCTCAGCGGCGATGCGATTGTCAAGGGACTGCCCGGCACGATCACCTTGTTGCGCGACGCCGGCTACGCTGCCGAGGACATCCTGCGCTGGTTGTTCACCGCGGAGGATTCGTTGCCCGGCACCCCGATCGGCGCGCTACGAACCAACCGGGGGCGTGAGGTGAAGCGCCGGGCCCAGGCGATGGGATTTTGACCGGGTCATTGTGACCCGCTTCCTGCGGCCGTCCTCCCACGCCATGATCGGGCGCGGTATCCTCGCCATTCCGCTGTGACCTAGTGGGGATTGTGGTTGGTGAGCCAAAGGAGGAAACGCGAATGCTGGGGAAACTGGGGAAGCTCGTTGTGCTGGCAGGGGCGGTGGAGGCCGCTCGCCGGTACGCCAAGACCAACCCCGACGCGGTAGGCAAGATTGCGGACCAGGCCGGCCGCCTCGTTGATCAGTGCACCAAGGGCAAGTTCAGCAATCAGATCGACGACGCGGTGCGCAAGGTCCAGGACACCACTGGCCGAGGCTAGTTCCACGCAGGCACCCCGATCAAAGTCCGAAGTCAGCCCGTCGAACCGGTCCACCGTGGTGGCCTGTTCGACGGGCTGGCTGCGGAGCTGGCGGACCGCCCACACCTTTTGTCCCAGCGATGGCGCGTAGTGAAACCTCGGTCGCCGAGACTTGGGCAATCCGGTCCGGCTAGGGTCGCCTGCCATGCAGGTTCAGTTGCGCCACAACCCGTCATTCACCGTTGCTCGCTGCCACCTTGCGCCGGGGGAGCCGCTGCGCGTCGAGGGCGGCGCGATGATCGCCCACAGCGAGGGCGTGCAGCTCGAATCCAAGGCACAGGGCGGGGTCATGAAAGGCCTGGCCCGTAGCGTCCTGGGCGGCGGTTCCTTCTTCGTCACCACCTACACCGCGCCGCAGCAAGGCGGTTGGGTCGATGTCGCGGGAATGCTGCCCGGTGACACTGTCCCGATCACCATCACGCCTGAGCGGCCCATCTTCCTGCGCCGCGGTAGCTGGATCGCTAACTCCCACGGCGTCGAGATCGACACGCAGTGGGGTGGGATGGCCAACCTGTTCGGTGGCGAGGGTGGCTTCGGGTTCCGCGCCACCGGTCAGGGCGAAGCGCTGGTGAGCGTATACGGCGCTGTCGACTACATCGATTTGCAGCCACAGGAGCTCGTGACGATCGACACCGGCCACGTCGTCGCCTACGACCTCGCCATCCAATTCAGAATGCGCCGCGCAGTCGAAGGCAGAAGCGTCCAGTCCGTGAAGAGCGGCGAGGGCTGGGTGTTCGATTTCTCCGGTCCAGGTCGCGTACTGCTTCAGTCGCGCAACCCGGAGACCTTCCAGCAGTGGGTCGCCGCGGCGGTACCGGGACGCACGCCGCGCGAGGGCATCGGCGGCATTGCCGGTGGCCTGTTCAGCGGCTGAACTGGCGTTCCGGTGCACGAGCTCATCTGGTGATGCAACACTGGTCACCGTGGCTATGAACTCGATGATGGTCCCGCTCGGCACGCTGGCGCCGCCGTTCGCCTTGCCATCTCTGGCCGGCGAGATCGTGGCCTCTGATGGCCTTGCGCGCGGTCGGCCACTGCTGGTGATGTTCCTGTCCAATCACTGTCCCTATGTCCGGCACCTCGAGCGAGAACTGGGCTCGCTGGTTGCCGAGTACACACCCCGCGTGGCTGCGGTGGCGATTTGCAGCAACGACACCAAGAACTACCCCGACGATGGTCTCAACGGGCTGACTGAACAGGCTCACCGTGCGGGGTTCACCTTCCCATACCTTCTCGACGACACCCAGCACATCGCGCTGGCGTACCAGGCCGCGTGCACCCCGGACTTCTTCGTCTATGGCGCGCAGGGGCAGCTTGCCTACCGGGGCGAATTCGATGAGTCCCGCCCACGCAGCGATGCTCCGGTGACCGGCAACGCATTGCGGGCTGCGCTGAACCTGGTACTGACCGGAGCGCCAGTTCCCGAACCACAAGTACCCAGCATGGGGTGCGGCATCAAATGGAAGCCGGGCAACGAGCCATCCTGACCGCTGGTCCGGGCCCGGTCAGAGCTGGCCGACCGTGGTCACCCACAGTACGGCGGTCCCGGAGTCGTCCGAGGCGGCCAGGTCGACCTCGGCAGTGATGGCCCAGTCGTGATGCCCGGCCGGATCGTCGAGGATCTGGCGCACCACCCACCGGTCGGGCTGCTGGTCGATGATCAGTAGGTCCGGGCCGCGCGCGTCAGCGCCGGTGCCGATCTCGGCGTGCTCGTCGAAGTACGGTTCCACTGCCTCTCGCCACGATTCCGCGTCCCACCCGGCGTCCCCATGGCGAGTATCACCGTCGAGCTCCCCCAGCTCATCCCACCGCCGGCGGGCAGCCAGCTCCACCCGGCGGAACAGCGCATTACGAACCAGCACCCGGAAGGCCCGCGCGTTGGCTGTCACCGGCGGAGGTCGCTGATCAATCGCGGCCGGCACCGCGTCCTGAGCCTGCGGGTCCCGCAGTTTCTCCCACTCGTCGAGCAGGCTGGAGTCGACCTGGCGCACCAGCTCGCCGAGCCACTCCTGCAGGTCACGAAGCTCGTCGGTCTTGGCGTCCGCCGGCACAGTGCGCCGCAGCGCCTGGTAGGCGTTGGCCAGATAGCGCAGCACCAGCCCCTCGGAGCGAGCCAGGCCGTAGAAGCCGACGTACTCGGTGAAGGTCATCGCCCGCTCGGCGAGGTCCCGCGCCACTGACTTGGGGGACAGCCGGTGGTCAGCGACCCAAGGGTGGCCTCCCCGGTAGGTCTCGAACGCGGCATCGAGCCGCTCAGCCAGCGGCATCGGATAGCTGACGTCCTCCAGCAGACGCATCCGCTCCTCGTACTCGATGCCTTCGGCTTTCATCGCCGCCACGGCCTCACCCTTGGCCTTGGACAGTTGCGCGCTCAGCACCTGGCGCGGATCGTCGAGGGTGGCCTCGATCACCGACAGCACGTCCAGCGGGTAGTCGACCGACTCCGGGTCGAGCAGCTCGATCGCGGCCAGCGCGAACGGGGACAGCGCCTGGTTCAGCGCGAAGTCCAGCTGCAGGTCTCCGGTGAGCCGCACGGTACGGCCCTGAGCGTCTGGGACCGCCAACCGCTCCACGACGCCAGCGGCCAGCAACGCACGGTAGATCGCGATGGCCTGACGGATGTGCCGGCGCTGCGCGGGACGCTCCTCATGGTTATCAGTGAGCAGGTGGCGCATCGCCGCGAACGCGTCACCGGGCCGGTTGGCGACGTTGAGCAGCATCGCGTGGCTTACCGCGAAGCTGGATGTCAGCTGTTCCGGTTCGGCCGCGACCAGCCGGTCGAAGGTGCGATCGCTCCAGGACACCGATCCCTCGGGGGGTTTCTTGTGCACCACCCTGCGGCGCTTGCGGGGATCGTCTCCGGCCTTGGCCAGCGCCTTGGTGTTCTCCACCACGTATTCGGGGGCCTGCACGACGACATCGCCGGCGGTGTCGTAGCCGGCCCGTCCGGCCCGTCCGGTGATCTGGTGGAACTCGCGAGCGGTGAGGTGGCGGGTGCGGGTCCCGTCGTACTTGCCCAGCGCGGTGAGCAGCACCGTGCGGATCGGGACGTTGATCCCCACACCGAGTGTGTCGGTACCGCAGATGATCTTCAGCAGGCCGGCCTGAGCGAGCCGCTCGACGAGCCGCCGATACCGCGGCAACATCCCGGCGTGGTGTACCCCGATCCCATGGCGCACCAACCGCGACAGGGTCCGTCCGAAACCAGCCGTGAACCGGAATCCACCGATCAGCTCGGCGATGGCGTCCTTTTCTGCCCGACTGCAGACGTTGATGCTGGTCAGCGCTTGGGCCTGCTCGGCGGCCGAGGCCTGGGTGAAGTGCACCACATAGACCGGAGCTGCCTTGATGGCCAGCAGTTCTTCCAGCGTCTCGTGCAGCGGCGTCGTCACGTACCGGAAGTGCAGCGGAACCGGTCGCTGCGCGGAGCGGACCACGGTGGTAGGGCGGCCGGTGCGCCGGGTCAGGTCCGGCTCGAAGCGGCTGACGTCGCCCAGCGTCGCGCTCATCAACAGGAACTGAGCCTGCGGGAGCTCGAGCAGAGGAACCTGCCACGCCCAGCCGCGGTCAGGGTCGGCGTAGTAGTGGAACTCATCCATCACGACCAGGCCCACGTCGGTATCGGGCCCGCTGCGCAGCGCCATGTTGGCCAGCACCTCAGCGGTGCAGCAGATGATGGGCGCCCCGGCGTTGACGCTGGAGTCACCGGTCAGCATCCCGACCTGATCAGCACCGAAAACGTCGCATGCCGCAAAGAACTTCTCCGACACCAGCGCCTTGATCGGCGCGGTGTAGACGCTGCGCCTGCGCTGCGCCAGCGCGGTGGCGTGCGCGCCGGTGGCGACCAGACTCTTGCCGGACCCAGTGGGAGTGGCCAGGATCACGTTCGAGCCCGACACGATCTCTATCAGCGCCTCCTCCTGGGCGGGATACAAGGCCAGGCCCTGGTCTGAGACCCAGGCCACAAAGGTGTCGAACAGCTCGTCGGGCCCAGTACCGCCGGGTAGCGTCTCGGTGAGCGTCATGGTGAGACGATCGTGCCCCCGGCGTTTCTCCCAGGGCGAAGCGGGGGCAGCTCGGTTAGCGTGCCGACCTTGCTCCGGCGCGATAATCTGATTCCCGGTCGGGGAGGCCGCGTGCCGTGCGCAAGCGCAGCGCAGAGGGGGTGACCGCACATCGACACTGGTCAGCTGATCGCCGGTCACTACCGGGTGCTCGATCGGGTTGGTATCGGCGGGATGGGCGTGGTCTGGCGGGCCATGGACGAGCGGCTGCAGCGGCTGGTGGCCGTGAAACAGCTGCTGGTGCAGCCGAACCTGAGCCCTCGATCGACCGATGAAGCCCGGGCCCGGGCGCTGCGCGAGGCGCGCATCGCTGCGCGCCTGCATCACCCGAATGCCATCGTCATCTATGATGTGGCCGAGCATGAGGGTGAACCCTGCCTGGTGATGGAGTACCTGCCCTCGCGCAGCCTCGCGGCGGTCCTGGGCGAATGTGGCTACCTTCCGGTGCCCGAAGTCGCCTCGATCGGCAGGCAGATCGCCTCGGCTCTAGCCGCCGCGCACGCCGCTCAGATCGTGCACCGCGATGTCAAGCCGGGGAACATCTTGATCACCGACGATGGCACCGCGAAGATCACCGACTTCGGCGTCTCGCGCGCCGCGGGTGATGTCACGGTCACCCAGACCGGGATGATGGCCGGTACCCCGGCCTACCTCGCACCGGAGGTGGCTCGCGGGCAGGTCCCGACGCCGGCGTCGGATGTCTTCTCCCTCGGCGCCACGCTCTACGCCTCAGTAGAGGGTCGCGGTCCGTTCGGCGACACCGACAACCCGCTTGCGCTGTTGCACGCGGTGGCCGGCGGCCAGGTGCAACCCCCATGGCAGGCAGGCGCGCTATCAGCGGTGCTGATGAGGCTGCTGGCGACAGACCCGGCGCAGCGTCCCGACATGCGCCGCGCGAGCCAGGAGCTGGCAGCAGTACGGACCCGCCCGGATTCCACACCAGCCGCCGCGCGGCGGCCGACCCGAGTGACCAGGACCGGGCGCGTAGACCCGACGCCGACCGTGGCGTCAGCTCCGCTGTTCGGTTCCCCACCGCAGGCAGCTTCGTTGCCACCCGGCCGGTCGGCCGACAGCTCCCCTAAGAGTCGGAGGCAGCGGCGGGTCAGGGTGGGCGTGCTTGCTGGAGCTGTCCTCGCGGTGCTCGTGTTCACCGGAGTTGGGGCGCTGCTGTCCGAAGGCTCGTCCGGGCAAAAGGGCGCTCACCCCGTAGGGCAGGCGGCCTCGCCTGCGGCAACGCCGATCCCCGTCCTACCCTCGCCCCCGCAGTTGGAGCGAGTGGGCCACTCCCAGCCAATCGGATGGAGCAACGCCGGGAACTTAGTGATCAACTACTACAATGGAATCAACGACGTGTCGACGGCCTGGCCCCTCCTGTCACCCACCGCGCAGGCTACCTTCGCCAGTGAGTCGGACTTCCAGTCGTATTGGGGCCAGTACGCCTCGGTCAGCGCTCGCAACGCCTCCGGGGTCTCCGATAATTCCGACGGTTCGGTGCGAGTGCCCGTCGACGTCACCTACAACAACGGCGCCAACGTCCGCGTCGTGAAGCGTGCGTTGCGGGTCAGTTGGCTGGATGGCCGTCTAGTCATCGATTCGGATCCGCGGTGATGTCCTCGTCGGTCACTTCCGGGCGCCGGCAGACATAGGTCATGGCCGGTGGAAGGTGCCGCCAGAGGGTGCGGGTGGGCAGCACCTCGCCGAACGTCCGCTCCAGCTCGCAGCGAAACCGGCGGGCCGCGGGCGTCCAGTAGCCCAGGCTGTAGGCGGCGGCGGTGAACACTCCGTCGCTGCGCAGCGCGGCGGCGAAGATCGTCAAGAACTCGCGCTGTTGCCGCGGACCGAACAAACTCCACGGCAGTACCGAGACGATCACATCCGCGCGATCCACCCCGTGGTCGGCGAGGATGGCGGGAAGCGTGGCGGCATCCGCGGTGACCACCCGCACTCCGAGCTCGCGGGACCGCAACCGCTCGGCGAGTCCGGGGTCCTTCTCGACCGCGATCACCACCGCGTCTCGGCCTGCCTCCCGGACGATCGCCGCCGTGACAGCCCCACCCCCAGCGCCAACCTCCACGACGACAGCCGGGCGCCCAGCCTGGCCGGCTCCGGCCACCACGGCAGCCAGCCGCTGGGCCAGCTCAGGACCGGAGGGCAGCAGGGTGCCGACATCGCGGGGAGACCGCGCCGCCGCCGCGAGAAAAGTGCCCCAGCCGCCACCGAGTGCGCGCTGGACGGGGTCTTGCGGGTGCGAGGCAGAATGCGAGGCCATAGGGCACAGTGCACACCACCCGGTGCGGCACCGCACCACCAAGGCAAAAAGCGCTCAGTCTGCGAGCCTCCGACGGCTACCCGGACGGAGCCACGGACAATCACCAGACGACCACCGGAACGACCACGGGAGGACGTTCGATGGCTCCGCTGCGCGATGACCGCTACCTCGACGCGTTGGCAGCGCAGTCCGCGCTGTTCGCTGAGGCACTGGCCGGCGCCGATGTGCAGCAGCGGGTTCCGACCTGCCCGGACTGGACGTTGTACCAGCTCGTCGAGCATCTCGGACAGGTCCACCGGTGGGCCACCGCAATCGTCACTCGGCCCGCCACCACCCCACCCGACCGCAGCGAGCTGAACGCGACCGCGGCACCCCACGACGCCGATGGGCTTGCGTCCTGGCTGCGCGACGGAGCTGGTGCACTGGTGGACGCGATCCGAGCAGCCGACCCGCAGACGCCCGTGTGGAGCTGGGCCGGTGACCACAGCATCGGCTTCTGGGCCCGCCGGATGGCGCATGAGACCGCGGTGCACCGTGGCGACGCCGAGCTCACGCTGGGTCGCGAGTTCACTCTGGAGGCTGATCTCGCCGCCGATGCGATCTCCGAGTGGTTAGGTTTCCTCAGCTTGCCGCAGGCAGTGGAGCATCGTCCGGAGCTCGCCGAGCTGCGCGGGGAGGGCCAGATTCTGCACCTGCACTCCACCGATCCGGGGCTTGGCGAGGCGGGGGAGTGGATCGTGCGCCGGACGCCGTCGGGCCCTGTCTGGGAACACGGCCACACCAAAGGCGATGTCGCCGTACGGGGTCCAGTGGTGTACCTGCTGCTGGTACTGATGCGCCGCGTCCCACCCAGCGATGCGCCCATCGAAGTGCTCGGCGACGCCAGCGTTATGGAGCACTGGCTAGCGCACACCGGATTCTGACTCCTCGAGTCCCGCCAGGATGGCTCCTGCACGTCGGCGAGCGGGTACCTGGCGTATGCAAAAGTAGCTACCATGCAGCGCCAGCCCAGCGCCAGGCGGCCGAGCGGACCACGGCCGCAGGCGGCGGATCCGTCTGACCGGCTGCTCACGGTGCCCAACGTGCTCAGCGCTCTCCGGCTGGCTGGTGTCCCACTGTTTCTGTGGCTGCTGCTGGGCCCGCACGATGACCTGCTCGCGGTGCTCGTGCTGGCCCTGTCGGGTCTCACCGACTGGCTGGACGGCAAGCTCGCCAGGTGGCTGAACCAGTCCAGCAGGCTCGGCGCGTTGCTAGACCCCGCTGTCGACCGGCTGTACACGCTGAGCACCCTGCTCGCGTTTGGTGTGCGAGAAGTCCTACCGTGGTGGGTGGTGGCGGTGCTGCTCGGCCGGGACATGGTGTTGTTGCTGGCCCTGCCCGTGCTGCGCCACTACGGCTACGGCCCGCTGCCGGTGCACTACGTGGGCAAGGCAGCGACTCTCTGCCTGCTCTATGCCTTTCCGGTGCTCCTGCTCGCCCACGACGTGCATGGTGGGGTGGGCGCGGTGGCTCAGGCATTCGCGGTGGCCTTCACCGGCTGGGGCGGGTCGCTGTACCTCTGGTCGGGAATCCTGTACCTACTTCAAGTTCGGCTAACGGTGCGCGCCGCAAGGGCCGCGGCGGCCTGAATGAATTGGGGGATGATGTGGACGAACGCGCGGTGGTCCCCGAGGAGCTGCGGTATACCCCGCAGCACGAGTGGGTGCTGGCTGGTGGTGAGGGCACTGTGCGGGTCGGCATCACCGACTATGCGCAGAGGCAACTCGGAGACGTCGTATACGTACAGCTGCCGCCGCTCGGGAGCTCGGTGGCGTCGGGAGAGCCGGTCGGTGAGGTGGAGTCGACCAAGAGCGTGTCGGAGCTCTTCGCGCCGGTAGCGGGTGAGGTAATCGCCTGCAACGATGCTCTGCGGGACAACCCAGGATTGGTCAACTCCGACCCCTACGGCGGGGGCTGGATGATCGAGGTCAAGGTGGCGCAGCGATCAGCAACGGACTCATTGATGGGTGCCGAGGATTATCGCATGCTCATCGAGGAAGACGGCTGACCTCCGTCTCTAGGCCCCCGGGTGGCACGATAGGTTGGGTCCGATCAACGACGACCACCCCGCGAAGGAGAGCCCAGCGTGAGCACGAACGACGGGCCTGGTGTACCACCGGAGCGGGGCCCGGAGCAGACATCGACGTTCCGGGCGGACTTCCTCGCGGAGATCGAGGGTGTCGAGGCACCGGCGCCCCCTGTGGCCGGCATCGATGCATTGTCTGCCGGCTCCGCACTGCTGGTGGTCAAGCGTGGCCCTAACGCCGGCTCGCGGTTCCTGCTCGACCGGCCTACCACGAGCGCTGGCCGGCATCCGGAAAGCGATATCTTCCTCGACGACGTGACGGTCTCCCGCCGGCACGCCGAGTTCCGCCGCGAGGGTGGCGAGTTCGTGGTGGTCGACGTCGGTAGCCTCAACGGCACCTACGTCAACCGCGAGCCGGTGGATACCGCTTTGCTGGCCAATGGTGACGAGGTGCAGATCGGCAAGTTCCGGCTGGTGTTCTTGACCGGTCCGCGCGCCGGGGACCGAGGGGCTGACCAGGGGTCCCGGTGACGGCTCCGGGTCGCTCCGGAGATCTCTCCGGGGCGAGCATCGGCTCAGTGCTCGCCCAGCTGCGCACGGACTTCCCCGACGTCACCATCTCCAAGATCAGGTTCTTGGAATCCGAGGGGCTCGTCCAGCCGGAACGAAGCGCTGCGGGCTACCGACAGTTCTCGCCGACGGATGTGCTTCGGCTGCGTTACGTGCTCACCGCCCAACGCGACCACTATCTCCCGCTGAGGGTCATCAAAGAACACCTGGACGCGTTGGACCGGGGCGGGCTGGATGGTCTGCCCGAAAGACGCTCTGAGGTGAGCTGGCCGCGGTCGCTGCGTCCGCTGGGCAGCGCTCGCCCCGACGCAGCAACGACACCCTGCGGGTCGGAGAATCTCGACACCGTCGATACCACGAGGATGACCCAGGAGGAACTGCTCGCCGCCGCCGGCATCGGGCGGGCGGCGCTCACCGATCTCGAGCAGTTCGGTCTGATTCGGCCAGGTCCAGCCGGGTTCTACGATACCGATGCGGTGCTGGTGGCAAGGACCGCTCGGGCGATGACCGATTTTGGTCTCGAACCGCGGCACCTCCGCTCCTTCCGCGCCTCGGCTGACCGGGAGGTGGGCTTGCTGGCGCAGATCGTCACACCGATGAGCCGGCAGCGAGATCCCGACGCGCGAGCCCGCGCCGACGAGGTGGTCCGGGAGTTGGCGGTGCTGTCGTTGCGGCTACACGCGCTACTCGTGAAGATCGGGCTGCGTGGCGTCATCGGGAACTGAGCGAAATTTTGACCGCTGCGGGACTCGGCATCGACAGGGTGCCGCGTGTAGCGTCTCAGGGTAGCGATGGTGGAGACTCGACTGGGCTGGCAGCTATTCGGCCGGTATCCAAATCCACCGCCGAGCACGACGATCCTCGAGGCACCCGGACCGCAGGGTGCGCCGGGAGGGAGGCGCAACGCGATGAGCGAGATGCGTGTCGTCGGGGTCCGGGTGGAGTTGCCTGCGAACCAGCCGATCCTGTTGCTCCGGGAGACCGAGGGCGAGCGCTACCTGCCGATCTGGATCGGCTCGGGGGAGGCGACTGCCATCGCCCTGGAGCAGCAGGGTGTGCAACCGGCCCGACCCATGACCCATGACCTGCTCAAGGATGTGATCAGCGCGCTGGGTAGGGAGTTGAAACAGGTTCGGATCACCGAACTGCAAGAGGGCACCTTCTTCGCCGAGCTGGTCTTCGACGGTAACGTGCGGGTGTCCGCCCGGCCCAGCGACTCGGTCGCCCTTGCGCTGCGGGTCGGAGTGCCGATCCACGTAGAGGAGTCGGTGCTCTCCGAGGCTGGCCTGATCATCCCCGATGAGCAGGAGAACGAGGTCGAACGGTTCCGGGAGTTCCTCGACTCGGTGTCCCCGGAGGACTTCCGCGGAGCGGATACATGAACGCT
>QHBY01000199.1 GCA_003244245.1 Pseudonocardiales bacterium
CGCCGGCGCCGGGAGCGATCCGGTGCAGCGCATCGAACACCGCGCGGTCCAGCAGGTACCGGCCGGCCGCCGCGAAGGTCGACGGTGCCGCTTCGGGCGCCGGCTTCTCGACCATCCCGCGCACCCGCTTGACGTCGGCGTCATCGGCGTCATCGACGTCGCTGGTGTCGAACACCCCGTAGGCGGAGATCTGCTCGCGGGGGACGTCGAAGGCACACAGCACGCTGCCCCCGTGCCGCTGCCGGACCGCGGCCATCGCAATCAGCACCCCGGTGGGCAACACGAAGTCGTCGGGTAGCAGGACGGCCACCGCGTCGTCGGAGTCGTCCAGCAGCGGCTCTGCACAGCCCACCGCATGCCCCAGACCGAGCGGCTTGTGCTGCACCGCGACTTCGGCCCGGATCAACTCAGGAGCCCGGCGCACCTTGGCGAGCAGCGCTTCCTTGCCGGGCCCTTGGAGTCCGGCTTCCAGATCCGGGTTGGGATCGAAGTGCGCCGCCACCGATTCCTTGCCCGGTGAGACGACGAGCACCAGGCGTTGCGCCCCGGCTTCGGCCGCCTCCGCGGCGACATACTCGATCGCCGGGGTGTCGACCACCGGCAGGAGCTCCTTGGGCACGGTCTTGGTCGTCGGCAAGAACCTCGTACCGAGCCCGGCCGCTGGCACGATCGCGGTGCGGAACGCACCGTGCCCGACCGGGCCAGTTATCGAGGCACTCATGGCGGACGACCCTATCGGCCCACCCGCCGCAGCACCTCCCGCGACGTCCACCCGGCCGGACAGGGAGACTTATCAGGCCTACCGGGGTCTCGATCACCCCGATCAGTCTCCATGTCGGGCGGTTACGTGGACGAGAGCGGCAAGTGGGAGTTGCGGCGGCGGCTGCTTGCGGCGAGGCGTGGGGTGCCGGCGGCGGTGCGGGAGCGCGAAGCTGCTGCTCTGGCAGCGGTGCCGCTGCCTGGGCTGCCCGGCACGGTGTGCAGCTACTGGCCGGTCGATGGCGAGCCGGGCTCGCCGGAACTGCTCGACGGTCTGGTGCGCTGCGGCTGCCGGGTGCTGCTGCCGGTAGTGACTCCCCTGGGCCCGCTGGATTGGGCGCCGTACACCGGCGCGGGGTCACTACAGGCCGGGCCGCTGGGACTGCTCCAGCCGGCCGGTCCCCGGCTGGGCTGCGCGGCGATCGCCGCCGCGGTCCTGGTGCTGGTGCCGGCACTGGCCGTCGACAGGAACGGGGTACGGCTCGGCCGCGGGGGCGGGCACTACGACCGGACGCTGCCGTTGGCGACGCCGGGTACCCCGCTGGTGGCCATCGTCCGGGACGACGAGATGCTCCCCGCACTGCCCGTGCAACCTCACGACGTCCCCGTCACTGCAGCCCTGACCCCCGGCCGCGGCCTGATCCCGCTACCCCACTGAGCGTGCCCGTCGCCGTGAACTCGACAGTGACCTACGTTCTCAGCGCCGGAAACGTCCGCGCTGTCGAGTTCACGGCTCTGACCGCCATCCGGCACCGGGGGGGCGGCAGCGGGCGTGGAGCTGTGCATGGCGGCGGTGTTGCTATCATGGGAGTTGGCACTCTCGTGTGCAGAGTGCCAACCTGTGGAGGCGAGACGTGCCGACCTACTCCTACGCGTGCACCGCGTGCGAGCACCGCTTCGACACCGTGCAGAAGTTCACCGACTCGTCGCTGACCGACTGCCCCGAGTGTTCCGGCCGGCTGCGCAAGCTGTTCTCAGCGGTGGGCATCGTGTTCAAGGGTAGTGGCTTCTACCGCACCGACAGCCGCTCAGGCGGACATCCGCACGAGGGGCAGTCCAGCTCGAACGGCGAGTCCGAGTCCAGCTCGAACGGCAAGTCCGAGTCCAGCTCGAACGGCAAGTCCGAGTCCGGCGGTGCCAACGGCAAGTCCGAGTCCGGCGGCGACAAGAAGTCCGAGTCCCGTACTTCCGAGTCCCGTACTTCCGAGTCCCGTACTTCCGAGTCCCGTGCTAACGGCAAGTCCACGTCGGAGGCGAAGCCGTCGAAGTCCGGGTCCACTGAGTCGAAGTCTGGTTCGGGTTCGGCATCGTCGGCTTCGCGTTCAGCAACCGCCACCGCCTCCTGATCTAGCGAAGTAATCCACAGCCGCCCGGTCGTCCACAACCCGCGCGGCGTCGGCTGCTCCCGCGGCCCGATCTTGCCTAACGTCACGATCGTGACGACGAGATCGGGAGGCCAACATGGAACCACGGCAGCATCGCCGCAACCCGCGTGCGTTAGAGCCGGTGCTGCGGCAGTGGTGGGAGGCGCTGGCGCGCCGGTCCGGTTTCGGTCGGACCCTGTTGCTACGCCGGGTCATCGCCGCGATGCTTGTCGGGCTCGCGGCGGTGCTGGCGCTAACTCCGGGTCGAGCAATCTCCCCCGATGATGCAGTGGTAGTCGCTGCCCGGGATCTGGCGGCGGGCACCGTGCTCGAGCCAGGCCTGGTGACGCTGCGCGGGATACCCGAGCAGGTGGTACCCGACGGCGCTGCTCGGAATCCGTCCGCCGTACTGGGCCGGACCCTGGCCGCACCGGTCCGGCGCGGTGAGCTGTTGACCGATGTGCGGTTGACCGGCTCCGATCTCGCTCGGACGATCTCCACGAATCCCGACACGGTGAGCGTTTCGCTTCGGCTTGCGGATCCGGGCGTCGCCACGTTGCTGCGTCCGGGTGCCACAGTCGATGTGGTGACCGTGGGCGAACGGCAGGACGAACCGGTGGTGCTAGCCCGCGGCGCCCGGGTCCTCGCGGTGCTGGAGGCCGGCACTCACGCCGGCGAGCGTGCCAGCAGGCTGGTGCTGGTCGCGCTCGATCCCGTTTCCGCGACGCGGGTCGCGGCAGCCTCGATATCCCAGACCTTGACCGTGACCTTCCGCTGAACCAGGCAGTCAGGTGGTGTCATGGTGCGGAGGACGGTTGTCCCGCAGCCATTGATCGCGCTCGTCGGACTCCGCCTCCGCCGGCCAAGGCCGGTCGTCTGAGGTGCTGTCGGGCAGCACCTCACCGAACACGAGATCCAGTCTTTTCATGCGACCCGCCGCGCTCAGCGCCACGATGGCCTCCCCTACCGCGTGACCGCTAGGGCCAGCCAGTGCCGATCACTTCCCGCTACCGGATCCCAGTGCCAGGATGTAGCCCATGACTGCGTAACACAGTCTCCATCTCGCAACGGAAGGCTCCCACCATGAGTCTAGTGGACAAAATCAAGGACGCGGCCGGTCCCGTCATCACCATGGCCAGCCCTGTCGTTGCGCAGGCCATCGAGAAGGCCACCCCGCTCGTGGAGATGGCCATGGAAAAAGCCAGCCCCTACATCGAGCAGGCCAAGGAGAAGGCCGACCCATTCGTCCACGTGGCCAAGGACTTGGCCGGCCCTATGGTCGAGCAGGCGATCAACAAGGCCGGCCCGTACGCCGAGAAGATATCGGTGACCGCAGGCCCGATCCTCGATCAGGCGAAGGAGAAGGCCGGCCCGCTCGTCGAGAAGGTCAGCGGCATGGCCGTCGAGTTCGTCGGGGTCGCGGTCTCCACAGCAGACAAGGCCACCGGCGGCCGTTACCACGACCAGTTGGAGAGCGTGAGCAATGCCCTGAGCCGAAACGGCAAGGCAGGCGGGAACCACTGAACCGCCCCGCCCCGCGGGCCCGCAACGACGACCGTTCGGGCCCGTCGTGGTGGTCGCCAGCGATGGGAGTGCTCAGTCCTGGCCCGGCCAGGACAGCTCTTCGATCACCCGTCCGACCAGGGGGGTAAGGGTCGCCATCCCGTCGCGGACCGCCGCCCGAGACGGCGCCAGGTTCACGACCAGGGTGCTGCCCGAGACCCCGGCCAGCCCACGGGACAGACCCGCGTCCACGGCGCCCGCAGCGAGCCCTGAGGCGCGGATAGCCTCAGCTATACCCGGTATCGGGCGGTCCAGCACGCCGGCCGTCGCGTCCGGGGTGACGTCCCTGGGTGATACCCCGGTACCACCGACAGTGACCACCAGGTCCACGCCACCGATGACCGCCGTGTTCAGCGCGTTTCGGATGTCCACCGACTCGCCCGCCACCACGACCGAGCCGTCGACGACGAAGCCGGCCTCCTCGAGGAGCTCGGTGACCAGCGGACCAGTCGCGTCCCCACGCTCACCATGCACTACCCGGTCGTCGACGACCACGACGAGAGCCCGCCCCAGGCTGCGCACGCTGTGTTCCATGCCGAGCACCGTAGCCGGACGCTATCCCAGCCCCGAGAACCAGGTCTCGATCTCCGGATCCGGGCAGCTGTTATAGGTTCTTCAGCGGGTGCCGACCTGCTGGCTACCCAGGGTGGCCTGGACCTGTCGGGTGGCTCCGCCCGCTCCCTTGATCGTGACGGTGACCTGGGAACCCGGTGAGTGTGAGCGGACGGCCGCCACGAGCGCGTCGCCACTGTCGATCACCCGGTCACCCACCTTAGTGATCTTATCGCCGGACTGGATGCCGGCAGCGGCGGCACCACCACCGGGCGTGACCTGCTGGACCATGGCTGCGCCGTCTTCCGGCCGCCCGGCCGGAACGGTCACCCCGAGGATGGCCTGGGTGGCCTGACCGTTGTGCACGAGCTCGTTTGCGATCCGCCTGGCCTGGTCGATGGGGATCGCGAAGCCCAGCCCGATCGAGCCCACCTGCCCGCCACCGGATCCGAGCGACGCGATGGCGGAGTTGATGGCGATCACCCGGCCCTGCATGTCAGTCAGCGGGCCACCGGAGTTGCCCGGGTTGATCGCGGCGTCTGTCTGGATCGCGTCCAGTACGGTGTCCTGTCCGCTGCCCTCGCCGCCGGCTCGCACCGGGCGCTCCAGCGCGCTGATGATGCCACTGGTCACGGTGCCGGACAGGCCCAGCGGCGAGCCGACCGCCACCACTTCCTGCCCGACCCGGACAGTACTGGAGGTACCCAGCTGAGCCGGGATCAGACCGTTGACGCCTTGGGCCCGCACCACCGCAAGGTCGAAGGTCGGCGCCCTACCGACGATCTGGACCGGCACCGAGCGGCCATCCTGCAACACAGCAGCAACCTGGCCGCCGGTCGCGGCCGGTTCCACCACATGGTTGTTGGTGAGGATCAGTCCGTCGGCGCTCAGCACGATCCCGCTGCCCTCTGCCGCGACCTTGGACCCGTGCACCCGGAGCTGGACCACACTGGGTGTCACCTTCTGCGCCACCTGCTCGACCGACCCGCTTGGGAGGTTCGCGATCGGCACGGCACCCGCCGCGGGCAAGTCCAGCGCGCTGGTGGCCTGCGACCCGGTGCCGGCCAGCTCATAGCCGACGGCGCCGCCGACACCTCCGGCGACCAGGCCCACGATCAGCGACAGCACGACCGCTCCGACGACGGGCCCACCGCGACGGGGTTGGGCAACGCCCGAGGGCGGCATGCCGATCGGTGCGGTGGGCGGTGAATACTGTTGCCCCGACTGCCAGGACGACCCCGGTTGACCGGTGGGCGCCCATGGCGAGGGGTACCCGCCGGGATCGCCGGGTTGTGGTTGGCGCGGCGTCTCGTCGGTCATGTCTCTAGGGTGTCCTGGATTCCTGAGAGGGGCATGTGAGGCACCTTAAGGGTCTTGTGTGGATGGTCGCCCGGGCAGCTCAAGAGTCATCAGCATCCCGCCGGCACGGCTCTTCCTGGCCCGCACCGTACCTTCGTGACGGGCGGCGACCTGCGCCACGATGGCCAGGCCGAGCCCCGACCCGGGCAGGGTACGCGCATCCGACGAGCGATAGAACCGTTCGAAGATGTACGGCAGGTCAGCGTCGGCGACCCCAGGTCCGGCGTCGGCAACGTCCACCGCGCCAGTGCCCCGCCCAGTCGGCGCTAACCGGACGGTGACGGTCGCGCCGGTGGGGCTCCACTTGACAGCATTGTCGAGCAGGTTGAGCACGGCGCGTTCCAGGGCGTTGGCGTCACCGAGCAGGCTCCACTGCCCGAGGTCGACCTCGAAGTGGACTCCCGGTGCTCGCCGGGCCGCCCTGGCCAATGCCCGCTCGACCACGTCGGTCAGCTCCACCGGTTCGTGCACCACCTGCGGGGCGTCTTCGCGGGCCAGCTCGACGATGTCTCCGACCAGCGTGGACAGCTCCTCCACCTGGGCCCGCACGTCGCCGGAGATCTCCCTGCGATCCTGTTCGGACAGTGAAGGAGAGTCCGGGCGGTCGGAGGCGGCCAGCAGCTCCAGGTTGGTGCGCAACGAGGTGAGCGGGGTGCGCAACTCATGGCCGGCATCAGCGACCAGCCGGCGTTGGCGTTCCTGGGACTCCGCCAGCGCGGCGAGCATGCTGTTGAAGCTCCCGGTGAGCCGGGCGAGCTCATCGTCGCCGGAGATGGCGATCGGTTGCAGATCGCCGGTGCGAGCGATCCGCTCGGTCGCTTCGGTGAGTCGCTGCACCGGGCGCAACCCGCCCTGGGCTACCGCGGTGCCCGCAGCCGCGGCGAGCAGCACACCGGCTCCCCCGACCAGGGTGAATACCAGACCAAGCCGGGCCAGCGTGGTGCGCGTGGTATCCAGCCCCCGGGCCACCACCAGCGCGGCACCCGACCCCGCTGGCACGGCGGCGACGCGCAGATCGCGTACCCGGTCGGTTCGCAATGACTGGAGTTGCCGGCCTTGCGCCACGGCGAGCTCGTCGGGGCCCATCTCCATGTCGCCAAAGACAGCGCCATTGCCGGTGCGGCCGTCGAGCAGGCCGACCCTGATGTCAGCGGCGTTGAAGACGCCGGGCGGTATGCCACCGAGCTGCTCGGCACTGGCCAGCGTGGTGCGCAGCGAATCAGCGCGCTGCAGCAGCGTGGTGTCGAGCTGGTCGTAGAGGCTGGTACGGACGGTGAAGTAGCCGGCCAGCGACACCAGCGCGACGGCGCTTCCCACGCACACCGCAGCCAACAGAGTGACTCTGGTGCGCAGCGACATCCGCCGATTCCCGAAGTTCGGGTCGGCCGGCTGTGTCACGGAGGCGTCACCCGCAATGCGTAGCCCACGCCCCGCATAGTGTGGATCAGTCTCGGCTCACCGCCCGCCTCGGTCTTGCGCCGCAGGTAGCCGACGTAGACCTCCAGTGCGTTGCCAGAAGTGGGGAAGTCATAGCCCCAGACGTCCTCCAGTATCCGACCGCGGGTGAGGACCTGCCGGGGGTGTCGCATGAACAGCTCCAGCAGGCTGAACTCGGTACGGGTCAGGCTGATCCGGCGGGGACCCCGGGCGACCTCGCGGGTGCCCTGGTCCAGGGTGAGGTCGGCGAACTCCAGAGTGGACCCGGTAATGCCGGCCGTCCCGACGCTGTCCGGGGAGCGCCGCAACAGGGCGCGCAACCGAGCGAGCAGCTCCTCCAGGGCGAAGGGCTTGGGCAGGTAATCGTCCGCGCCGGCGTCCAGCCCGGCGACCCGGTCGGAGACCGCATCCCGGGCGGTGAGCACCAGTATCGGGAGGTCATCGCCGGTGCCGCGGAGCCGTCGGCACACTTCCAGACCGTCTACCCTGGGCATCATGACGTCGAGCACCATCGCGTCCGGTCGCTGCGTCGCCAGCACTTCCATGGCCTGCAGACCGTCCCCGGCTAGCTGCACGGTGTAGCCGTTGAACTGCAACGACCGGCGCAGCGACTCCCGGACCGCCCGGTCGTCATCGACTACGAGGATGCGCATGCGCCTAGTGTGGACCCCCTGCCTGAGAGCGACCTTAGACGGCCGACCGGGGCGACTGGCGTAACAGGCGTCGGTGTTGTGACGACAAGAACTGAGTGATCGGCCGATGCACGACGGCGACCGGGGGGTTAGCCAATGATCGACCGGGAGCACCGGATCCCTACGCTGATGCCCCGGTCAGGTGGTCACTCTCTCACCGTCGCCGTGTGCGCGCATCCGGATCTGGCGGTACTGGCGAAGTGGGACGCGATGGTCGCCGCTACCCCGCAGTCCGATGTCACCCAGCTCTCGGCCTGGGCCCGGCTACGCTCCACGGTGGGGTATGCACCGCTGTACGTCCTGGTGTCGCGAGGCATCGATCTCGTGGCGGGCGCTTCAAGACGTCCTCCGGCGGGGCGCCGTACCGGTATCCGGTTGCCGTCGAAATGATCCACTCCCCGCTCCTGCGCATCACCTACGACTTGACCCGCCAGTGGCCGGCTGGGCGTCAGCTCGTCGCTCAGGCCACCCGGATGGCGCGCGGGCGGTATCGGGCCCCGCAATGTGATCAGAATGGTGCGCACTCGCGGCCGTGGTGACTGACGCCCGGATATGATCAGACGATCCGGCGTGCCCCGACGAAGCCGTTGAGATACATGGGCCGAACATGGACCGGCTGACCAGGTTGGGAAGCTTCAGCGATCTTGCCGTTCCCGACATAAATCACGACATGACCCACTGGCTTGTAGAAGAAGAGCAGGTCGCCGGGTTGCAGCTGGTTGAGGCTGACTGGGTGGCCTGTGGTGGACTGCGCCGCGGCCGTTCGAGGCACGGTGATGCCGACCTGCTTGTAGATCCACTGCACCAGGCCGCTGCAGTCGAAGCCACCCGGTGCGGCGCCGCCGTATACGTAGGGCGTGCCCTGCTGAGCCAGTGCCGCGGTGACCGCGCGGCTCGCCAGCTTCATCGTGAACGCCGCCGGCGCCACCGCGGGTGCCTTGGCCGGCGCAGGTGCCTTGGCCGGCGCGGGTGCCGTGGCCGGCGCAGGTGCCTTGGCGGGTGCTTTGGCCGCTGCGGGCACCTCGGCGGGTGCCTCGGCAGCCGGGGTTGTCGCGGCAGGTGCCGGCGCTGGGATGATGGCGCGAGCCGCCGTGTCAACGAACTTCATTACGGAAGCGAGAACCGGTGGGGTGGCCGCGGGCACGCCTGACACCGCACCAACGGGAATCTTCAGGTGCTGACCTACGACGATCATGTCCGGGTCGGCGATCGTGTCTCGGTTCGCGTCGTAGATCTGCTGCCACCCACCAGGTACGGCTTGCGCGGTGGCGATCTGCGCCAAGGTGTCGCCGCTGGTCACTACATAGTCCTTGGTGGGGCCTGTCGCAGTAGGCGCCGCCGGGGCCGCCGGGGCCGCCGGCAATGCGGGCGGGGCGGCAGGGGCCGCCGGCGCGGCTGGCGCGGCATGCTTCGGGGCCGCCGGGGCAGCGTGTTTCCCCGATGTGGCGGGCACACTGTCGCCTGCGTGACGTCCGCAGACTGGCCATGCGCCGATGCCTTGAGTCGCCAGAACGCGCTGCGCCACGGAGATCTGCTGCTCCCTGCTGGCAGTGGCGGGGTTACCC
This sequence comes from Pseudonocardiales bacterium, assembly GCA_003244245.1. GTDB lineage: Bacteria > Actinomycetota > Actinomycetes > Mycobacteriales > Pseudonocardiaceae. Next base: position 9,292 of record QHBY01000199.1, read on the forward strand.
GCACCACCGTTGGCGTGCCAGGTGCTTAGCGTGTACTGCAGGCCGCCGTAGAAGCCGTTTCCGGTGCTGGTGGCCCAGTTCCCGCCGGACTCACATGCCGCGATCGCGTCCCAGTTGACGTCCGGCGCGGCCGACGCGGTGCCGGCGAGCAGGCCCCCGGCGGCCAGCGACACGCCGGTGACGGTGATGGCGCTGCGTCTGCGGTGCGGGATGAAGCGACGGTGCTTGCCGGACATCAAGGGCCTACCGTTCCCGGCCTCGTCCAGAGAAGAGCCGGTTTGCTCGGGGTCACTTTCGCCGCGTATCACCTCACGTGTCAGGCCCGGGAGATGCATAAAATTCAGTGATCAGCGCCCAACGGCGGGTAGGTGTCGGCCAGTGGTGTTGGGACACCCCGGTCCGCGTTCGGGCCGTTACCCCACCGGTACCGCTAGGCGCAGCGGAGCGGTGAACGCGGCGGCGGCCCCCCGGCTGCACACTCCGGCAGCGACGAGCCGGTCGAAACGTCACGTAGGCCCGCAGGATCTGCAAACTTCGAGCACGCGCTGTCGATCTCCACACCGACGATAATTAGCTGTAGCGCTCGCGGAGGATGTGGGCGATCTCGCAGGGTGCGGGCATGGTGGCGATCTCGGCCGCGGCACGGCGCGCGGGCGCGGGATCGGCCAGTACGTCGGCAACCGCGCGAGCGATCGCGTCGGGGGTGACCTCCTCGGGAAGCAGCCGTTGGCCGAGGCCGGACTGTTCGATCATCTCCGCGTTGATGAAGTTGTCGGCGCTTTGGGGCAGTACGAGTTGGGGCAGGCCGTGGGCCAGCGCACCGAGCACAGTGCCCGAGCCGCCGTGGTCGACCACAGCCGAGCATCTGGGCAGCAGCTCACTTTGCGGGATGAAGCGCTCGACGCGCGCATTGGCCGGCCAGGGGCGCAGCGCGTCGGGGTCGTTGTCCAGACCAACGGTGGCGATCAGCTCCACCGGCTCGGCGGCGAGCGCGTCGAGCACGGTGCGAAAGACGGTGAGGTTGGCGTTGGAGAAGGTGCCGAGGGTGAGGTAGATCAGTGGCGGTCGGCAAGGTTGCGTGGTCGCGGCGGGCAGCGGAGTCGGCCGCATGGTGAGCGCGCCTGGTTCGGCCTGTTGGAGGATCGGCGGCCAGATCGAGATGGCCGTCTCGCGGCGTACTTCCCGGACGTTGAGGCCGAACGTGCGCAGCTGTCCGGCGAAGGCCACCGGGTCGTACACGACAAGGTGAGCGTCGAGCGCCCGCGCGGCGTCGAGAACGTCGTCGATCATGTCGGTTGCGGCGATCTCGCCGAATAGTCGAGGGACGAAGTAGGGCAAGATGCGCGCAGCAGGCAGGCCGTCACCCGGGACACCCCGAATGCGCTTCGACAGCGCGGGAAACCACTGCGCTGGCCCGCTGCCCGCCGCAGCGAAGCGCAATCCGGCCGTCGTGACGGTGTCAGCTACATCTGGGCCGCTGGCCACGACGACCTCGTCGCCCTGCTCAGCAAGCGCCGACGCGAGCGGGAGCAGCGGAGTGAGATGTCCCGCCTGCGGGATACAGACGACGAGGACGCGCATGGTCATGAGCCCTTGAGATCAGCGCAGAAAAACTTGGTTGTGACAGTGTCCGCCGGGTTTGCCAAACGGCACCAACATCACCCCCCGACCGGCCGAGATCATATCACCGCATCAGCGGAGTTTGACGGTCTTGTCGGCGCCGGCAGATGACGCTGTAGGCGACACTGAGAAGGCTTGCGGGCGAAGAGCCCGCGGTGGCGGCGCACTCCGAAAGGAAGAGAAAAGTCATGAGCATTGCGATCGTCAGAGCCGGGAAGGGGGAGAGTGTGTCGGCCGGCCTCATGCGGGTCCGCATCCTCGAAGACGGTGGACACACCCAGCACCGGCTCGGAGTGGTGGAGGTGGCCATCCCACCGCACGTCGACGGGCCGCCCCAACACATCCACCACGAGCACGAGGAGACCTTCTACGTGGTCTCGGGAACCCCGACATTCACCTGCGGCACCGACACGATCACTGCGGAAGTCGGCACCCTGGCCGTCGCCCCGATCGGCGTCCCGCACACGTTCGCCAACCCCGGCGACGTCCCCGCGATCATGCTCTGCACGGTCACGCCGGACCTCTACATCGACTACTTCCGCGAGCTCGACGCACTGTCCACGGGGCCGACCGGGCTGGACCCTCGCGCAGTCGCAGAAGTCATGGCCCGCTACGCCACGGAGGTTTTCAAGCCGGCGCCATGAGGACCACGCGCGGCCCCCGGGACGTACCGGTTCACCTACCGGTGCGTGCAAGCCGCGCTACAGCTCGCACAGCCTGGACCTGTCCCGAAATACCAGCCGGCCAGCACCACGGTCAGGATCAGGACGACGTTCTCCACGGCCGGTGCGGCGGACGCGAGCGCGAAACGCCCACGCGCCCGTTGGGCGACCATACCGAGATAAGCCAGGCAGTTGAGCAGCACCTGCGGCGCGACAAGCAGGACCAGCAGCATGGTCAGCCACAGGCCACGACTCCGTTGCGTAGGATCAGGAATCCCGAGGCTCAGCGTCCAGGCCACCACCGGGGCGGCGATCACCAGCAACGCGACGACCGCAGACGAGACCGCGAGTAGCCACCCGCCCACCCGGCCGAGCACCTCCCGGGCCCGGGGCAGGCCCCCCGGCGCCGAGGGCTCGGACCACGCCAGGCACCAGCACCATCGCCAGTACCGGCCCGGCGATCAACGTGAACACGATGCTCGGCACGACGTAGCCGGCCTGGAAGCAGTTGGCGAAATAGGTGGGTCCCAGCACCGCGCCGATCACGACCAGCCGCAGCAACCCGGTGGCCCTGCTGACCAACGTCCAGCCGGCAACGGTGACGAGTTCCGCGCCGTGGTGGCGGGTGCTTCACCCTCAAGCGCTGTCACCAAAACCACCAACCCGAAACGGCGGCCCGGATGTGCACCATGCGCGCGCACGGTAGCGGCCGCGGCGCAAGCATCCAAGAGCGACGCTGACCGGCGTCTGGCGTGGCCGGATGGCTGCGCGATAGGACGAGGCATTCGCGGTTTTGTTGACCGTGCCTTGCGGGCGACGGTGGGCGGAGGCGAGGTTGCGGTCGTGGAAGGCGGCGTGCGCCGCCTCGCCAGGGGGCGCGCAGTATCATCGGGCGCGCTGGCTTAACCATCCGTGCGCGCAAGACGCACGACAGCTCGGATAGCCTGCTTGGCCGCCTCGTAACACTTGGCTTCGGTAGCTACCGTGGGCAGCCTCTCGAAGTAGTAGATGTGCACGGGGACTTCGTCTGCTCCGAAGGTACCCTTGAATTTCCTTAGATCGGCAGTTTGGGAAAGGCCGAAATCATAGCTCTGCCGTTCACCGACGCAGGCGGCCTCAATCGCGCAACGATGGAGAAGTTCGTTCGCGCCGGTGCCACGCGAACGTTCTTTGTCCATCGCGCCCCGCCAGTAGGTGGCTCGCGGACCCCTCGTCAAGTTGATTATTCCCGCGATAGGCTCGCCATGCCGCCACGCTATCCAGACAGTGCAACGCTCGCCCAACCTGCGTGCTACTGTTGCGAACTTGTTCTGCGGGTGTTGACGCTGCGCAAGCCAGCGCATTAAAGTTAACGGATAACGTCTCTCCTGAGCCCATCTATCGACAGAGCTCCGGTACAGTACGTCGAAGGCAGGAATCAGCCGTCCAGTGCTGTCCGACTCCACAACGACGCCCCGTCGCTCCGCTTTTCGGCAATTGGATCGCACCTTGCTTGTGAACCGTTTCGACCACACCGTAGAAAAATTGCCGCGGAGATCGAGTACCTGCGCGGTCCGAGCGGTGGAATAGATCGTACTTGGTACCGCCGAAGCCCACATCTGGGCATCCTCCTTGCCCACCACGACGCGGGTGCGCAGACCGGGATGACGTCGGATTTCCTGGATCAGCGCGCTGGTCTCTCTGGACGATACTGGCCCTCCCTCGCTGAGGAAACCGCTCGCATCAGCGCCAAGATTCCAATGGCACGGAGGTGACGCGAATAGTCCCAGCAAGGAGAGGCTCCCGGTTCTCCGCACACGAGGCAGAATCAGCCGACGTCCATCTTCTCCCCGAAACAGCAACGTCGCATCCGAGAAGTGCTCAGAACTGCATATGCAATCGGCCCACTGTGGTGTCTTCGACAGTGCGACGCTTGGGTCCTGGTTGACCAGGTCTTCCCATGCCGGACGAGCAGCTATACCCTCTGCTTCAATAGACACGCGGTAGGCTTGCGAAATCACGATGTGGCCAGCCTCTCTCGGTGTATCTGGCAGAGTCGCCCGGGCGAAACCGGGCACCGCTTAGACGACACGCTCGGCCACCAGCTCCACAGATCCAATAGCGGAGCGGAACACCCATCGCGGGCAGGCATGCTGGTGGCTGCCACGCTACTCGCTGTTGGGGCACCGGGCATGCCCTGTAATCGTGGCGATGCCAGATGACGTTACGGAACGTTCCTGACACTAGCGTGCCTTCCTCAAGTTGGCTGGCCACCGCCGTGCTGACCGAGGGGTCTGCGTTCACCGATGAGCCTCCGGCAGGGGTTGCGGACGATGCGCCGTCGCCTGCGCAGGCCTGCGGGCAGCAGGCGGTACGTGGAGCGCGCGGTCGCTACCAGCGTCAACCGCAAGCGCACCGTCTTCTACAACACCCTCGGGCTCGCCGTCGAGTGCCCCGCCGAGCTGGTCAGTCTGATCCGCACCCACCTGGAGACCTTCGGAACCGGGGAAGCCGGACGGGTGTTCCAACAACGAGCACGGCGGCCCGTTCAACGAAGCAAGCGCGCGGCGAGCGTGGGCCAGGGCACGGGTCTCGGCGCTCACCGAGGTAGGTCCGGTCGCCGTCGGCGTGCTGGCCGTACGACGTGAGGCACGCGCGGCGTCACGGCTCACGTAAGGCGTCCGCGCCGCCGAGGTCATCCGGCGACTCGGCAACGACGTGGCGGTGCTGCTCGAGATCTACACCAACCGCATCGACGGACAGGAGGATACGATCAATGACCAGATCACGGCCGCGCTCACGGTCGGTCAAGACCATGAGACACTGTCCGCGGCAACAGCCGCGCGTCATCCGACCCAGTCAAACCCGCGGACCAGCCAGGGCGGTAATGGCGTCTCACCGCGTCCGGCCTGGTCGACGGACGCACGGCCGATCAGCGTTCGCACAGAAGTGATCATGGTGCTCTCTGTTCTCAGGCTTCCCCGAGATCGTCCTACGCCATATCGCCGAGATGAGTGGCGTTTGGACGACGTTGAGGGTTATTCAGCCGGCCGC
>QHBY01000200.1 GCA_003244245.1 Pseudonocardiales bacterium
TCCGAGGCGCAGCCTCTTTAGAAGTTGAGCGCGACCGGCTCGCTGGCGTCCTCGACGAGATACGCCCGCTCAACAGCGCATAAGAACGGTCCGATGTCCGAGCGGGACGGCGTGTGTCCGCCGCCGGAGGGCCGCGGTCCGCGCTGGGACGGATCAGCCCGTCTGGAAGTTCGTCGTCGCGGTCAACAACATACTCTTCAGAGTGAGGGTGTGGGCGCCCCGGGACAGCTTCAACAGCGCCGGATCGACGGCGTAGGAGACCGATCCCAGGGTGTTGGCCGTGATGGTGGCGACGTGGTTGCCGTCGATGTCGAGCTCGACGGGATGTTGGGGCAGGAAACCCGCCGCCAACAAGTACGTCGAGCCGCCGTTACCGGTGAGCGCAATGCTGTGCTGCAACCGCGCCAACGCGTCGGCCGCCTGATGTTGGAGAGAGTCGGGACCGTTGTGAGCGCGGATCGCCCCGACGAGCTCCGGAACGAACCTGCTCGCATCGATCGTGCCCCAACCGCTGGCCACATCGAATCCGGTACCGGCGGCGAAGCCCGGAATGGCCACCGGTTCGGCGGGCACCGAGTTGTTCCCGGTCACGACGTCGGCTATTCCGGCGGACGTTGCGCGTGGTCCCATGACCTCGTAGAGCACCTTGTTGATGGGGCCGACGCTGCCATGGTTGAGTTGCGCGGCCAGCGCGAGCACACCGGCGAACAACGGCGCCGCCTCGGACGTCCCGTTCTGGGCGTCCAAGGTGATGTCAGGAACCGAGCGGGTCAGGGAGCCGACCCGGTCCTGGTAGGCGGGTCGCGGGTACACCGCGGAGTAGCCAGCGCCCTCGGAGAACTTGCCGCGATTCCACAACGGGTCAGGCCCGAGTCGCCGTCCCGAGGTGTCGACATTGGGGACGCTGCCGCCCACCGCGGTGACCCAGGGCGAGTCATCCCACGCGGCGGTATCCGGCGTCTTGGTGGTGTTGCCGCACTGCGCGCTGGCCACTGCGAGGTTCTGGACGACGCCACAGTCACCGGTCGCCACCATCACTGGGATGCCAGCAGCAGCCGCGGACAGCAGACCTGGGTCCTGCGCGATTATCTCCGCCTTGCCGTAGCTGTAGGTGCTTTCGCCCGTTCCGTCGCTGATCGAGATGGCATCGGCCAGATGATTCTTACCGATGTACTCCAGCGCCTGCATCATCTCCGGGGGCGCGACCTGGCTCGCGGCGTCATCAGTGATCTCACTGTCCGCCGGAGTGGCAGTGATCAGTATCTTCGCATACGGCGCTATCAGGTGGGCCGCTTCCACGTCGAGCTCGAGCTCGCTGTGCCATGCCTCACACGAACCGTAGCTGCCCAGCGCGACCATTCCGGGCGGGCATTGAGCGGGTAGGTGACCGTTACCGGAGGGATAAATGGTCTGAATCTCCGGATCAGGTAGACCGTATTCCTGGTCGAACTTCTTGATGACATCGTTGATCTGCGGATCGTCCCAGCCTTCGACCAGCGCGATGGTCGTTCCGGTGCCGTCGATGCCTTTCTTCCACAGGTCGCCGATGTTGTAGGCGACGATGTCCTGCGGACCTGGGGAAGATTCGGCATATTGCGCGTAATTCTTGGTCATGTTGTCCAGGACGGCGGTGAGCGTCTTGACGTGATCCGGATTGGGCTGCACCTGCGGTGGCGCCTGCATTGGCGGGGAGTTGTTCACACCGGCGGAACCGCCCGGTGCACCGGGCCCACTGCACGACGCCACGAACGCGATCGCGACTAACCCGGCAACGACACTCACCGCAGGTGACAACCTCGTTGGGCGAGTGGTCGGTCTGGTGGGGTGCAACATCGGGTTGATCCTCTCGCTGGGTCGCAACCGGCCCCATCATCGGCCATGGACTCTCCCGCACCGGGTTGCCCGACGACACGGAGCGAACCACTCGGGATCATCAGGCTCATCGTTGGGGGTGTCCTGCCGCTCCTCGCGGCCACGGCCCTCCTGATGTCCCGCCGCTGCGCTGCCCGTGCCGCGGTGGTGACCTTCTCGCCCAGACCCTGAACATCGGTTACGCAATCAGCTCACTACTGTTCATCGGGCTGTTTCTGGTGAGTCTCGTCACCCAGTTCAAGGCGACGAGGTTCCATCCCGCGCTGTACTGGACGGTCATCGTCTCGACGAGTACGGCTGGCACGACGATGTCGGACTTCATCAATCGCTCAGCCGGGCTCGGCTACGCCAAGGGCGCGCTGATTCTCATCGCCTGCCTGACCGGGGTGTTCGCCATCTGGTACCGCAGCGGTCAGACGTTCTCCGTCGAACAGATCAGGACCTTCCGAGGCGAGTTGCTGTACTGGGTTGCGATCCTGTTCTCCAACACCCTGGGTACGTCACTCGGCGACTACCTGGCCGACAGCTCCGGCCTCGGTTACGCGGGCGGCGCGCTGCTGATCAGCGGCGTTATGGCGCTACTACTCGCGGCCCACTATCTCACCCGAATCTCGGCCACGTTGCTGTTCTGGATGGCATTCGTGCTCACCCGACCGTTGGGGGCGACCGTGGGAGACTTCTTCAGCAAACCCCTCGCAAAGGGTGGCTTGAACCTGGGCACCGTGGGCTCATCCGCGACGTTGACAGCGATCCTCTTAGTGCTCATCGCATACACCCTCACCCAACAGCGCAAGCCAGCCGCACTCCTAGTAGGCGCCACCTGACCGCCGTGAACTCGACGCCACGGACACCTCGTCGAGGAGAAACGTCCGTGGCGTCGAGTTCACGGCCAACAGCGTCGTGTCAACTAGCGTTGTTGATCAGCGCAGGGCGCGGCCGCTCCGGCCCCGGATCGCACCGAACACGCCGGTGACGAGGAACAACACGATGCCGACGATCGCGAGCCACAGCAATGCCTTGACCGTGAACCCGATGACTACCAATACCACCCACAGCACCAGCAAGCCGATAATCAAACCCATGACAGCACCGCCTCTGATCCCGCTGACCCCCTTGATGAGGTCTCTGATCACAGAGTTCCCTACGGTGATCTGATCTAAACCGGACATGCGGGTCACAACCTCCGCGGGCAAGAACGAGGCGGCGATCCGGATACGGTAGGAATCACGGGTGGCCCCGCCAGCGCAGCACCTGACGATTCCCGCCCGCGCGCTGGGCTGGACCGTCGCGGTCTGCGTCGTGATCCTCGCCGTTGCGCTCGGGCTGGTCGCTGCGCACTGGCCCCCGTTGCTCAACGGCGACCGGGCCGCCGACAGCGCCGCGCATCTCGACGTGCTCACCCAACCGTGGCTGCTGGCTGCGGCCCGGGCAACCACCACCGCCGGCAGCTCGTTGGTGGTCGACCTGGTCGCCGTCGTCGCCGGTATCGCACTGCTGATCGCTAGATTGTGGCGAGGCGCGGTGCTCGTGGTGGTCGCTCGGCTCGGCGAGCTGGCCAGCACCACGGCGGTCAAGGGCCTGCTCGCTCGACCCCGGCCCGCGCTGCCCGACCCAGTTGACCACGGGGCCGGCTACAGTTTCCCCTCCGGACACGCCGCCGGGGCCGCTGCCGTCTACGGGGCGCTGGTGGTGCTGGTCCTGCCGCGAATCGCGCGCTGGGCTCAGGCGTTGCTGCTGACCGCCGGGGCGCTGCTCATCTGCGCCGTCGCCACCTCCCGGGTCCTGCTGGGCGTGCACTACCCCAGCGATGTCGCCGCCGGCATGGCGCTGGGGCTCGCCTGGGTCGGCGGCGCCGCGCTTCTGGTCACCCGGTTCAGGCCGGAAGGCGTTGGGACGTGAGCAGTCCTGCGCCCGCGGCCGCGAGGCAGATCAGGGTGCCCAGGATGAGCCACGGCCTGCTGACGTCCTTGCGGACCGTCTGGTAGCCGATTTGCTGGTCGAGGGTGTCATAGACCTGGTGGATCTGCTGGTTGCTCTGGGCCGGGTAGAACTCGCCGCCGGAGAGTTGGGCGACGCGGGCCAGCGAGTCGTCATCGACGGGCACCGGGGCCTGCTCGCCCTGAATGTCGACGGTGCCATACGGGGTACCGAAAGAGATGGTGGTGATCGGGATGTGCGCCGCCCCGGCTTGCGTGGCCACCGGGAACTCGTCGCGCCCGACGTTTTGCTTGCCATCGCTCATCAGCACGATCCGCGCCGGCGGTGGTCCCTGATCCTGGCCGGGGATGAGTTGGTTGAACGCGCCGATCGAGGCGAGGGCGGCGGCCAGCGCTTCCCCGGTGGCGGTGGACTCCGCGAGGACGAGGTGGGCGATGGCCTGCACGGTTTGGATCCGGTCGGTGCTGGGACTGACCAGCACGGTGGCGGTGCCGGCGAAGGACTCCACCCCGAGGTTGATACCGGCGGGAAGCCCGCGGACAAAGGACGTCGCGGCATCCTTGGCGGCAGTGATGCGGCTGGGCGAGACATCGGTGGAGTTCATCGACAGTGACACGTCGATGACCAGCATCACGACCGCGCGATTGCGCGGGACTTGGGCATTCGCGGTGGGCCCAGCCAACCCGAGGGTCAGTAGCAGCAGCGCCATGATCAACAGTACCGCGGGGATGTGCCGGGGCCAGCCCGGTCGGCGCGGGGCAACGCGTTCGAGCATCTCCAGGTTGGCGAAACGCAGCAGGTAGCGGCGGGCCCGTCGGTGGACCCACACGTAACCGACCACCACAGCGGCGACAAGCCCCAGCAACCCGAACCAACCGGGTGCCGAGAATCCGCCCAGCGCCATGCCAGGCAGTGAACCCAACCAGCCATGCAACCCCGGTGAGGTGCGCCGACGGACGCGGTGGACGGCGGTAGCGTCGGGGTAACGGACTGTGACCACAGACACATTTCCCGCCACTCACATGATCCTCACATCGAGGTGTCGCCAACCTCGCGCGCATGACTACGAATCCTGGGTGGGTCGAGGCTGCGCCGCGAGCCCGCCAGATGCTGAACAAGGTGCCAGAAGTCACGATCTACTTCTGGGTCATCAAGGTGCTCGCCACCACAGTCGGCGAGACCGCGGCGGACTTCCTCAATACCAACCTCGGCTTGGGCTTGACCGGGACCAGCCTCGTCATGGCGGCCCTGCTGGTTGTTGTGCTGTTCTTCCAGTTTCGATCCCATCGGTACGTACCAGGAGGGTTATTCAGCCGG
>QHBY01000201.1 GCA_003244245.1 Pseudonocardiales bacterium
CCGCCACCGACGGTGTCGCTGGAGCACCTACACACTCCCCAGGTGTCGGTGCGCGAGCACGCAGCCGTGCTTCGTGGCAGGTTGGAGCGCGAAGGTCAGGCGAGCTTCCGCAGTTTGGTCTCCGACTGTGGACACACCAGAGAGGTGGTCGCCCGCTTCCTGGCATTGCTGGATCTGTACCGTGCCGCAATGGTGGTCTTCGACCAGATCGATCCGCTGGGGGAGCTGTGCGTTCGGTGGACGGGCGGTGCGCAGCAGTCCGCAGCGGTCACCGACCCGGTCGACGAACCGAATAACGATGGGCAAGATGACGAGGATTACCGGTGAACGAAACCGCGCTGATGGAACCATCCGCCGCCGCGACCGACACCCTGCCGGCGCTGCTCGGCGACGATGAGCTCGACGCCGCGCTGGAGGCGCTGCTGCTGGTGGTGGACTGCCCGGCGGGCGAGGACGTGCTGGCCAGCGCACTGGGTCAACCGGTGACGCGGGTGGTCGAGGCGCTGCAACGGCTGCGGGACGGCTACGCCGACGGCGGTCGCGGTATCGACCTGCGGCAGGTCGCGCAGGGATGGCGGTTGCACACCCGCGATGTGTATGCCCCGTTCGTGGAGCGGTTGTTGCTCGACGGGCAGCGTGCGAGGCTCACCCGCGCCGCGCTGGAAACTCTGGCAGTGGTGGCCTACCGGCAACCGGTCACCCGCTCCCGAGTCGCCGCGGTACGGGGGGTCAACGTGGACGGGGTGATGCGAACCCTGCTGGTCCGGGGTTTGATCGAGGAAGTCGGAACTGACCCGGAGACCCACGGTGCGCTGTACCGCACGACAGAGCTGTTCCTGGAGCGGCTCGGGCTGTCCTCATTGGAGGACCTACCCTCGATCGCCCCCCTCTTACCCGATATCGACACTATCGACGATGTCCCCTGCTGAGACGATGTCCCAATCAAAGGCGATGGCCCCGGTGATGTGCCAGTCGAAGGCTGAGCCTCAGTCAACCTCTGGGTTGCCAAGGCTGCATAAGGTGCTCGCCCAAGCTGGGGTGGCCTCCCGGCGTGCCGCCGAGGAGATGATCGCCCGCGGCCGGGTCCAGGTGGACGGGGTCGTGGTGCGCGAGATGGGGGTGCGGGTCGACCCCGACAATGCGGTCATCCACGTCGATGGCATGCGGTTGGAACTGCGTTCCGACGTGGAGCACCTGGCGTTGAACAAGCCACGCGGCGTGCACTCCACGATGTCCGACGACCGCGGCCGACCCTGTGTCGGTGACTACGTGGCCGACCGTGCCCAGCGTCTGTTCCACGTCGGCCGCCTCGATGCCGACACCGAGGGTCTGCTGCTGCTGACCAACGACGGGGACCTGGCACACCGGCTGATGCACCCCTCCTACCGAGTGCTCAAGACCTACCTGGCAGAGGTGCCTGGTCCAGTCCATCGGTCGCTGGGCCGGACTTTGCGCGCCGGAGTGCACTTCGACGACGGTCCGGTGGCAGTCGACGGATTCCGGGTCGTGCAGGCCATGCCCGGCAAGGCGCTGGTTGAGGTGATGCTGCACGAGGGTCGCAAGCACATCGTGCGGCGGCTGCTCGCCGAAGTGGGGCACCCGGTGCTGCGGTTGGTGCGTACCGCGATCGCCGATGTCCGTCTGGGGGAACAGCGTCCCGGCACGGTCCGGGTGCTGTCGCGTCCTGAGGTGGGCGCCCTCAACCGCGCGGTCGGTCGGTAGCCGCCGAGCACGGCTACCGCCGGGCCACCCGGCGGTAGCGCACGACGGTCAATGGTGCGAACACCGCGATGATGGCGACTGAGGACAGCACCGCGTAGAGCACCGAATGCTCCCCGGGCCAGCCGCCAGGTGGGGGGAACGTGGCCGGCACCGTGTTGGCGAACAGTTCGCGGCTGGCGTCGGCGGCCGCGGTGACCGGATTCCATTCGGCCGCTACTTTCAGAACCGCGGGCATGTTCCCGGTGGGTACGAAGGCCGACGATACGAACGTGAGCGGGAAAAGCCAGATCAATCCGGCGCTTTGGGCCACCTCCACGGTGTGGCACTGTGCTTTGAGCTCGTTGGAGGTGCCGCGGGCGATCACCCGTCCACGGTCGATCACCGCGATGGTGTCTGCCAGATGGTCGGCTTCCTCGAGGTATTGCGTCGTGAGCAGCACGTCGGCGCCGTCGGCGACGAGTTCAGCGATGACCTCCCAGGTGTCCAGCCGGCCGCGGGGGTCTAACCCGGTGGTGGGTTCGTCGAGCATGACGACCTCGGGGTTGGCGACCAGCGCACCGGCTAGATCAAGCCGTCTGCGCATGCCTCCGGAGTAGGTCTTCGCGGTCCGCTCGGCGGCCTCGTCGAGGCGGCAGCGGGTGATCAGCACCCGGGCCCGGGACCGGGCTTGACGCCGGGACATCCCGTACAGCCGGCCGATCATGTATAGATTCTCAAACCCGGTGAGGTTTGCATCGACTGCCGCGTACTGCCCGGCCAGCCCGATCTTGCCGCGCACCCCATGCGGATCGGTCAGTACGTCCACGCCCGCCACCTGCGCCCGCCCTGCATCCGGCCGCAGCAAGGTGCTGAGGATGCGCACGGCAGTCGTCTTGCCGGCACCGTTGGGGCCCAGCAGGCCCAGCACGGTGCCCTGCGGAATCTGCAGGTCGATGCCGTCGAGTGCCCGGGTGGACCCGAAGGTCTTCACCAGGCCCTCGGCCTCAACCGCCAATGCGGACATACCGCCTCCTCGATGGGAACCGGATAGGTGCGACGGTATCCGGCGGCACCGACAGAAGGCTCGGGGCTTTCCGCCCGGCCTGCCCCACGGCTCGGCCCGCAATGCTGCGGCGGGCACAATGGGCTCGTAGCGAGTCGGGAGGTCAGCCGGGTGCAGCGAGGCGACGGATTGCGTGGCGTGGTTGCGGTGGACGGGCCGGCCGGTACCGGGAAGTCCACCGTCGCCCGCCGGCTGGCGGCATGGCTGGGCGCCCGGTATCTCGATACCGGGGCGATGTATCGAGCCGCCGCGCTCGGCGTCTTGCGAGCGGACGTCGATCCGGCTGATCCCACCGCGGTGTCAGAGGAGGTGGCCCGGCAGCACATCGAGGTGGGTACTGACCCGGACGGCTCCTGCGTGCTGCTGGATGGCGAGGACGTCTCCGGGGAGATCCGTGGCTCGGCCGTGACGACCGCTGTGAGCCCGGTCTCCGCGGTGTCCCAGGTGCGTGAGTTACTCGTGGCTCAGCAGCGCCGGATCATCTCCGAGGCCACTGCTGGCGGCGGCGGCATCGTAGTGGAGGGACGCGACATCGGGACAGTAGTCGTACCCGAGGCGCCGCTGAAGGTCTTTCTCACCGCGACCGCGGCACAGCGAGCGGCGCGTCGAGCCGCCCAGGACGGTGTGGATGACGTGGCTGAGGTCCGGCGCGCCGTCGAGCGCCGCGACCGGTTCGACTCCAGTCGGGGGACGTCGCCGATGTGCGCCGCCGAGGATGCCGTCGAGCTGGATACCACCGCGTTGGACGTCGAAGCTGTGCTGGGTAGGCTGCACGAGCTGGCCGTCGCGCGTGGACTGATCGTGCTGGCAGTTCGGGGTCGGACGTGACATCTGGGCTGCTCCCCGAGGAACCGTCCCTAGGGGATTTGCCACCGGGTACCTGGTCATGGTTACAGGGCTTCACGCGCTGGATCGGGACCTGGTGCTACTACGTCGGTCACCGGCTGCGAGTGCGGCATCGGGAGCGGGTCCCCGCGACCGGGCCCATCGTGGTGGTGGCCAACCACAGTGCGATGGTCGACGGCCCGCTGCTGTACGGGCTGTTGGGACGGCGCAGTTCGTTCCTGGTCAAGCAGGAGATGTTCCGCGGGCCGCTCGGCTGGATACTCCTCCGGATCGGGCAGTTGGCAGTGCGCCGCGGCGAGGCCGGCCGGGCGCCGCTGCTCACGGCGGTCCGGCTGCTGCGTCACGGCGGGGTGGTGGTGGTATTCCCCGAGGGCACTCGCGGGATGGGCGATGTGGCCAGTGCGCAGCACGGCGCAGCGTGGTTGGCCCGAGCTGGTGGGGCGAGGATGCTGCCGGTGGCGATCCGCGGCACCCGCCGACCTGCGGGTAGCAACCGTCGGTTTCGGCCGATCGTCGATGTTCTGGTCGGGCAACCGTTCGCGGTGCCTCCGGGCAAGGGACGGTCGGCATTGACGACCGCCACCACCGAGATAAGAAACCGGCTGGCTGTGCTGGTCACCGAGCTGGATGCGATCCGCCGCCTGGGCCGTCCAGGAGCGGCCCGACCGGAGGGAGCGTGATGAGCAGTCTGGCGCCCGGCGACGGGATCTGGTCCGACGAGGCTGAATGGGCGGCGCCGGACGAGCCCGAGGGGCTCGACGCCGACGCGGATGTGGCGCTCGAGCAGCCGGTGCTCGCTGTGGTGGGTCGCCCCAACGTCGGTAAGTCGACGCTGGTCAACCGGATCCTGGGGCGTCGCGAGGCGGTGGTGCAGGACGTGCCGGGGGTGACCAGGGACCGGGTGGCCTACGACGCGTTGTGGAATGGGCGCCGCTTCACCGTGGTGGACACCGGGGGATGGCAGGCCGACGCGCACGGTCTGCAGGCCGAGGTGGCCGCGCAGGCCGAGCTCGCGATGCGCACCGCGGACGCGGTTCTGCTGGTGGTCGACGCCATGGTGGGGGCCACCGCGGCGGAGGAGGCGGTGGCGCGGGTGCTGCGCCGATCGGCCACCCCGGTGGTGCTGGCCGCGACCAAGGTGGACGACGAGCGGGCGGTCGCCGACACCGCGGCGCTGTGGTCGTTGGGCTTGGGCGAGCCGCACCCGGTGAGCGGCTTGCACGGCCGCGGCACCGGCGATCTGCTCGATGCCGTGCTGGAGGTGTTGCCCTCCGCACCGCGGGACCTCACTGCTCGCGCCGGCGGACCGCGCCGGGTCGCGCTGGTCGGCAAACCCAACGTGGGCAAGTCGAGCCTGCTCAACCGGTTGGTGGGCGAGCAGCGGTCGGTGGTGCACGAGGTCGCCGGTACCACGGTCGACCCGGTGGACTCGCTGGTGGAACTCGACGGCGAGACGTGGCGGTTCGTCGACACCGCCGGTCTCCGTAAGCGGGTGCGGACGGCGAGTGGCACCGAGTATTTCGCTTCGCTGCGTACCCGGGCTGCGATCGAGGCGGCTGAGGTGGTGGCGGTCCTCATCGACGCCAGTGAGCCGATCACCGAGCAGGATCAGCGGGTGATCACCTCGGTGATGGAGTCCGGGCGAGCGCTGGTGGTGGCGTTCAACAAGTGGGACTTGGTCGACGAGGACCGGCGCCGTGAGCTGACCCGGGAACTGGACCGCGATCTGGCCCGGGTGCAATGGGCGCAGCGGGTGAACATCTCGGCGCTCACCGGCCGATCAGTCAGCAAGATCGCCCCGTTCCTGCGAACCGCCCTGGAATCCTGGGACCGGCGGGTGCCCACCGGGCAGCTCAACGCGTGGCTGTCCGAGGTGATCGCCGCGACGCCACCGCCGGTGCGCGGAGGGCGGCCGCCCAAGGTGCTATTCGCCACCCAGGCCGGCACCCGGCCGCCTACCTTCGTGTTGTTCACCACCGGCTTCCTCGAGGCCGGGTACCGCCGATTCCTGGAGCGGCGGCTCCGTGAGACGTTCGGTTTCACCGGCAGCCCGGTGCGCATCTCGGTTCGAGTCCGGGAGCGGCGGTCCCGATAACCGAGATGTCGGTCACGACCTTTGGCCCGGTGCTCGCGACAGGGGCAAGCTGGAGCACGACCACGACTCGACGGAAAGGTGTGGTGTGCTTACCACAATTGAGGTGTTCTCTGATTTCGTCTGCCCATTCTGCTATCTCGCTGAGCAACCGCTCGCGGACGCGGTCGAGGACGGTGACGTGAAGATCGCCTGGCGACCCTTCGAGCTGCGACCAGAACCCACGCCGACGCTGCGACCCGAAGGCGACTACCTGCAGTCGACCTGGCAGCAGGTGGTTTACCCGATGGCCGAGCGCCTGGGCGTGCCGATTGTGCTGCCCCGGGTGTCCCCGCAGCCCTACAGCCGCCTCGCCTTCGAGGGCTTCGCCTATGCCGCGCAACGCAGCCTTGGACGGCGCTACACGGAGCGGATTTTCCGGGCGTTCTTCGTCGAGCAGCGCGACATCGGGCGCGTAGAGGTCCTGACAGACGTCGCCGCGGAGCTAGGCCTGGACGCCGACGATTTCCGCGCGGCGCTGGAGTCCGGCCGCTACGCCGAGGCGCACCAGCAGGCGCTGCGCCGGGCGCGGGAGCTGGAGATCACCACCGTGCCCACGTTCCTCGTCGACGGGCGGCGGCTCGAGGGAGTGCCGTCGGCTGAGGCGCTGCACCGGCTGCTCAATGAAGCGGTGGCACTCAGCTAGCCGTCTCGACTGCGCTAGGCTGTGCAGGCGCCCGAGAGGGCGTGGCCGGGACGTGGCGCAGCTTGGTAGCGCACTTGACTGGGGGTCAAGGGGTCGC
>QHBY01000202.1 GCA_003244245.1 Pseudonocardiales bacterium
CGGCGGCGGCGCCGGCGGCGCCGAGCTCGCGCTCGTCGGGCCCCCGGAGGGCGCCGAGCGGTGAGGGGCTCAGCCGAGCTCGAGGAGATCCAAGCCTGCGCCGTCGAGGACGTGCCTCTCCAGGAGGGCCGGGTGATCACCGTCCACGGGCGGCCGATCGCACTGTTCCGGGCGCCGTCCGGGTGGTTCGCCCTCGACAACACCTGCACCCACCAGGGCGGTCCGCTGGCCGACGGGATCGTCTCGCAGGACTCCGTTGCCTGCCCCCTGCACGAGCGCCGCTTCGAGCTCTCCACCGGCCAGCCGATCGAGCACGATTGCGGGGCGGTCGCAAGCTACCCGGTCGAGGTTCGCGACGGCGCGGTGTTCCTCGGCGTGCCGGTCGCGCGGCCAGCGGCAGGCGACGCGGCGTGAACTCACAGCCGCGCTTCCTGCAGGGCGCGTTCCCCTTCGAGGGGCGCGGCCTGACCGAGCCCGTCGCGCTGGACGGCGGCCTGGCCTACACGGTCCCGCCCGACCGGCGTGCGCAGCTCGTCTACTTCCGCGGCGGCAACTCCAGCACGGAACTGATCTACGCGCTGCTCGTACGGGGCGGCGAGCCGATGCGCTACTTCCCGATCGGCGCGCGGGCGGCCTGCCACGTCCCCCTGCGGGTGGTCGAGGACCTGGCGCCCGACACCGAGCTCGCCGTCCTTCTCGCCGCACCCGAGCAGGTGACGGGCACGCTCGTGGTCGACATCGGGATCATCGAGAGCTGAACGGCGCGAGCGCTCGACCGCGGATCTTTCTGTTCACCCTGCTCGAATGACCGAGATCGCCCTCGCCCACTGCGCCATTGGCGTGTCCGACTGGGATGCGGCCAACCGCTTCTGGCGCGAGATCGTGGGCGCCGAGCTCGTCGCGTTGCCGGGCGTACCGCTTCGCCGCCCAGCAGATCACCGTCCACGGTCCCGGTCCGACGCCCCGGCCACCCGGCAAGGTCCCCCCGGGCAGCAGCCACATCGCCCTGACCTGGCCAGCCCCCATCGCCGCGGCCGTCGCCCACCTGTCGAGCCGAGGCGTCGAGATCGAGCACGGCCCGGGACCGCGCAAGGCGGCCGAGGTTCCCCGCAGAGCGTCTACTTCCGCGATCCCCGACGGGTCGCTCGTGGAGTTCCTCTCCTACGTCGCCTGAGCGCGCCTTCACCCGCGCCTTCCGTGCGGTGGCGTTCCCCCGATCCAAGCTGACCCGCTGCTCCTTCCATGAAGGGAGCACTCTCCGCCCCGTCGCACTGGACCGGGCGGCTCGCTTCTGCTTCGAAGCGATAACGAGCCGCCTCGTCGGCGACGCTATCGGTCCGCGCCGGAAGCGATAACGCGCGACCTGGGGGCCGGCGCTTTCCCATCGTCTTCCGGTGCGGCCTGCCGAACGCCGAAATGAGACACGCTCGCTTTCTTACACCAGCGCGGACCTCCGGTCGCGGAGTCGCGTTGCCAAGCAACATGGCGACTCCTCAGCCGATACCGTGCCACGATGTCCCCGATGGCTGCTCTTCCGGGTATCAGCAGAGGCGGGGTCGATGCAGAAGCGACGTTCCGCAAGCTGACTGGCGCGACCGAAGCCAAGACAGCTGCGCTCGGCGATGCCGTTCTCGGCGGGCACCACATCGAGGTCAAGCAGGCGAGGAGCTCGACGTTAAACCAGGTCCGCGCGGTCAAGTACATCACTCTCGTGGCGTTCTCCGTTCCCAATAAGCGCTGGTACGTGATCCCCGCGAATGAGATCGTGCGCCAGTGCGCGCGGAAGATGCGAGGCCAGCACACCGAGAACCCATTCGAATCGGCGACGCTCAGTCTGTACAACCTCAAAAAGTACGCCCTGCGCAACCCGAAAGACCTGAAAGATGCGGTCCTCAAAGCCATCGATGAAGCGAAACGCTACCCGGCGCTGAAGAAGCTGATGGACGAGGTGCTGCACAACTCCAAAACGCTGGCCCAAGCGTCGGTGGCAGACGTTCAGGTAGCCCTCCGCCAGTACGGCTTGTCCTGAGGTTCGTCTGCCGCTGGACGTTCTAGAGTCCAATCCATGAAGGTCATGTCGATAGACGAGGCCAGCAGCGACTTCGTTCCTGACGACGATCTGATTGTGCATGGGGACTGCGGAGTTGTGCTGCCGAAGCTCCCCACAGACTTCTTCGACACGATCTACATCGATCCGCCCTTCAACACCGGCACTCGTCGCACGCTCAATCGCATGCGGACCCTTCGGGATCCGGCCGCCGGGACAGCTGGATTCGCAGGCAACCTCTACACCCGGGAGGTCCTCTCCACCCTCAGCTACGACGACGCTTTTGACGACTTCGCCGAGTTCATCGGCCCGAAGCTGATACAGGCAAGAGACTTGCTGGCTCAATGCGGCACGCTCTACTTCCACATCGATTACCGCGAGGCGCATTACTGCAAGGTCTTGCTCGACGGCATCTTCGGGCGCGACTCCTTCCTCAACGAGATCATCTGGGCGTACGACTACGGCGCTCGCACCAGCAAGCGGTGGCCCGCCAAACACGACACGATCCTCGTGTACGTCAAGGACCCTCAGCAGTATTGGTTCAACGGGGATGAGGTCGACCGCGAGCCCTACATGGCGCCCGGTCTGCAGACCGCTGCGCGGGCCGCCAAGGGCAAGCTACCAACGGACGTGTGGTGGCACACAATCGTCCCAACCAACGGGCGGGAGCGCACCGG
>QHBY01000203.1 GCA_003244245.1 Pseudonocardiales bacterium
TCGGGGCTCGTGAATAACCCTCGGTGTTCCCGGATTGCGGCTAGGAATGTTGTCGCCTCAGCCACGCTCCATGTCTGGAATCGATGTCGCCGGGGCCGGGTCGGTTTCGCGAAGCTCGCGACGTTGCTGCTGGCAGGTGGCCGGCGAGCCCTCGTAGTTAGGACTCACCATCTCCAGGGCTAAGCAGTGCTCACCCGCCCGCGGCAACCGGCACCGAGCCTGCTCTACCCCGCTCCGGTAGTCTCCCGTAGGGCTATACCGGCCCGGTGGTGCTGTCGCGGCGGCGGTGGCCGAGTAGTTGATCGCAGAAGGTGTCGCCGAGCCAGCGTTCGAACCGCTCGACAGTCCAGCCACAGACGCCGATCAGACCGCGGTAGAGATCTGACCCGGTGAGCACCCACAGTTGGTCGATGGCGGCGTCTCGGTCCAGGCCGGGTTTGAGCGCGGTCTTGGACAGCAGCGCGTCCACCATGATCGCGGCGCCGATGCGGCGCTGGTCGTGGCCGAGCTGCCAGAGCTCACGTAGCTCCGGCTCGACGGCCGCGCCGACGCGCAGCACCTCGGCGAGCTCGGCGTAGCGGGTGTGCATTCGCACGATGTTGCGGGCGTGCAGCTGCAGGCAGCGGAGCGGGTCCGGTTCGGTCAACGCCTCCTGATACCAGGAACGTTGGATCACTGGCACTGGCTCGTCGTCGCCGGCCACAGCCCGATCGCGCAGCTCTTTGAGGATCGTGCGCTTGTTCCCCAGGTCCAGCCCCATCACACCACTGACGATCCGAGTCACCCACGTCTACCGACGCCAGAACGGTGAATGGAACATCGTGCACCGCCACGGCGACTTCGCCCCCCTCGATCAAAGCCATCAGCCGAACCGCCCTCGACCTGACCCTGGCAATGGCAACCGCCGTCGCTTGCGCCGTTGTCTTCGCGCCACAGCTCAGACGCGAGGCGATGAAGTTGCGGCAGTGCCTGCTCTCGCCCTTCTTAGTGTCTGCCCTTCACGAAGGGACGCTTGTCCGAGCCGTCCACGTTATTCCTGTCCCGCACGAAATCGCGCATTGCTTCATCGAATTCCGGAACACCGCCACGGTTACAGTCGACGATGATCCCCATACTCTGGGCCAGAGGCCAAACAGGCAAGTCTGGATTAAAGACGACATTCCTGTTACGAGCCGCTTGTACTAAAAGCACAAAGCCGTCGTAATCGTCATCTTCGATTGTCTGCAGAGCTCGCAGAACAGCAATTTTATCGATCTTCTTACGCATCACCAGCCACCACCCTCAGGTCTGAATGTGTCATCGTTGAGCACGTTGTCGGTAGGACGATTGATGTTACAGCAGAACTAAACAAACATAGGGCCTCCGCCACCGCCGGCGCGCACATCTTCACCAACCTGTGCCGTTCGGGCACCGTGCGGGCGGCTCGGCAACTCCGGTCTCACGGCGGCACAGGGTGGTCCGGCTGGCAGCGAGGGCAGTAGTAGGTGTTCCTGGCGTAGACGTCAGCTCCCTGTACAGAGCGGATCACTCGCTCCCCGCAGCGGCGGCACGGCTTGCCTCCCCGTTCGTACACCCAGTGCTGCTTGCCGCGGGCCAGCTCCCCGGTGGTGGACTGCTCCGGACGGTCGGCGTTTGCCAGGAGAAGCCGACGAGCCAGCGCCACCACGGCGACGGCATCGATGTCGCGGACCGGCGCCCAGGGCGGTACCCCCAACAGGAAGCACATCTCCGTCTTGTACAGGTTTCCGATCCCGGCCATGATCCGCTGATCGAGTAGGGCGAGACCGAGTTCGTCGGCGGGTTGTTCGCGCAGTCGTTGCGCCGCTATAGCGGCGTCATTGTCGTCCCAATTGGGGTTGAGCAGGTCGGGACCCAGGTGCCCCACGAGTCGGTGTTCGTCTCGGGTGGCCAAGAGCGCCATGTCGTGCAGCAGGAATCCCACCGCTACCCGGTCCGGCGTGGTCAACACTGCGCGGACCTGGTGGCCTGGCCGGTGCCAGCGTTGTCCGGGTCGGTAGAGGTGCCAGGAGCCGTCCATCCGGAAATGCGTATGCAGGCTTCGTCCGTCATCGAAACGGGTGAGCAGGTGCTTCCCCACGCTGTGTACACCCAGCACGGTGCACCCTGACAGATCATGCTCGGCGAGCCGTGGATGGCGCAATTCCCCATGGGTAAGGCGCTGGCCGCTCAGCGCGGCCGCCATCCGCTTGGCTGCCAAGTACACGGTGTCGCCTTCGGGCATCAGGCAGCGCTCGGAACCCGGTGCAGCGACAGGACGCCATCGGCCGGCCCGGTTTGAGCCCAACTGCCGGAGTCCATGGTCCAGGTGCGCCCGTCGAAGGTCACCCGGTCGACGCCGAGGCGCGACGCGTGGGCAACAAGCCAGCTACTGATCGACCAGCCACGGGCCACGGAGTGCGCACCGCTGAGGGCGGCAGTGCCCAGCTCGGCGGCTGCGGTGGTGACCAGGTCGGCGCTTGACGGGCTGATAGCCAGGCCGCGGCAGGTCAGCGCGCCGGGCGACTCACCGGTGAGGGCGGCCGCGGCGGCTCGGGCCCGCGGTTCCCACTGCGCGTATGCAGCCGGCGCAGCCGATCGCTGGACGAGCTGAGCGGCTTCGGTGACGCTCAGCTCAGACCAACCCGGTTGGGCGTGAAGCCGCTGGTAGAAGGCGGTGGACGCATAGACCGGGTCAAGGACCTGCGCCCGGGTTCCCCAGCCTTGGCTGGGCCGCTGTTGGAACAGACCCGCGGAGTCCCGGTCGCCACCCGGCAGGTTGTGCAGGCCGGACTCTTGCGGCGCTGTCGCCAGCGCGATGGTGATGGCGTGGTCGGGCATGCCCTCTTGGATGCCGATCGCGGCGATGGTCGCCGCGTTGTCGGCCTGCTCCCCGGACAAGGGGAAAGACCCGGTGGCACCAGACACCGGGTCTGCGACTGCGGTGACGGCGCAGCCCGGCGTGGCGCCCAGGTTCCGGATGAAAGGCCACGCGGCAACCGACGCGACCACCAACACCACGACCACACCCAGCGCGATCAGGCCGTTCCGGGCGTTCCACACTGGCTGTCTCCCTTCCGAGCCAGTGTATGAGTCGGCGTTCGGCGACTGCGAGCCAGCTTGCAGGACCGATGGCCCGCCTCATCCGGAGTGACTCCCGCCCCGCTTCACGGAGCGGGAGTCACCACCACGATGCACGGACCTAGCAGTTGCCCCGGTTGTGGTGGCTCCAGTCGTCCCAGTTGCGGTGGCCCCAGTCGTCCCGGTTGTCGTGGCCCCGGTTACTCCAGCCCTCGTCGTGCCAGCGCCTGCCGTTATGGTCGTGGTCATCGCGGCCAAGGCTGAAGATTTCCGTGATCCTCATATCCCCACCTCATTCTTCTCCCGAGAACTTCTCTTCTCGATGACATCACCGCGGTTGCCGTTGATCGGTCCACCGGCGCGTCTACTTTTAGACTACGGATCGTACCCTATTTGAGGAGGCTACGTAGCGTACTCTATTTGGGTTGATTATGGGCGGATCAGGGGTGTGACCACGTCGTCGACGATCTCGATCAGCACCTGGTCGGGGATCGGCGGGCGGTGCGCCAGAAAGTGCTGGTGGAGCAGGTCGGGGCCAACGCTGGCAATGCGGTTGGTGAGAGCGGCGGCACGGACCTCGCCACGTGCGGCGCCTCGCCGCAGCACGTCGAGGAAAAGGCTGACATTGGGGTCGATGAAGCGGATCCGGATGACCTCCATGAGGTCAGGGTTGCGGAGGGTCTCGGCCAGCAGGCCGCGGATCGCCTCACCGGAGAGTCCGTTGAGCAGGGTGGCGACTGCCCGCAGGCAATCGTCATCGTGGCGGGTGGGCTCTTCGCGCTGCTGCTGGCGATGTCAGAGGGGGAGTCCTGGGGGTGGTATTCCTACCGAGTCCTGGGTCTGATCATCTACAGCGTGCTGAGTCTGGCGCTCTTCGTGGTGATCGAGTTGGAGGTCGACGAACCGCTACTCGATATCCGAATATTCCGCTACTGGCCGTTCACGAACTCGCTGTTATTGATCTCGGTGCTCTCTGTCGTGCTGCTCGGCGTGCTATTCTACGTCCCGCAATTCCTGCAGGTGGCGCAGGGTGGGGGGCGTTTGACAGTGGTCTGACCCTGCTGCCCCAGGCACTGGTGATGGCGGTGCTGATGCCGATCGCCGGGCGGGTCTACGACCGGATCGGCCCCCGCTGGCCGGCAACGATCGGCCTGACGATCACCGCCGCTGACCTCTACCTGCTGCACACGATCACTCTCGACACCCCCCGCGAGCACGTCATGTGGATACTGGTGGGGCTCGGCGCCGGCCTGGGGATGGCCATGATGCCGATCATGACTGGGGGTATCGCGGTCATCCCGATGAACCAGGTCAATGCCGCCAGCGCGTTCAACAACGTGACGCAGCGAGTCTCCGGCGCCCTCGGGCTGGCCGTGCTCACCGCGATCCTGACCATGCAACGGGCACAGCAGATGGCAGGCCGCGCCGCGCTGGTGCCCGCGGACACCCCCACCCCACACCTCGGGCCGCCGGGAACCCCGGACTGGCTGGACATGTACGCCACCTACCAGCGGACCCAGCTGCAGGTGTTCGTCGCAGCGATCGACGATCTGTTCCTGATCGCCGCCGCTCTGGCTGTCCTGGGGGCGCTGCTGCTGCGATCCGGACCCGCCCCCGCAGCCCAGGCCAGTTCCACCCCACCACAGCAGGCAACCCCCTCCGAGACCCCAATCCACGGGACGATCCACGACGGCGCCGCGCGCGGCGACGACCGGACCCGACACACCGACGGGCTGGTCGACGTCGGCGTCGACGCTCGTTCCCGGCACACCTGAGCAGGTGATCTCCCGCCCGGCGGAGCGGTTAGCTGGACGCTTGCTCGCGGAACTCCCGGACCGCGTCGGCGATGTCATCCACCTCCAGCACGTCGAGCATCAACCCGACCTGTTCTTCCCACACCTCGGCGGGAACGGCGGCACGCAGCTCATCTTCGAGGATGTGATACACGGGGAGGCCCAACTGGACCCCGGCCAACGGTCCTGCCCAGCTCGGATCACCGAGCACCACCGTCTCGGCGGCGATCCCGGCGCTCTCCGCGTCGGGTGCGCCGAGCAGGACCAGCAGCGCGTCGGCGCCGTGCTGGTCGACCAAGCGCTTGATCGTCTCCTGGGTGGACAGGTCCATGGCTCCGGCAGCCGTTCAAACGAAGCATTCGGTGGCGACGAATGCCACCGGGGCACCCGCCGCCTGGACACAGGCGGCAATCGCCGGCCCCGCGATACCGTCGCGTTCACCGATCACGATGACCTGCTTACCGTCGAACATCGTCACGCCTCCTTCGTTGGCAACTTCGCTAACGCCTCAGCCAGCCACGCATCGACTTGATCTGCCACGAGGTTGGGGTCGCAGATCCGGTCCACTTCCTGGCCGTCGTGGAACAGCAGGATGGTGGGTAGTCCGCGAACCTGTAGCGACATGCACAGCCGCCGAGCCTTGCTCGCATCCACCTTCACCACGGTCAGGTCTTGATTTCCGTCGGCGATGCTGGTCATGTGCGGGCTCAGCGCCACGCACGGGTGGCAACTCTGCGCCCACACGTCGACCAGCACCAGGCCGGACCCGACAAGGTCATCAAAGGTCTCTTTGGTGGCATCCACCACACCCATCAGCTCAACCTCCGTTGCGTTGCAGCAGGACGCTCATACCATCGGAGCGCTGGCTCATCCGCCCCAGGAACAGGCTGCCCTTGGCCAGCAGCAGCACCCGGTCAGCCGGTCCGGTCGTCAGCCGGCTCAGGGCGTGGGGCAGGTAACACACCGCTGACGCCAGGTGACCCTGAGTGGGGGCGTAACCCGGCATGCCGCGCGTCGCGACGAAGGAGTCGATCTCGTCGCGGGTGATCTCCTTATTGCGGGCGGCCAACGCCGCGATCGTCTTGTAGTTGCGCGCTGCGACGTCTCCCGAGCCCTGCGGCTCGGTGATCTCAGGGTTGTGCAGCTCGGTGGCATAGTCATCGACGTCACACAGTCGGGCGCCGATCGCCTCCAGCGGCCGCACCGCCAGATCGTGCAGGATCTGCGCACCGGAGCCGCCCGATGCCACCCGGTGGCGGCCCACGGCGTCGAGCCTGATCCGGGGCGACACGCCATCGTCGGCGCTCACCAGCACCGCGACGCCGCCGAGCACGTCTTCCAGCACAGGCAGCCCGTGGCGCAGGTGCCCCTCGAATTTCATCCCGAGCTTGGGTTGTGAGCCGCCGGCGAGGACGACGACCTGCTCGACAACCCCCGCCACCACGAGGCTGGCGGCGATCACCAGCGCGGGGATCGGCGCCGCGCAGAAGTTCTTGACGTCCGCCCCGGATGATTCGCTAAGGCCGGCGACCGCCGCGATCGTCTTGCCCATGTTGCCGCCGCCGCGCTGGTAGCGGTCCCCGACGGCCTCCTCGGAGCAGGAGATCGTGTAGCCGATCGCTTTTGGGTCGACGCCGTTGTCGTGCAGCAGGTGCAGCAGCGCCAGGGTCCCGGTGGCCTTGCAGGCCAGGTTCTCCAGCAGCACGTGCGCGACCAGCGACTCGTCCTCTTCGTGCGCGCCGCGCAGCGCACCCGCGAGCGTGTCCGGCGCCAGGTGCACCGGCAGCGCGCCGCTGGCTAGGGCAGCGGCGACGTCCCCGGCCGCCGCGGAGACCCGAGACAGGTCCAGGTGTGCGGCCAGCGGATGCTCAGCCAGCCGCTTGACGGCCCGCTCGGCGACCTCCGGAGTCAGAACCAGCAGGTCGAACTCGTCGACCGCGGCCATCAGCCCGAGGAACTCGTCCTCCGGCATCAGCTCCCCGAACGGCGCGAAACGTTCCGCGCCGGCCATGCTGGCCCCCACCCATGGGCGGGGAGGGAGCTCCCG
>QHBY01000204.1 GCA_003244245.1 Pseudonocardiales bacterium
AGCACCACCTCCAGCGCCAGCATCACCCGGGACAGCTCCCCGCCAGAGGCGCCCTTGTGCACCGGCAGCGACCCGGCGTCGGGGTGCGCCGACAGGCGCAGCTCCACCTCGTCGACACCCTCCGGGCCGGCCCGCAGCCGCGTCCCGGCGACGGTGAGCGCCGCGTCGTCGCCCTCGGCGGCCAGGGTCGGGGAGACCACCACGGCCAGCTGCGCCTGGCCCATCGCCAACCCGGCGAGCTCAGCGGTGACAGCATCCCCGAGCTCCCGGGCAGTCGCGGTCCTGGCCACGGTGAGCGCGGTGGCGTGGCGGGTCAGCTCGGTGGCCAGTTGGTCGCGCCGGGTCGCCAGCGCAGCGATGGCCTCCTCCGAGGTGTCCAGGCCGGCCAGGCGCTGGTGGGCCTGCTGGGCCCAGGCCAGCACACCATCGACGTCTGCACCGTACTTACGGGTGAGCCGCTTGAGGTCGGCTTGGCGGCCCAGCACCTGCTCCAACCGGGCCGGGTCGGCGTTCAGCGTCTCGAGGTACCCGCTGAGCTCGGCAGCGACGTCGCCGAGCACCGCAGCGGCCTCTCCCAAGCGTTCCCCGAGCGCCTGCAGCTCAGGATCACTCTCCGCCTGTAGCCGACGGCGTGCCTGCCCCACCAGGTCGATCGCACTCGGCTGGTCGTGATCGCAGTCCGGTGCGCCGCACACCGCGGCCTGCGCGAGGGCGGCGGTCTCCCGGAGCTGGTCGGCGTCAGCCAGCCGGCGCGCCTCGGCCAGCAGCGCGGTGTCCTCCCCTGGCTGCGGGTCGACGGCGGTGATCTCGGCGAGGCTGTGGCCGAGCAGGTCGGCTTCCCTGGCCAGTTCCCGGGAGTTCTCCCGCCGGGTCGCCAGCTCAGCGCTGCAGCGCAGCCACTGCTCCCGAATCTCCCGGTAGGTGCTCAGCGCCCCCGACACCACGTCGCCGGCGAAGCGATCCAACACGGCTCGCTGCTCGCCGGCGCGCAGCAGCCGGAGTTGGTCGTTCTGACCGTGGACCGCGAGCATGCCGTCGGCCAGTTCAGCCAGCACCCCCGCCGGGACCGAGCGACCACCCAGGTGGGCTCGGGACCGGCCGTCCATGGTGAGTGTGCGGCTGGCGATCAGGGTGCCGTCCTCGTCGGTGCGGGCGCCCACCTCGCTGGCCAGGTCTGCGGCCGGGCTGCCCTGGGCCGGCCGGAAGCGGCCCTCCACGATGGCACGGTCGGCGCCGCGCCGGACCCGGGAGGCGTCGGCCCGTCCGCCAGCGAGCAGCTGCAGGCCCGTCACCACCATGGTCTTGCCCGCACCGGTCTCACCGGTGACCACGGTCAGGCCGGGGTGCAGGTCCAGGGTGGCCTCGTCGATCACACCGAGGCCCTCGATGCGCATCTCGGTGAGCACGGGCCGCACCCTAGCGCGCCGCGCACCGCTCTGCGGGAAACGCCGCCATCATCGAGCAATCCCGACAGCGACGGCGACCGTCACGCCGCAGGGCTACGGAGCGAACGACGGGACGTCTCGACCTTCAACGTAGTAGTCCGACCAGCCCGAACGCCGGCACGCCGCGCACATCGTGTCCTCATGGAAGCACGCATCCGGGGCCACGAACGGCACCGCTTCCCAGACCGCCAGATCAGGCAGAGCATCCCCAGCAGACGCCGGCGCCAGCGGATCACCCTGCCACAAAACGCGCACCACATCTCCCCGGTCGCTCATCATCGCCTCCCACACAGCCCGTCCCGCACGCGGCTGACGGTCCCGAGATCCATCCGTTTTCCCCACCTTCATGGGTGATGTCGGTAAAGCCTACGCGCGACCACTTCAGGTCGGAAGTTCCCGACCTGCCCGGCAAGGTGCGGCGGCGGTGGTTGAGCGGCGTGGGCGCACCTACTACGGCTGGTTAACCGCGCGCTGCAGGGCTTCAATATCAATCTTGCGCATGCCGAGCATGGCTTTCATGGCCTCTTGCGACTTCTCAGGATCGGGGTCACCTACCAGCTCAGCCAGGGCGGTGGGGACGATCTGCCAGGATACGCCGTACCTGTCCTTCAGCCAGCCGCACGGACCTTCTTCCCCACCCTGTGAGAGCTTGCTCCAGAAGTAATCGACCTCGTCCTGCGTCTCGCAACTCACTTGGAACGAGATGGCCTCGTTGAACATGAAATGCGGTCCACCATTCAACGCAACGAAATTCTGCCCGTCCAACTCGAAAGTGACAGTCATTACCGCACCTTCAGGTCCGGGACCGGCTGCACCGTAACGAGCAACGTCGAGGATCCTGGAGTTCTCGAAGACGGTGATGTAGAAATTCGCCGCCTCTTCACCCTGAGTGTCGAACCACAACCACGGCGTGATCTTCTGCATTGCTTTCCCTCTCTACCGCTTGGTTTTTGAGGTTGCCGGGCTTGTTATCTCAGGGCGAGGAGACGTTGCCCGGCATGGCCTCGTTCGCAGCGACGAGCTTGAACCGGGCACCGGTCGGGTCCGCGGCAGTCGCGAGGCGGCCGTAGGGCGAGTCCTGCGCAGCCATCACAACCGAGCCGCCGAGGTCAACGATCTTCGCCAGCGCGGCGTCGGTGTCCTCGACCCCGAAATACGCCGACCAGTGGGCGGGGACACCATCGGGAAGGAAACCCGACGCGTCCATGATCCCGGCCAGCCAGCCGTCGTCGTGCCTCAGGGTGGTGTAGCGGAACTCCGGGGTGTCGCTGACGACATGGGTGTCCCAGCCGAACACCTCGCGGTAGAAGCTGACGGCGGTCGGGTAGTCCCTGGTGTGCAGCTCGAACCAGCTCGGTGCACCAGGCTCGCCGAGGACCCCGAAGCCCCGGTGCAGACCAGGCTGCCACATGCCGATGGCAGCGCCCCCAGGATCGCTGACGACGGCCATGGTGCCGAAGTCACCGACATCCATGGCTGCGACGAGGACCTGGCCGCTGTGGTCGGCGGCGGCCTCGACGGCCTTCTTGGCGTCATCGGTGGCCAGATAGATCGACCAGACGTCCGGCACCTCCGAGCCAGGTCGGCTGGCCATGCATCCGGCGACCCGGACGCCGTCGGAGGTGAAGTTGAAGTAGCCGCCGAACTCCTCGGCGGGTTGCTCGGCGGCCCAGCCGAACAGCTGGCAGTAGAACGCCCGGCTGCGTTCGGTGTCGGAGGTCATCAGATCGATCCAGCAGGGCGCTCCGATGGGGGCGGCGTCTCGGGTGGGCATGGTGGCTCCTTTCGTGATGCTCGAACCATGTCATCACTATCGACGCCGCAGCCGCGCTGAACTCATCGGTCCTGGCGAACCATAAGCACCGGTCAGCTTGGTCGGGGGCCTCGCCAGCCCTGTACCGGCAGCTCGAACTTGCGCACCAGCCGGTCGGTGAACGGGCAGTCGTTCAGACGCACCAGCCGGATCGGGGTGGCGCCACGCACCACCTCGATCCGGGCGCCCGCCGGCAGCGCGAATGTCCGGCGCCCATCACAGCACAGCACCGCGGCGTACCCCTGCGGATCGGTCTCCACCGCGACCACCGAGTCCGGCGACACCACCAGCGGGCGGGCGAAGAGCGCATGTGCGTTGTTGGGGACCACCACGAGCGCATCGACGTCCGGCCACACCACGGGCCCACTCGCCGAGAAGGCATAGGCGGTGGACCCGGTGGGGGTGGCGCAGAGCACGCCGTCGCACCCGAATCCGGAAACCGGCCTGCGGTCGACCTCGAGTACCACGTCGAGGATCCGCTCCCGCCTGCTCTTCTCGACGCTGGCCTCGTTGAGCGCCCAGGTGCGCGCGAGTGTGGACCCGTTGAGGCTGGCGGTCACGTCGACGGTCATGCGCTCGTCGACGAGGTAGTCGCCATCGACGATGGCGCGCACCGTCTGGTCGAGGGAGTCGAGATCGGCCTCAGCGAGGAAGCCGACCCGGCCGAGGTTCACCCCGAGCAACGGAACGCCGCACGGCCGGGCCAGTTCGGCGGCACGCAGCAGGGTGCCGTCACCGCCGAGGACCACCACCAGCTCCGCGCCCGCAGCTGCCTCCGGCGCGGTGGGCACCTCGTGATCGCACAGCGCGGGATCGAGGTGCACGGTCTCCTCGGCGAGTACCCGCAGCCCGATCCCCGTGTTGGCCAGCCGGTGCGCGACCTCCTCGGCGGTGCGCAGGTTCTCCCGGTGTCCGGTGTGCAACACCAGGAGTACCTCGCGTCCGAACCTCACTGCGGGCCCCTCCGCACCGCGCCGTGCACCAGCTCCTGCGCCGGGCGCAGCGGATCGGCCACTCCACGGCGCAGCCACAGGAAGTATTCGACGTTTCCCGATGGTCCTGGCAGGGGGCTCGCGGTGGCGTCGACCAGGCAGAGCCCGAGGTCCGTCGCGGTCGCCAGCACGTCGAGCATGGCCTGTGCGCGCAGTAGCGGGTCCCGGACCACGCCGCCGGCGCCCAGGCGTTCGCGGCCGACCTCGAACTGGGGTTTGACCATCGGGAGCAGGTCGCCTTCCGGTTTGGTGCAGCCCACCAACGCGGGTAACGCCAGCCGCAGCGAGATGAATGCCAGATCGGCCACAGTCAGATCGACGGCGCCCCCGATACCCTCGGGTGCAAGCGTGCGCACGTTCGTCCGGTCATGCACCCGGACCCGCTCGTCGGTGCGTAACGACCAGGCGAGCTGACCGTAGCCCACGTCGACTGCAACCACCTCCCGGGCTCCGCGATGCAGCAGCACGTCAGTGAAACCTCCGGTGGAGGCACCGGCGTCCAGGCAACGCCGACCCGCCACGGGCGGGCCCCCGGCGACGAGGCCGTCCAGCGCGCCAAGCAGCTTCCGCGCGCCACGCGACACCCAGTGGGGTTCATTCTCGTTCGTCGCAACCAGCAACGGGGTGTCTGCGTCGACTCCGGTGGCAGGCTTGGTGGCCGTCAGCCCACTGACCTTGACGCGGCCCTGCGCGACGAGCTCGGCGGCGTGAACGCGAGACCGGGCCAGACCGCGCCGCACCAGCTCCGCGTCCAACCGGGCCCTGCGCCCCATGCAACCCTCCGCCCCATGCCCAACCCACCGCCCCGGCTAGACCCGTCCCACTTCGCCCTCCGGACCGCCTAAACGTCGTCGATGCTGGACAGGGCTGCGGTCAGCGAGTTGTGCATGGCGGTGAATCGCGCCACGTGCTCGGCCGTGGGCAGCTCGTCGAGATCCTGCAGGCCCGCAAGGGTGTCGATGATGCCAGCAGGGATCGGGACTCCGTCTGATGGTGGTTGTGACGTCATCTGGTTGGCCGCCTGACCTCACCAAAACCGACGCGATCCAACGCCGCGGCGGCGGCGGCGTCGCAGGCGCACACCTGGACCTGCCCGCTGTGCTCGACCCACCAGGCCGCGCACAGCGTCCGCACTGCGTCGAGAGGATCGCCGGCCGTCCCTTCACTGTGCACGAGCAGACTGCCCTCGGCCACATCGACGCGCCAGCCGGGTCGCGCCTGGATCCGCGCCCTGTCCAGGGACTCGCGCAATACTCGAAGGTCGGCGCCGAGGTGGCTGGGTCTGTGCTCTGGCGGCGCAGCAAGCAGTGCGGCGGCGTCGGCGACCCCGGACAGCACCAGCAGCGAATCCAGCTCAGCGGCTCGAGCTCCAGCGATGTCGGTATCAAGGCGGTCTCCGACCACCAGGGGACGCTGTGCACCAGCACGCTCCATCGCGGTATCAAGCAGGGCCCGCTCCGGTTTGCCGGCGACAATGGGCTCCCGGTCGGTCGCGACCTGCAACGCAGCCACCATCGCGCCGTTGCCCGGCAGCAGGCCCCGCTCCGTAGGCAACGTGCGGTCGACGTTGCACGCGACCCACATCGCGCCATCGCGGATCGCCAGGCAGGCTTGCGCAAGCTGGGCCCACCCAGTTTCCGGCGAGTGACCCTGTACGACCGCGACCGGATCTTCCGACGCGGCAGTCACCGGCCGGAGCCCGACCGACCGCACCTCGGCGACCAGCGCGTCGGCGCCGACGACCAGGACGGCGGCGTCTGCTGGAAGCCGGGTTGCCAGCAAGGCGACCGCGGCCTGGGCGCTGGTGACGACCTGCGCCGCAGCGGTGGCAACGCCCAGCGCGGTGAGGTGGTCGGCGATTTCGTCGGGCGTCCGCGATGCGTTGTTGGTGATGAACTGCACGGCGCATCCAGCCTGGCGCAGCTCGTTGACCACGTCGGGTGCCTCCGGCACAGTCTCGGATCCGCGGAGCACGGTGCCGTCGAGGTCCAGCAACACCGCGTCGTAGCCGTCCAGCGAACCGCTCACTCCGGTGCCGGCCGCTCGCTGAGCTCGACAGCCCGCTCCGCGGCGTCGGTGGCCTCGTCGACGTCAACCTCTGCGGCGGACAAGAACCACCTGATCGCGTCCTGCTCTCGGCCAGCGGCAAGCAGATTGTCCGCGTATGCGTAGCGCAGCCTGGCCCGCCAGGGCTCCTCACCTGCCTCTTCCAGGTCCGGCCCTTGCAGTGCGATCACCGCTGCATCGAACTGTCCGAGGTCGCGCCGTGCCCCGGCGGCTACAATCCGCAGCTCGACCGACTCTTCCGTGCCGAGCTGCCGAGCCTCTGGACTCCGCGCGATCTCCAGAGCGCGCTCCGGGCGCCCCAACGCTCGTTCGCAGTCAGCAAGCACCGCCAGCCGCCCGGTGTCACCGCCGAGCCGTCGCGCGGCGCGCAGCTCCGCTAATGCCTCGGACCATTCTCCCGCGTGATACGCCGACAGTCCCGCGACTTCCCGAACCGCAGCGACCCGACCTGCCTTGCTGCGTGCGAAACGGGCATGCTCAAGGGCCAGCTGCGGGTCCTCGTCCAACAGCCGCGCTGCCATCACGAGATGACTGCCGACAAGCTCCGACAGACCCTTCGACAGCGTTAGCAACTCCTGGCGGACATCCCGGTCCAACTCGCTGCCGTCCGCATCCACCGGGAGCTCTAAGCGCGCCGATTCGCCGTCCGACATGGCTTCACCGCGCCGCTGCGTCTGCGGCCGGCCGCTGCCCTGAGCTCGGCCGTCGTCACCCCGGCTGTTTTGCGGTCGGCCACTCCGACCAGCCATCCGCTCACCGTCCGCGCCGCGCTTCACAATCCGTTGCCCTGCAGGGCGACCGCGCACTACCGCGCTGCGGCGCTGGCTACCGTTGCGGTCCGCGTCTCCGGTCGGGTTCGGTCCGGCTGACACGGTCGCGGATCCTTTCGTTGCTCACGCACTTAAAGGGGCCCCTGGGTGGGGGC
>QHBY01000205.1 GCA_003244245.1 Pseudonocardiales bacterium
TCCGAGGCGCAGCCTCTTTAGGCTTCAGGAAGGCAAGGAATTCACGAAGAAGGTGAACTTCAAGCGGGGATGAAGCAGACCCATGGCTACTTCCCTTGTGTGGATCTCTGGTGCGTCAGGCGCCATCGGGCAGGCGCTGGCCAAGACCGTACCCTGGGACGACGCCCGTGTGATCGGGATAAGCCGGCACCGCCCACGGGACACCATCGATTACCTCAAGGCAGACCTCGCTGATCCATCGATGTGGCCCGTGGTCGGGGATTCATTCCATCGCGAAATGGAAGGGTTCGACGGCGAGCACGTGGCATTCGTCCACGCCGCCGGCACTATCGATCCCACGGGCTTCGCTGCGGAGGTCGGTAGCGAGGCCTACCTGCGCAACGTGCTTCTCAACAGCGCTGCCCCGCAGGTACTCGGTCAGCTTTTCCTGGCTGCTGCCGGCCCGCTCCATGCTCGCCGCCATCTGGTGATGCTGACGTCAGGCGCCGCCCGCAGCGTCTATCCGGGATGGGCTTCGTACGGAGCGGGTAAGGCCGCACTCGACCAGTGGGTGCGCAATGCGGGCGCTGAGCAGGAGGAGCGCGGGGGTGTGCAGGTGTTGTCGGTCGCTCCGGGCACAGTCGACACTGCCATGCAGGCGAAACTCCGCAACACCCCAGAAAGGGACTTCCCGAGTCGTCAGAAGTTCCAAGATCTTCATAATCAGGGCGATCTCAGCGAACCTCAGCAAGTGGCTGCTCAGATCTGGTCGCTGCTCGACCGAGGCCTGGACAACGGAAGCGTGATCGACCTCCGAAGCCTCGACCCTTCCTGATCCGAAACGGCACTTGCTCGCTTGGTCGAACAGCGCGGGCGGAGAACACGTGCGATCCCCCCGAGCAGCTCTGGTGTCGAACTCGGCGCACCCAGGGCTGTCACACGCTGGGACCGAGGCGACGGGCGGGCTTACCGCGACTCGGAACCCATTTTCACACCTCAGGAGGGCGCGTAGCGCCCACGGAGTTGGATCCAGAACGCAGTAGTGCCCCGGCGACGGCGACCTGGCCGAGACTGATGCCGCCGTCGTTGGGTGGCACCCGGGAGTGGGTGAGCACCCGGAAACCGGATTGTTCGAGGCCCGCTACGGTGCGCTCGAGCAACAGCGCGTTTTGGAATACTCCGCCGGACAGGGCTGCGACGCCTACTGCGGTGGAGTCGCGCAGCATCACGCAAACCCGGACGATGGCATCAGCGACACCGTGGTGAAACCGGGTAGAGATCACCTCGAGGGGCACCCCGGCCTGTAGGTCGGCCACCACCGCGCGCACTAAGTCCGCGCCGTGCAGTTGCAGCGCGGGTCCCTTGGTCACCGCCGCCGGGTAGCTTCCCTGCTCGGTCAGGTCGGCCCGCTGTTCGAGCTCCACCGCGGCCTGACCCTCGTAGTTGATCGAGTCCCGGATCCCGAGAATGGCCGCGACAGCGTCGAACAGCCGCCCGGCGCTGGACGTCAGGGGGGCGTTGACCTGCCGGTGCGCCATCGTCACCACCGAATCCCAGTGCTCGGCGTTGCGATGCGCCAGTTCCTCCGGAGCGTCCGAACCCAGGTATGCGGCGGCCATCCGCCAGGGTTGCCGGATGGCCGCGGTGCCTCCCGGCATCGGGACCGGGACCAGGTGGGCCAGCCGCTGGAACCCGGCCAGATCAGCGAGCAGGAACTCCCCACCCCACAAGGTGCCGTCGGTGCCGTAACCCAACCCGTCGAAGGCCACACCGATCACCGGGCCCGCGGCGCCGTTGTCGGCCAGGCAGGACGCGATGTGCGCGTGGTGGTGCTGCACCCCGATGAGCTCAACATCGGGGAGGTCGTGGGCGTATTTGGTGGACAGGTATTCCGGGTGCAGATCATGCGCGACCACCTCCGGCTGCACGTCGAAGAGCCGCCGGAAATGCGTGATGCCCTCGGTGAACGAGCGCAGGGTCTCGTAGTTCTCCAGATCACCGATGTGGTGGGACAGGAACGCGTGCCGGCCGCGGGCCAGGCAGAAGGTGCTCTTGAGCTCGGCGCCACAGCCGAGAATCGGTCGGGGCGCGGGTTGCGCCAGGGTCAGCGGTTCGGGTGCGTAGCCGCGCGCCCGGCGCACCGGCAGCTCAGCGCCGCGGAACATGCGCACCACCGAGTCGTCGGTGCGCATGTGGATTGCCCGATCGTGAGTCAAGAAAGCGTCCGCGATGCCGGCCAGCCGGCTACGTGCATCGTCGTCCTGATAGGAGATCGGCTCGTCAGAGACGTTTCCACTGGTCAGCACGATGGGACCGGCGGTGTCGCGGAGCAGCAGGTGATGCAGCGGGGTGTAGGGCAGCATCAGACCCAGGTTGCGATTACCGGGCGCAACGGCCGGCGCGAGGGGGGTGCCCGGGCGGCGCGGCAGCAGCACCACCGGTCGCCGTCGTCCAACCAGCACCCGCTGCGCCGCCGGATCGATCACGCACAGCGCGTGCGCGGTATCCAGATCGGCCACCATCACCGCGAAAGGCTTGTCCTCGCGGTGCTTACGCGCGCGTAACAAGGCGGTGGCGGCAGCGTCGGAGGCCAGCGTCGCGACGTGGAAGCCACCGAGACCCTTGACCGCCAGCACCGCCCCGTTGGTGAGCAAGGCCGCGGCCGCAGCCAGCGGCTCACCGGGAAGGTCGATGCCGTCGGCGTCGAGTAGCCGCAGCCGGGGCCCGCAGGCCGGGCAGCACACCGGCTGGGCATGGAAGCGCCGATCGGCGGGATCGTGGTACTCGCCGGCGCAGGCGGGGCACATCGCGAACGGCGCCATCGTGGTGAACGGCCGGTCGTAGGGCACGTCACGCACGATGGTGAACCTCGGACCGCAGTTGGTGCAGTTGATGAAGGGATAGTCGAAGCGGCGGTCGGTAGGATCGGCCAGCTCGCGCAGGCAGTCCGCGCAGGTCGCGCTGTCCGCCGAGACCAAGGTATCCGGGCGGCCGGCGGCGTTGCTGGACACGATGTGAAAACCCGGTTCCCCCGTGGGAACCAGCGGACTGGTTCGCACCTGCTCGATGACGGCCAGCGGCGGGGCCTGCGCCGGCAACGTCGCGAGGAACTCGCTGACTAGCTGCTCGGCTCCCTCGATCTCCATGAAGACCCCAGCGGTGTCGTTGCCGACCCGGCCGGACAGGCCGAGGCGACGCGCCAGACCGTGAACATAGGGCCGGAACCCGACACCTTGGACGACACCCTCGACCCGCACTTCAACTCGGATACAGTGCTGCACAAGAGCATTCTCTCGCGCCTTGAGAAGATCTCCGCAGGGGGCTGCACTGGGTGAGAGCCGAGGAGGGCGGTTCTTTGCATGAGATGGCGATCACCCAGAGAGGGTGATCCAGGCAGTATGCGACCGGATGGGCGACGCGCCGGTGCAGCGCGTCTGCCTGGAGATCGGCACGCTATCCGGTGTGGTGGCCGACTCGGTCCGGTTCTGTCTCGATCTTGTGACCGCGGGCACCCACTTGAGGGGCGTCGTTGGAGATCATCCAACCAACTGGTCGCGCCCGCTGCCGGGACTGCGGCGCGGAGTTCGAGCTGAATGACCTGCTGGTGCTCTGCGAGTGCGGCAGCGCGAACCGCGAACTTCTCGCGGGAGAAGAACTAAAAATTCGGGAAATTGAGGTACTGGTCTGATGTGCGCGACGTGTGGTTGCTCCGGCGGCACGCCGAACTCAACCGCGAGTGGTTGGCGGATCGCGGCATCCTCGCGGTGAACCTGATGAGCTCACCCGGGGCAGGCAAGACCACCCTGCTCGAGCGCACCATCCGGGAACTGGGCGCCGAGATGCGGGTGTCGGTTGTCGAGGGTGATCAGGAGACGGTGCTCGACGCCGACCGGATCCGCGCCACTGGCGCGCCGGCGGTGCAGATCAACACCGGGTCTGGCTGCCATCTCAACGCTCAGATGCTGGCCGGTGGGCTGAAGACCCTCAACCCGCCGGACAATTCGGTGGTGCTGATCGAGAACGTCGGCAACCTCGTGTGTCCGGCATTGTTCGACCTGGGCGAGCAGGCCCGGGTGGTCATCACGTCGGTGACAGAGGGCGCGGAGAAGCCGCGGAAGTACCCGCAGATGTTCCGCGCCGCGGATCTGGTGCTGCTGAACAAGACCGACCTGCTGCCGTACGTCGATTTCGACGTCGACGCTTTCCTGGATGGAGCGAGGCGGGCGAACCCGGGCGTGGAGGTGCTGCAGCTGTCGGCCACGACCGGCGACGGTATCGACGGCTGGTATGGCTGGCTGCGCGCACGCCTGCCCTGATCACGTCGCGGCTCAGTACGACCGCTTGGGCATCAGCACCCACAACGCCAGGTAGACCACGAACTGCGGCCCGGGCAACAGGCACGACAGCACGAACAACAGCCGCACCATGTTGGCGTCCCAGCCGTATCGATCGGCGATCCCGGCGCACACCCCGGCGATGACCTTGCCTTGTCGTGGGCGTGTCAATGACGTGCTCATCGAATCCTCCTCATGGCGGGCACCTTTCATTCTTCCCGCACGGGGACCGCCACCGCGTCGGTGCACACCCTGGTTCTGGCGTCAGGGTCATCCGGCGACAGCGCCCAGCGCTTCACCCACGGAGCGCCGCTCTCCGCGTGGTGTCTTTGGGTCGGCGCCACCGGCGGCGCGATGGGCCGTACTGCCGGGCCGGACGCCGATCAGGACGGCAACGTCGTTAGGCGACCGCAGCGGCAGCGCGGGGTGGTGCGAGGTAGGGCTTGAGCAGGATTCCCAGCTGCAGGGTCAGCATCCGCATCCGTGCCTGACCCACCTCCGCGGCCACGGCCGGTTCGGGAATTTTCCCGAAGGCATAGTCGCCGGGTGGTGGTGCGTCACCGCGAAGACCACCCGAAGGGCGCGCGCTCCAAGTCCCGCTATGAGCGGGTGGTCGACCTGCACGAGCCCGAGACGTTGGCCATCGTCAGCGCCTATGTGATGGACGAGCGCCCGACCGACGCAGACAGTCCGCTGGTGTTCCTAATCGGCGGCGGTGGGCAGCGGCGGCTGGAGGCGCTGAGCTACGACGGGTTGGTGAAGATGTTCACCCGGGCTACCACCCGGGCCGGGATCCGCACGCCGTGGGTGACCCCGCATGCTGCCGGCACACCCACGCCACCGCAATGTGGGAGGGTGGCATGCGGGAGCTGACCTTGCAGAAGAGGCTTGGCCACGCCTCCCCTGAGTCCACCCGGATACTATACCCGGGTCTCTGATCTGACGTTCCGCACTTCTCGA
>QHBY01000206.1 GCA_003244245.1 Pseudonocardiales bacterium
ACCCACACCGGCTCCGCCATCCCCACCCAGGGGAATGGCGGAGCCGATAGGTATTTGCTGACCAGCTGGGACTAGCCGCCCAGGAGCCCGCTCAGGAGCCCGCCGCGGTCGTCGTCGTAGTAGAAGTCGCGGTGCTGGCGGTAGCCGTTGTAGTAGTAGTCTCCGCGGTAGCTGAAGTAGTCATCGCAACCGTAGTCGCAACCGTGGCCACAGTCATCGCCGTGTCCGTGGTGTCCGCCCTGCGCGAAAATCGCTGAAACCCGCATGCCCGCTCCTTCGTATCGAGAGAGGAGCAAGGGAGCCAAACCCGGAACAAATCTGGGTAACTCAATCAGCAACGTTTTTGTGCGATAGCCCCGATGCGGGCCGTGCCCCCCGGCGTCACAACCAGCAGCTCGTCATCGGACAGTCAGCAACCCCCCAGGTGATCCGACCCCGTCCCCTCACTCCCCGTGGTCAATTCCTCTTGAACGTAAGCCATCTCGGGGGCGATATCAACGGTAACTTCACGTAACGTCATGATCACGCTCAGTGAAATGCGCGGTCAGGATCGTTTGTGCGGGGTTTGTGCTGCGCGGTGTAGCCGCAGTGCGACCACGATCAACACCACGACGGCGAGCGCACCCAGCAGGACGCCGTCGGGAACGTGGGCGCCGGCGGCGGCGATGGCGTTCTGCACAGCCAAACTGGTGCCGGTGCCGGTGGAGTAGAGGCCGGCGGTGCCGTCGAAGAGCAGGAACACAATCCCGACAGCGATGAACAGCACACCGGAGACGGTGCTGGTGGTGTGCAGTCGCAGTCTGCCGAGACGGTACTCGCGCCCACGCAGCCAGCCGCGCCGGCCGAGGTCGAAGCGCTGCCACAACGCGGCCAGGATGAACAGGGGCGCCGCCATCCCCAAGGCGTACACCGCGAGCAGTGCCGCGCCGCGCAGCGGCTGCCCACTCGCGGCGGCCACCGTGAGCACCGCGCCCAGGATCGGTCCGGAGCAGAACCCGGCCAAGCCGTAGGCGGCGCCGAGCCCGACGGTCGAGACCCAGCTGCCGCTAGCGGCCATCCGCTGCTGGACCCGCGCGGCCGGGCGCACACTCCACCCGCCGCCCAGGATCTGCACGACACCGAACCCGACGATCATCCACCCGGCCACCAGGATCAGGGCCTCCCGATGCAGCGTCACGACCGAGGCCAACGCGCTGGATCCGGCCCCGAGGGGGACGAGCACCGCGGCCAGGCCGAGGAAGAACACGCCGGTCCGGGCGAGCAGCGCAGTGGTCCCGGCGAAGGCGTAGGCGAAGAACGACGGCAGCAGCAGCGCGCTGCACGGACTGATCAGCGCGAGCAGGCCGCCGAGGAACGCCGCGAAGTAGCCGATGTCGAGCACGTCAGCGACCGCGGTCACCGACGGTGTCGATCACCTGGTGGAAGGTCGCCAGCGGCTCCGCTCCAAAGATCATCTGGCCGCCGATGATGAAGCTGGGTACGCCGGTGACCCCCAGCGCCGCGCCGCGCTCCTGGTCGGCGCTGACCTGCGCGGCGATCGCGGGGTCGGCGTAGTCGCGCTGGAACCGGGCCACGTCGAGCCGAAGGCCGCGAGCGGTGGCCACTAGCGATGCGTCAGTGACCGTTCCGCTGTTCTCCCGACCCTGCTGGCGATACAGCGCGTCGTGGTACTGCCAGAACCTGCCCTGCCTGCCCGCGGCCCGGGCAGCCCGCGCGGCCAGCACCGACTCCGGGCCGAGGTAGGCGAAATCGTGCCATTCCAGCCGAACCCGGCCCGAGTCGACGTACTGGCGCACCAGGCTCGGTTCGGTGTTGAGGGTGTAGGACCGGCAGAACGGGCACTGGAAATCGCCCCACTCGGAGATCACTACCGGCGCATCGGGCCGCCCCAGGGCCAGCGGGTCGCCCGGGATCCGCCGCGCGGCGGCCAACCGGGCCTGCATGCCCGGCTCGGCGCCAACCGCCCCCGGCGTCCCCGCCGACCCGGTGCTCGACGTGGCGCTCAGGCTCACCGCGGCCAGCCCCGCGAGCACCACTAGGGCGACCAGCCCGCCGAGCCACACCCGCCGGCGCCGGCTGGTGCGCGTTGTCGAGTCACTCACCGGAAGCTCGTCACCATCACGTGTCTATCAGGTCCGGAAGGCGTCGGCCACCTTTCCGAGCACGCCCGGCTTGGCGCTGTCTGGCGACGGGGTGGCACCGATCTGCTGCATGATGCCGAGCTCGTCCGTGCTGCCCCACCGTTCGACGATTTGCCCGTCGCGGAAGCGGCCGATCTGGAGCCCCCGCACTTCGATCCGCTTGCTGGTGGCCGCGACACCGTGGAAGTCACCATTGTGCGTGCCGGTCAGGGTGTAGGCGAGCGCAACGTGCTCGCCGTCGGCCACCAGGGTGGCGGGCTCGATCTGCGCATCCGGAAACGCCGTGGTAAGGGTGCGGAAGAAGCTGCGGAACCCGTCCCGGCCAGGTCCCTGACCTGGAGCCGGGTCGTGGTCCACACAGTCCTGGGCGAACAGCGTGTCGACGAAAGCGTCGATGTCACCGGCGTTGAGGTGCTGGGCGCCTTTCTCCTGCGTGGCGATGTTCGCGTCTCGTGTCATGAGCCTGGATCTACCCCCGCAACGTCCGGCGCAAACCGACCGGTGGTGGTGTTCACCTTGATCACGTTGGCGACTAATTCCCGGGGCCGTGCGAAGTAATCCATGACGATAACGCCGACGCGTCCTTGGGGGGATTCGGCGAGGTAGTCGTTGAGGCGCGGGTTCATCGTTTCCGCGTAGCCCCGCGCCGTCAGATCAACGGCACTGGAGGAAGTAACGTACAGATCGTCGGGATTGCCGCTTCGGGCATCTTCCAGGTGGGCGACGACGAAGTCGAACTT
Source organism: Pseudonocardiales bacterium (assembly GCA_003244245.1). GTDB lineage: Bacteria > Actinomycetota > Actinomycetes > Mycobacteriales > Pseudonocardiaceae. The sequence continues at coordinate 2,882 of QHBY01000206.1, forward strand.
GTCGTCGACGCCGGGGTTCTGATAACGGTCTTCGACATCGTAAACAGGGGCTGCTGCGCTTCTGAACCGCTGGTTCTCCGGCCAGTAAGTAGCATCGAATCCAATGTCGTGGCCGCCTTCGAATCTCCGCAGTAAGACGATCTTGCCGCGGACGTCTCCCAGCCTCGTTTCAGAGGTGAACGCAGGATTGGCGTGCTCGGGTTCACCACTCGCCGAGGTGGCGGTGAAGTTGTAGAACAGCGGCGCATCCTTGATGTGCTCCCAGGTTCGCGCTCTGAAGGTATCTTCGAACGAGCGGGTGTTCTCGCCTGGATTCGCCGGGTTGCCTATGGACGACAACGTGCAGAGAACTTCCGACGGAGCGAATTTGCCCAGCGCGCTATCGAAACGGTCCTCGTTGCTGATTGACAGCAGAATAGTTTCGGACGGATGCTGTCCGAGGAAGTCGGAGCAGATCGTCAGTACTTCTGTGTAGCTCCGCTCCATGCAGACGACATCGTGGTGCACACAAAGGTTGTTTTCGTAGTGTGCAAGCCTGATGTCGATGAATCGTATCCCCGCAACCAGCTGGTCGGAGAGATCTCGATCTTGGGTCTTGGCGAACCCGAGCGGTCCGTGGATGCTGCAGGAATTGTGTGTTCCCGGAATGCTCAACGTCGTCAGCGGCGCGTCGTCGCGAATATCGCGCATCCAGGAAGCGCAAGGAATCAAGTCGTCCATCGCTCCAATGGTACCTAGTGTATGCAGATATGTTT
>QHBY01000207.1 GCA_003244245.1 Pseudonocardiales bacterium
ACCGCATTCTGCATCCAGAACGCGGTATTGGGTGACGCGAAAATGGGGTGCCCCAGAGCTTGGGTGTGGTTAGCGTTTGGGGGGCTATGAACTCCCAACAACAACCTTCCCTGGCTGTGCTGCGCCGGTTGGCGCCCTATGCGCGGCCGGTGCGCGCGCGGCTGCTGGGTTCGGGCGTCGCGGCGTTGGGAGCGGCGCTGGCCGGGCTGGGTATCCCGCTGCTGATCCAGCGGATCGTCGACGGCCCGGTCGCTCACCGGGACCGATCCGCGCTGCTGCTGCTGTCGGTCGGGGTGCTCGCACTTGGGCTGGTCGAGGCCGGGCTGATCTATCTACGCCGAGCGTTGGGGGCCCGCCCGACCACGGAGATCGAGAAACGGATGCGGGCCGATCTCTACCACCACCTGCAGCACCTTCCGGTGGCGTTCCACGACCGCTGGCAGTCCGGGCAGCTGCTGTCCCGCGCGATCAGTGACCTGAGCACGATCCGTCGGTTCGTCGCCTTCTCGGGCGTGTTCCTGGTGGTCAACATGCTGACCGTGCTGATCGGGATGGTTGTACTGCTGGTGATCGCACCGGCGCTCGGGATCCTCGCCGTGATTATGGCGATACCGCTGGTGGTGCTGTGCGGGCGCTACGAGCGGCACTACCGGTTGGCCGCCCGGCGAGCGCAGGACCAGGTGGGAGACCTGGCGACCACTGTCGGGGAAGCCGCCCTGGGCATCCGGGTGCTGAAGTCCTTCGGCCAGGGTCCCCGGGCCACCCAGGCCTTCCTGGCGCAGGCCCGTGAGCTGCGCCGCACCGAGCTGACCAAGGTGGGCGTGCTCGCCACGCTCTGGGCGTTGATCATCGCACTGCCGGAGCTCACGCTGGCCGCGATGCTGGCGCTGGGCGGGTATGAGGTGGCGACCGGATCGCTGTCCCTGGGAACCGTCATCGGGGCGGTCACCATCCTCACCTACCTGCGCTGGCCGCTGGAGTCGCTGGGCTGGTTGCTGGCTGACGCCGGGAATGCCGCCGCGGCGACCATCCGGTATTGGGAGGTGCGCGACACCGCCCGCCTAGTGGCAGACCCCCCGCGACCCCGGCCCCCGGCGCGGCCGGTGCGCGGCGGGTTACGGCTGGAGGCGGTGCACTTCCGGTTTCCGGACGCCACCACCGACGTACTGCGCGGGGTGGACCTCGACGTCGCGCCGGGCGAGACGATGGCGCTGGTAGGGGCGACCGGCAGCGGCAAGACCACCCTGACCGCGCTGGTGCCACGGCTGGCCGACGTCACCAGCGGTCGGGTCCTGATCGACGGGATCGACGTGCGGGACCTGGCGCTGGCCGAGCTGCGCACGCTCGTGGCGACCGCCTTCGAGGACCCAGTGCTGTTCTCCGCGTCGGTCCGGGAGAACGTGGCGCTGGGCGCACCGCAGGCCACCGACGACGACGTGCGCCGCGCGCTGCGGATCGCCCACGCCGAGAAGTTCGTCGATGCGTTGCCCTGGGGCCTGGACACCCGGATCGGCGAGCAGGGCCTGACGCTGTCCGGGGGTCAACGCCAGCGGCTGGCGCTGGCGCGCGCGGTGATCGGGGGCGGCGCCTTCGGCCATCCGGCGGTGCTCGTACTCGACGACCCGCTATCCGCGCTGGACGTGCACACAGAGGCCGAGGTCGAGGCGGCGCTGCGCCGGGTGCTGCACGGGGTGACCGCGCTGGTGGTGGCGCACCGGCCGTCCACCGTGGAGCTCGCCGACCGGGTGGCGCTGCTTGCCGACGGCCGGATCGAGGCGGTGGGCACCCACTCCGAGCTGCTCGCCGAGGTGCCCGAGTACCGCCGGCTGCTGTCCACTGTCGACATCGCGGGGAACATCGCCGGGGATGCCGAGGCGGTGGCGCGATGACGCAGCAGTGGCAGGGTGTCGCCGCCGAGGACCTCGACACCATCGACGTCGCGACCGGGTTGCGGCTGGCCACCCGGTCGCGCCGGCTGCTCGGCTCGCTGCTGCGCTCGCAGCTGAGCCGGATCAGCGCCGCGGTGGGGTTGCTCCTCGCCGACCAGGTCGCGCTGCTGGCCGGACCGCTGCTGATCGCCGTGGCGATCGACCGCGGCATCCCGGCGGCGCTCGTCGGTCGGACCGGTCCGCTGATCTGGTGCATCGCCGGCTACGCGGTGACTGGTCTGGCCGACGCGCTGACCGTCAGCGCATTCCTGCGACTGTCCGGGCGGATCGGGCAGGACGTACTGCTCGATCTACGCGAGCGGGTATTCGCGCACGTCCAGCGGCTGTCGTTGGCCTTCCACGAGCGCTACACGTCGGGCCGGGTGATCTCCCGGCTGACCAGCGACCTGGACTCCTTGCAGGAGATGCTGGACAAGGGGCTGGATGGTTTCTTCATCTCGGTGCTGTCAATCGTCGGCATCGGCGCGATGCTGTTGGTGCTAGACATCCCACTGGGGCTGGTGGCGCTGGCCGGCTTCATCCCGCTCGGCCTGCTGACCCGCTGGTACCGGCGGCGCTCGCAGCACACCTACCGCGCCACCCGTACCTGGATCGCCCGGGTGATCGTGCAGTTCGTCGAGACCATGAACGGGATCCGCGCGGTGCAGGCGTTTCGCCGTGAGCCACGCAACGTCTCGATCATGGACGGGCTGAGCGGCGAGTTCGCCGACGCCGAAACCGAAGCGTTGCGCCTGGTCGCCCGGTTCACCTCGATCGTGCAGCTGGTCGGTTCTGTGTCGGTGGCGGTGACGTTGCTGCTCGGTGCGTGGCGGGTACTTGACGGCTCCCTAACGCTGGGTGTGCTGGCGGCATTCGTGCTGTACCTGCGCCGGTTCTACGACCCGCTCGACGAGCTGGCCATGTTCGCCAACTCCTACGCTTCGTCGGCCGCGGCGCTGGAGAAGATCTCCGGGCTGCTTGATGAGCGCCCGACTGTCGGCGACCCGGTCGCGCCGGTGGCGCTGCCCAGCCCGGTACGCGGTGAAGTGGTCTTCGACGGCGTGCGCTTCTCCTACGGCGGACCGGAAATCCTGCCTGCGCTGGACCTGGTAATACCCGCCGGCCAAACGGTCGCGCTGGTCGGCGCGACCGGGGCGGGCAAGTCCACGGTGGCCAAGCTGGTCGCGAGGTTCTACGACCCGGTGGCGGGCGCCGTCCGGCTGGACGGGGTTGACCTGCGCGCGGTAGCCGACGCCGACCTGCGCCGGGCGGTCGTGATGGTGACCCAGGAGTCGTTCCTGTTCGCCGGCTCGGTGGCCGACAACATCGCGCTGGGGGCTGGCCCGTCGGCGTCCCGATCGGATGTCGTGGCGGCCGCCCGGGCGGTGGGCGCGGACGAGTTCATCACCGCGCTGCCCAACGGCTACGACACCGACGTGCGCAAACGCGGTGCCCGGTTATCCGCCGGGCAACGCCAACTGGTGTCCTTCGCACGGGCGTTGCTCGCCGATCCCGCTGTGCTGGTGCTCGACGAGGCGACCTCGTCGCTGGACATCCCCTCCGAGCAGGCGGTGCAGGCCGCGCTGGCGACCGTGCTCGCCGGCCGCACCGCACTGATCATCGCCCACCGGCTGTCCACCGTACTGATCGCCGACCGGGTACTGGTGCTCTCAGACGGCGACGTGATCGAAGACGGCCCCCCAACCCACCTGATCACGGCCGCGGGCCCCTTCGCCACCTTCCACTCGGCCTGGCACCCCTCACTCACGTGACCCGTTCCCCGCGGTCAGGCGAGAAGGGAGAGTAGGAGAGCGATCCAGGTGAGAACGATGCCTGCGGCGGCGCCGTAGGCGACCCAGCGCCAGATCGGGGTTGCTCGGCCTAACCAGAGCGATGGCGTCAGGCCTGCGGCCACCAGCACGTTTGCCAGCACGACGGCCCCCACGCCGTTGGACGCCAGCCCCTGGGACAGGCTGAGCAACGCGACACCGACGATAGCCGCCGCCACCGCGCTGACCGTGAGGCCGGTCGCCCACGGCGTCGGCTCGCCGGACTGCATACCTGTGCGGCCGCCGTCCACGTCGTCACTGTAAACGGGCGCTGGCGAAGGCGATCGCGGCGGCGGTGGCGATATTGAGCGAGTCCGCGCCAGGCGCCATCGGGATGCGCACTATCAGATCCGCCGCGGCGAGGGCTTCGGCCGACAACCCCGGGCCCTCGGCGCCCAGCAACCAGGCCACCCGGCCGGCGCCCAACCCCGCCTGCGCCAGCGGTAGCGCATCCACCGCCGGGGTCAACGCCGCGACCCGGAAACCTGCCGCCCGAAGCGCTTCGAGGCCCGCGACCCAGGGCCGCAGCGGGGCGAACGGCACTCGCAGCACATGCCCCATCGACACCCGCACGCTGCGTCGATACAGCGGGTCGGCGCAACCCGGGCCGAGCAGCGCCGCGTCGACCCCCAGGGCCGCGGCGTTGCGAAACAACGCGCCCAGGTTCTCATGGTCGTTGACGCCCTCAAGCACGACGAGGTGCTGTGACCGGGCGATCAGCTCGGGCACTGACGGCACCGGCGCCCGGTCGGCGGTCGCGAGCACCCCGCGGTTGAGGTGGAAGCCGACCACCTGTGCCATGAGCTCGGCCGACCCGACGTAGCAAGGCACCGCGATGTCGGCGGCGAGCTCGGTGAGCTTTGCCGGCACGCCGAACACCGCCCGCGGCGGGTACGGCGAGTCCAGTAGCCGGCGGACCACGGTGACCCCCTCGGCGATCACCAGACCTCGCCCACCGGGACGGTCCGGGCGACGGTCGGCCACGGTGAGATCGCGGAAATCGGCTAGCCGCGGGTCGTCCACATCGCGCACCTCGACGATCTCACCCACACTGTCAGTCTCGCAGGAAGGTGTGCCGGCTAGCTCAGCCGCACGCGTAGTGGATAGGCCCACCAGTTCGGTGGCTGGTCACGGTCCGCTGCGCTGTGCCACGGTGAGCGCGCGCCGGGTACTGGGAGGTGGGGGATGGGCGAGGGTGGGGCCGATGCGGTTTACACCAAACACGACTTGGCGCGTTACCGGGCCAAGACGCAGCGTTGCCTCGACGCGCTGGCCCAGATGCTCGCCGGGGATTACTTCTCCCCTGGTCCCGAACAGATGGGGCTGGAGCTCGAGCTGAACCTCATCGACGGCAACGTCGATCCCGCGATGGCCAACCAGACCGTGCTGGAGCACATCGACGACCCGGCCTTCCAAACGGAGCTCGGCCAGCACAATATCGAGATCAACGTCGCGCCCCGGCCGTTGGCCGCTGATGAGGCCCTGGAGCTGGAGCGGGAACTGCGAGATGGCCTCAACACCGCCAACGACGCGGCCCGTGCCGCCGGTGTGGGCCTGGTCATGATCGGCATCCTGCCGACGCTGAGACCGGAGCACTTCGATCAACGATGGATGTCCCGCAAGTCGCGCTACGCCCTGCTCAATGACCAGATCCTGGCGGCCCGGCGCGAGGACTTCGAACTCGACATGGAGGGAGTACCGCTCGACGGTGGGCAGGCGGAGCGGTTGCACTGCGCCACCGACTCGATCCTGCCGGAATCCGGGTGCACATCGGTGCAACTGCACCTGCAGATCGCTCCGGACGACTTCGCCGCGCACTGGAACGCCGCCCAAGCGCTGGCCGGAGTGCAGGTAGCGGTGGCCGCGAACTCACCGTTTCTGCTCGGTCAGGCGCTGTGGCATGAAACCCGGATCCCCCTGTTCGAGCAGGCCACGGACATCCGCTTGCCCGAGCTACGAAACCAAGGGGTGCGCCCGAGGGTGTGGTTCGGGGAGCGTTGGATCACCTCGATTTTCGACCTCTTCGAAGAGAACGTGCGCTACTTCTCGCCGTTGCTGCCGGAGACCCAGGACGAGGACCCGCTGGCAATGCTCGCCGCGGGCGCCGCGCCGTCGCTGTCGGAGCTACGCCTGCACAACAGCACGATCTGGCGGTGGAACCGGCCGGTCTATGACGTCGCCGGCGGCGTGCCGCACCTGCGCATCGAGAACCGGGTGCTGCCCGCCGGGCCGACGGTCATCGACGTGCTAGCCAATGCCGCGTTCTTCTTCGGTGCGATGCGCGGGCTCGCCGAGCTCGACCGGCCGGTGTGGAGTCAGCTGTCCTTCCACGCCGCGCAGGAGAACCTCTACGCGGGGGCACGGCTGGGCATGGATTCACACCTGTACTGGCCGGGCATCGGCTGGGTCCGGCCTGATGAGCTGGTGCTGCGCACGCTGTTGCCGCTGGCCCACCAGGGGCTGCGCAGCTGCGGAATGTCCGATGCCGCCCGAGAGCGCTACCTCACGGTGATCGAGCAACGCTGCGCGACGCGACGCACTGGCGCCGGCTGGCAGCGTGCCGCCGTACAGACGCTGACCAACCGGGGTGCTGACCGGCCGGCCGCGTTGGCCGGCATGCTGCGCGGCTACATCGACCACATGCACTCCAACCAGCCCGTGCACACCTGGCCACCTGCCTAGGAGCGCTACAGCCGTCGGGTCCGACCTGAGATCTCCAGGCCGGACCCGACGTGTTCCAACTGCGTTTGCCAGTACTCCCACCACGAAGCCGGCACGTTCAAGTTAGGCTACCCTTCCTTACCTTGTCAACGGCTACTAGACCGCATTCAGCGGGCTCAGCGGGATGGTTGGCGCCCTCTTAACCTCGCTGAGCCCGCTGAATGCGAAAATGCGAGAGCCCGTCAGATACTTGCCATGCGGTCGATGATCTCGACCGCATGGCCCAGCACGGCGCGCTCGTCGGGGGACAGCTCAGCCAGCCGGGCGTCTAGCCAGCGCTCCCGAGCGCTGACCTCCGCATCGACGTACCGCCGGCCGGTCTCGGTCAGCGCCACCACTGTCTGCCGACCGTCGGTCGGGTGCGGGCTGCGATCGATGAAGCCGCCTTCGGCCAGCGCGGCGATGACTCGAGTCATTGACGGCGGTTGCACCCGCTCGCGCTCCGCCAGCTCCCGCGGGCTCATCGGGCCGTGCTGGTACAGCGAGTCCATCGCGGAGAGTTGAGTGAGGGTAGCCACCGCCTCGGCGTCGCGTTGCGCCCGCAACCGCCGGTTGAGCCGGACCACGGCGAGCCGAAGCCGGCTGGCCAGCGTGGTCATGTCGGGAGCGTAGCTCACGCGCTAGCGTGCATCCCGTGGTCCCTCCGCTGCCTCGCAGCCTCGCCGATCCGCGACCGGTCGTCGGCGTCGGCACCGTTATCTGGTTTGCCGCGGCAGTGGTGTTGCTGGTCGCCGGGGGACCGCGCGTGTGGATATGGGCTTGCCTGACCGGAGGCCTACTCGGCCTGATCGGGTTTGCGATGATGCACTGGCAGGGTAGCGCCGCGCGACGCGGAACCCGCGGGCCCCAGCGTGACCTGTTCTGACCACTGCGCGACGATCGGCAGGCTCGAAGCAGGTACCGCTAGTCGATGGCGCGATGCCGGAAGCCGATCATGCCCAGCGTGCCGAACAGCGCCAGCGAGCCGACGAGCGCGAGCAGGCAGATCCAACCCGGGATGTGCGGGATGTTCGGCACCAGCGCGGCTCGCATGCCTTCACTGACGTAGGTGATCGGGTTGACCGCGCTGAGCACCTGAAACCAGCGCAGGTGCTGCGCCAGCGACGGCCACGGGTACTGGGTGGCGCCGGTGAACAGCAGCGGCGTGAAGATCAGCGCGAACGCGATATTGATCTTTGTTGGCGGTACGAACGTGCCGATCGTCATGCCGATACACGCTCCGACCAGGCTGCCGAGGAGCAACACGCCGATCAGCAACCCCAGGCCGTCCGCCCGGTACGGGATCGAGCCGAGCACACCGATACCGATCGGGAACATCACCGCCGAGGCGACCAGTGCCCGCAGCGTGGCGAAGACCACCTTCTCCGCCGCCACCGCCCACAGTGGAAGCGGGGCCAGCAGCCGGTCCTCGATCTCCTTGGTCCAGCTGAACTCGGCAACCAGCGGGAACGCCATGGCCTGGATCGCGGTCACCGTCGCGGTCAGCGCGACCAGGCCGGGGAACAGCAGGTTGGAGTAGCCACTGCTGGTGTAGCCGAGNNGTCAACAGCTTGCCGAAGACGAAAAGGAAGAACACCGGCTGCAGCAGTACCTGGGCCAAGAACGCCACCAGATCCTTACCGGTGACGACGATGTCGCGGCGCAGCACCGAGCCGAACGAGCGCAGCATCAGCGCCCGCGATGGCCCCCGCACCTCCTCAGCGGAGCTGCCGGTGCGTACTGGTGCGGTTGTCGTCGTCAGCGCAGGCTCCTACCGGTCAGGTCGATGAACACATCCTCCAGGCTGGCCTCGCCGATCTCCATCCCGATCAGCCGGCCGGCCGCCGCCACCTCGGCGGCGACCGGGGCGACCATCGCAGCGGCCTCACCGGTGAGGGACAGCCGGATGGTGTGCACACCCCCCTCGGCGCCGACCTGCTCACACCGCTGCACCCCCGCCAGCGTACCTAGCCGGTCGAGCAGGCCCGCCACCCCGAGCTCGGCCGCCGGCTCGACCGTGACCTGCAGGCTCGCCCCGGTGGCCAGCCCGCGGACCAGGGCGGTCGGGGTGTCCAGAGCGAGCAGCCGGCCGGAATCGACGATCCCGACCCGGTCGGCCAGCGCCGCCGCCTCGTCCATGTCGTGCGTCGTCAGCACGATCGTCACACCGGACGCCCGCAACTCCCGGATGCGGTCCCAGACGAACAGCCGGGCGGCTGGGTCCAGTCCGGTGGTGGGCTCATCGAGGAACAGCACGCTCGGGTCGTGCATCAGCGTCCGGGCGATCATCATCCGCTGGTTCTGTCCGCCGGAGAACAGCTCCGGCTTCTCATTGGCCCGGTCGGTGAGCGCGAACTGCTCCAGCAGCGCCTCGGCCCGCTGGGTGCGAACCGCCTTGGGCACGCCGTGGTAGGCGGCGTGAAACAGCAGGTTCTGCCGGACCGACAGGGACCGGTCGAGGTTGTTGCGCTGCGGGACCACGCCGAGCAGGCTGCGCACGGTCCGCGGCGCGACCATCACGTCCACGTTCGCGATCAGCGCCTGCCCGGCGGTGGGCCGGACCCGGGTGGTGAGTATCCCGATCGTGGTGGACTTGCCGGCTCCGTTCGGGCCGAGCAACCCGAAGATCTCACCGCCCGCCACCGCGAAGCTGAGCCGGTCCACCGCATCGGTTTTCGCTTTCGGGTAGCGCTTGACCAGCTCCCGAACCTCCACCGCGGTTGCGTCCACGATGCTTACCGTCTCATGCCGCGCTCGGCCCGTGGCCAATCTGAGTGCGTGGTTGGGATGTGACGGGCACCGGCGTGGTGAGATGCAGCAACACGCGCATAGTGGTGTCCGCACCATTGAAAGATACCCGGGAGACATCGACAGCGACGTACCCGTCATCACCAAGGGTGGCGTTCATGCGCACGAAATGGCCGCCCAGTCTGTGCAGGCCGCACAGCGTCTGGGTGACCAGCTCAGCGACGCAACGATCGTCGAGTCCGACCTCCGCCGCGGTGTCAAAGTCAGGTGCGTCCGCGCTTCGGTTGATCACGTCACAGCCGCCTTGAGAATTCGCTGGCCGTCTCCTTCATGACACACCATCCCGTATTCCATCGCGGCGCGGATATGGGCCATCAGCTGGTCGGCTTCCGCGCGTGCCCACCCGTGGGCATCCCATGTCTCCCGCAGGAGCATGAGTTCCGGCGCCTGGGGGATCTGCGCGCGGTGACGCGCGATCAGCGCGTCGGTCAGGAGGTCGCGAAAGTCGTCGTCCAGGCGGATCTCGTGAAGGCTCACTGTGCACTGATCCGGGTCTCGGTAGACCGCAGGGGCGCCCGGCCTGCGGCGGCTAAACCAGCCGGGGCGGACCTTGGCCGAGCCGATGAAACCGAGCCAAGAACTGCTATTAGTCACGTCATACCTCTCGATCGGGTGGTCAACTGCATTCCCGTCACTCGAAGGAGTACTTGCTAGACATGGCTGGCCACGGACGGGAGCCTGAACGGACGGCGAACGGCGCTAACCAATCGGCCAACGGAGGGGCTTGGCATCCGCTCCGTGCGTTGGGCGAGGTGGCGGCCCGGCCCCCCCCCCCCCCCCCGGGGGGGGGAGGGGGGGGGGGG
>QHBY01000208.1 GCA_003244245.1 Pseudonocardiales bacterium
TTAATGCGGTGCAGCACTAGCACGTGATTGGCGGAGATCGCCCCGATCCCGTCGACGAGGGCGACGGGTTGTTGGAGCGCGACGAGGCCGGCCAGCACTCGAGGCGACGCCGTGGTGCGGCGACGAGGCGGAGTGCGACGAATATGCTCCAGAAGAGGGCGAGGAAGAAGATCGCGACGGCGTCGATCCGAAGGCCGAGGCGGCGGCGGCACCGTCGGCGCCCCGGGTCTGCTGGACGAGGATGCCGGCGAAGTACGCGGGCAGACTCGCTGCCGCGAGGAGATCCCCGAGCATCACCAGGCGCCGACCCAGCCTGGAGCGCGGCGACATGGCGGCGACGCCCAGCGTGGCCACCGCGAGCCCCGCGAGCATGGTGAGGACGACCTTAGGAACGACGTCGCCCGCCGGCTCGGTCCAGACCGTGACGGTCGCGCCGACGGCGTTGGCGATAAGCAGGCCGGCCACTAGGCCTGACCAGGACCGTTGGGCGAGCGAGCGGAGGCCGAGGGCCGCCATACCGAGCGGAGCGACCCATGCCACGAGCGATGTGCCGGCGCCGGTCGCGGCGATGACGACGACCAGGAAGGCGGCGACGACCGTGACGGAGTCCGCGATGACCGGAAGCGGTTGCTGCCAGAAACGGCGCCGAGTTCCCCCAGCCCGAGGCGGGCGTGCTGGGAAACACCGGCTCACCCGCCGACGCCGCCACCCCAGCCGCACCCCCGAGCGGGAAAAGCGGTTCGATCTCGGGCTTGAGCCGCTGCCCACGCACCGCCGCCAGCAACCGTTCGCGCGCAATGTCTCGGTCCACACCAAAGAGGTCCACCGTGACCAGCTGCCCCAGTAGCCCCTCCCGCGCACAGTCCTCTACCCGAAACGCGAGCAACCGCCGCTCACGCCCGGATGGGTCAGCCGCCCACGCGGCCTGCCACTCCTCCGTGGCGAACACCGACGCCTGAATAGGCCCTCGACAGCACCGCGATAGTCCGCGACGAATGTCGGGCCGCGAGGTGGATCTCGGCGACGAAATGCGCGCCTGGCCCAAAATCCCAAGCCTGCACAACCACGCGAAAGCCAGCATCTTCCAGCACCCAGCTGATCCACTCGGCCCCCAATTGATCCGAACGAGTGTAGGACATGAAAAAGTCGGCATTCCCGTCACGATCGCCGCGAGGTGCACCGCTCACGCGCAGCAGCATCCCACTTACGAGACCCTCGAAGTAGTTGGCGCAGCCCGAGACGGGCAGCCCTGGACCGGACCCTCCTGCCGCGCGGGAGCCGAAGCGCCATCTCGTGTCGGGTAGGTGCGACGAATTGCTGCGCCGCACCCCCTAAGAGTGACTCATGAGACTCGTCGCCGCACACGGCTCGAGCAAGCCCTTTGGGCGTGCGGGTTGGTCGCAGTGCCGGGTTGCGCTTGGCGGCGTCACGCCGCCGTGCGCAGTGTGTGTGCAGGAGACAGCGTGGGGCGTCGTCTGTCTCCCGAGCCGCTGGCCATGGCATTCAGACTCATCGAAGCCGCCCAGGATCGTTGGCGCGCGGCCAACGCACCGCACCTCGTCGCCTTCGTCCGCCCCCGGCGCCGTGTTCGAACACCGCAAGCTCATCGCACGACCCGACGAACACCATCAACCCGCGACCGCCTAAAAGATCTTCATCCACACGTCTTGACAATTGCTCGCAAGTTATTGCATGAGATACGATAGGCCTAGGGTCTGTTGGACGCTGAGGAGATGATTGGCATGGGCGCGATCTGGAGGTTCTTTAGCGGCGAGGACGACACCTGTCCAGCGCCGGAACAATCCGCGCAACGAACCTCGGTATGGGGATTCTTGACCGGGCAGCACGCCCCGAAGACTGTTCCTGAGCAAACCTCGGCGGCATACCACGAAGCTGGTCACGCTAGGGCGGTTCACGTTGGCGGAGCGACTGTTACGGGAATGGAGGTGCATGCCGATGGCAGTGGGAAGACCGGGTGGACGTGGGACCCCGTATGGACCTGGGACCGTAGGCGCGCCACGGACGAACAGAAACGGCGGGCCGAACTGGTCATCTACGTCGCTGGGCAAGAGTCTGAGTGCCAGTACCTCATGGATCGACATGGGTACTCCTACAAGGAGGCACTACAAGCAACACATGCGGGCGCCAGCGGTGACCGAAGAAATTTTAAGCGAAGGGCCGAGGGCACCGGGTACACGTTCGACGGCATGCGGGGTGAGGTACACCGGCTAGTTCGGCGGCACGCGTACACCATCGAGACTAACGCCAAGCCACTCGATCGGCATGGTCGTCGCGGAGGAACGTGGGTTTAACGTAGATGGGCCTAGCCTCGGGCTTCATCGCAATTGATCATGTGTGGATCGAGGCACCTGACTGAGGTTCCCCCACCGGCACGGTGGTGTGATCCGGGGCCGGTCCCGGGGACCGTTAGCTACCGTGACCTGCCGCGCCGTGTGTGAAGCTATGCACTGTCGGATGCCCAGATCCAGTGGCGTTGCTGTCAGGCCGTGCTGTCGCCGCCGAGCGCTCGCTTGTAATTCCCGAGCGGACCGTTTGCCGCAGTGTGCTCATGGTGTACGAGCTTCGAAGGATCCTCGGATGTGATCTGGAGCCATCTACCGTCGTATTGGGGTCGTTGTTACACGGCTGCTACATGGTGGGGACGGCAGATTCAGCCAGTGGAAGCATTCGCCTCGACGAGTTCGGCGAATATCTCGGAGGGCGTCTTCCAGTTATGAATCTTACGGGGTCGGCCATTGATT
>QHBY01000209.1 GCA_003244245.1 Pseudonocardiales bacterium
CACACTGCGGCTGCCGTACTAAGGAGGGCCTGGATGAATTCGGTGCTCTCCTCGTGGCCCAGGGCCTTGGCCCGGAGCAGGTCCATTGTATGCGCGGCGTTGGACACCTCGTCCTCCCGGTCTTGCACAGCGCCGCGACCGTAGCCATCGAAGTGCAGCATTCGCGGTGCGGGTGGCGGGAAGTCGTAGAGCGTCATCGTCAGACCCATCAGCGCGTGCGCCCCTGAGCCGAGCGGAAGCACCTGAACCACCACATTGTCCTGCAGTGTGGTCATGGTGATCAGATGTTCGAGCTGCTCGTGCATCACCGCCGAGCCGCCGACGCCGGAGCGCAGCGCAGCCTCCCCGAGGACGCACCATAGTCGGAGCGACGGCCGGTCGGGACGGTTCAACACGAAGCTACGTCCCATTCGCAGCTTCAGGACCTGCTCCGTCACCTCGGGTGGTTGCAGGTTGTTCCAGCGCAGCATGGCCTGGGCGTAACCTTCGGTCTGGAGTAGGCCGTGGATGATCTCACCGGAGTAGAAGATCGCTGAGGTGGCTTGGCGCTCCAGGTCCAGAAAGCGACGATGGCTGCTGGGAATCGTGACCCAGTGACCGCCCCGGGGTCGGCGCGTCTGCGACTCGCGGGCGAAACCCATCAGGTCCTCGCGGTCGTCGCCGCTGATGCCGTAGCGGTCCAGCAGCGCGGCCAGCTCGATGGGTTTCGCGCCGGACCGCCCGGTCTCCAGGTCGCCGATCTTCGATGTGGTGCAGCTGAGCACCTCGGCGGCCTGCTCTCGGGTCAGGCCGGCATCCTCGCGCATCCGGCGCAGCGTCGCCGCGACCTGGACGCGCTCGGTGTTCATCTGACGCTGCGCCACCGGGCCTCCTTGCGCGTAATTGCGTACGTAGTTTACGGTCTCGCTGTACGGAAGGTATGTAGCGCCGTGATCGTACTCGGCGGATCGGGCTCGGGGAGGCAGTGACATGACCTACATCAGCAGCTCGTCAGTGCAGATCGGCGCGTGGGCGACCGTGGGCGCGAACAGTGAGATCACCTACCAGGTTCTGCCGAACGCTGACATGATCGAGTTCTCGCTAGGCGGCCGCAACGGCCTGGATCTTGACATGAGCCAGGACGGCCTGCGCCGCTGCATCGCGACCTTCACCGAAGTGCTCAACGCATTCGACACCGCCACCGGGAGTGCCTGAACACCACAGCGACTGCTCTGAGAATCCGAACTCCACGGGAGAGCTCCGAGTGCGGCCGGCAACAGCTCTGCTGTTGAGTTCGGGAGGCTCAGAGCTGAGGCGGGGCAGCGAATCAGGGGTGGGTGGCGGTGAGGCGGGCGATGGCGCCTAGCGGGATGGGTAACCACAGCGGGCGGTTGCCGTGCTCGTAGGCGACTTCGTAGAGGGCCTTGTCCAGCTCGAAGGCGCGCAGCAGGACGGCCTGCTTGCGGGGGTCGGGGGCGGCGTGAGCGTAGCCGTCGCAGAACGCGTCCTGGTTGCGGGTGCTCCAGGCCAGTGCCACCATGGCGCGCTGCTCGGAGTCGGCCTCGCCCAGCGGTAGGTGGTTGGCGGCGTAGTCCAGGGAACGCAGCATCGCGGCGACGTCGCGCAGCGCTGACGCGGGGTCGAAGCGGGCAGCGAGCGGTGCCATCGGCTCGCCCTCGAAGTCGATCATCACCCAGCCGGTGACGCTGCGCAGCACCTGACCGAGGTGCAGATCGCCATGAATCTGCTGGATCGGCACCGGGCCTTCGAGACCGCGTACCGCGTCGAACGCCACCCGCAGCTCGTCGGAGTACGGGCTCAGCTCTGGCACCTGCGCCAGGACTTCAGCCAGCCTACGGTGCATGCCGTCGGCCACCACGTCGAGATATCCGGCCGGGGCCGGCGAACTGCCCAGTGCGGTGGCCAGGTCGGCATGCACGGTGGCCACCACGTGGCCCAACCGGTAGGCCTCGGAGGCGAAATCGCCGCCGACGTCCGCGGGGTCGGCAGGTTCCCCCGGCCCGCGTGCGCCGTCGGTGAGCAAGCTCTGCGCCAGCAGGTCCCGCACGCTCGCGGTGGCCATCGCCCAGCCATCGGCGACATTGCGCAGGTAGCCGGTGAGCATCCCGAAGGCAGCTGTGTCGGCGGTGTCCAGCGGACCTTCGATGCTGCCCAGTGGCGTGGCGACGTGCTGGCAGCCCACAGAGGCCAATGCACGGTGTAGCTCGAGGTCCCGGTTGCGGCCCGCCGCCACCTTGCGGAACAGCTTGAGGATGTAGGTCTGCCCGTAGACCAGTGAGGTGTTGGACTGCTCGGCCCCGACCGGGCGGGAGCGCTGCTCGGTGTCCAGCGTGACACCAGGCTCGGTGGTGAAGCGCAGCCCGTGCACCTCTTTGCGTTGCGCCATCAGGTCCAGCAGCACGGCGGTGAGCTCAGGATCGTGCACCGCCTGGTAGACCGCTAGATCGCCGGCAGCGCCCACCCAGGCGTGCCCGAGGTTCTCTGGCAGGTCGCTGCGGACCCCGAGCAGCAATTGGTAGCGGTCCCGAGGAAGCTCACCCTGGTCGATCTCGACGATGGCATGGACCAGCCGCGGATCCGCACCTGCGAGATCGGTAGCGCGCACCGGGATGACCGCGTGTACCGGACGGCCCTTGCCGGCGAACCAGCGCTGCTCGGGTAGCACCGCAGTCAGCGAGTCGGCGATATCGGCGACGAGGTCGGCGGCGCTGATCACGTGTCACGCCCGATGTCCGGGAGGATGATCTGGAACCAGTAGAAGCCGTGGCCGGGCAGCGTCAGCAGGTAGGGCAGCTCACCGATCGGGGGGAAACGCACGCCGCCGGTCAGCTCGACCGGGATGCCATCGATGTGCTCGGACAGGTCGAGCTCCACCGGCTGGGGGAAGCGGGACAGGTTGTTGATGCAGATGACAAGATCGTCAACGGTGTCGTGGTCGCCAACATGGTGGCGGCGGTAAGCCAGCACACTCGGATTTGACGAGCCGAGCTCGGTGAAGTCACCCAGCCCAAAGGCGGGGCGTTCGCGGCGGACCTGGATCATCCGCCTCGTCCAGTTCAGCAGCGACTGCGTTGAAGCCGACTGGGCCTCGACGTTGATCGCCTGGTACCCGTACACCGGATCCATGATAACCGGCAGGTAAATGCGTCCCGGATCGCAGCTGGAGAATCCCGCGTTGCGGTCCGGGGTCCACTGCATCGGGGTGCGCACCGCATCCCGGTCGCCGAGCCAGATATTGTCCCCCATTCCGATCTCGTCACCGTAGTACAGCACGGGGGAGCCGGGCAGCGACAGCAGTAGCGCGGTGAACAGCTCCAGCTGGTTACGGTCGTTGTCCAGCAGTGGCGCCAGCCGCCGACGGATGCCGATATTCGCCCGCATCCGTGGGTCCTTGACGTACTCGCTGTACATGTAGTCCCGCTCCTCGTCGGTGACCATTTC
>QHBY01000210.1:0-22159 GCA_003244245.1 Pseudonocardiales bacterium
GGGCGGCGGGATCCGGCGGTCATCGGACCAACGTTGACGGTGGCGGTCGGTCAGGCAACGACGGTGCCACCGGCGCGGCACTCCACTCGGTGGGGAGCAGATGTGGGTCCAGGCTGTGAAGTTGTGCTTGGTGCGGTGGGCCGCCCCAAGTTGTGGCGCTCCCACCGGCGGCACGCGGGGCGGCAGCACCGCCGGTGGGAGAGCTTGGTGTGGCCGGTGATCCCTCGACATCTCGGTCGGGGGCACGGACGTTCGCCGGATCACCGGCCACATGGCGGCTGCTCAGCCTTCGTGGGTGGGGGGAGACCCACGAGTCACGGCGAGACCGCCAGCTCTATGGAGTTGAGGTAACAGTGATCAGCGCGCGGCGACCGTCCCGGCGGGAAGTAGCGATGTCGGGTGGCGCATCTGCAACACGGCACGGCGTGCCCCAGATAGGGAAGGGACCGATCCCGAAGAAACGGATCCGGACCCGCTTTCGGTGTGGACGAGGTGCTCATGTGCGGCCCGCCACACGCTGCACAGCGCGCGGGGTCGCCAACGGCTTGAGCACTCCGGACAACGGCCCCGGGGATCCGGCGCATGACTGGCCAGCAGAGCACGCCAACCATGGGTCAGACGGGGCAGCTCACTGCGTGCCACCGACAGCAGCGACCCGTTATCGGCGCTGCTTGCCAGCTCGTCGAGCATGTCGAGCCGCTCCCATACTGCCTGCCGGAGCATCTGGCCCAGAACCTGGTCCACCTAGCCGCCCTCCTGCCGTCCAGCCCCGTATTGACCTGCCCCGTACCGGAACGCCCTTCGACATGAGGCTGACCCGGGGCCTGATCGCGCAACCTCAACGTACAAAGTGCGGGGCCGGATAAAACCCGCCATGGGCTGGGCTGCGCTGATCGGCCATGCTATGACGGTGAACGGCACAAACTGATAGGTGGAGCCGATCAGCTTTGCCGAAGTGCTCTTCACCAGCGACGACGAGTATGCCTACTCTGCACACGTCGCCCGTCGGACGGCAAGGGGGCGAGATGAACGTGACCGGCTCGCAGGACAACCGGCTATCTCTGGAGACCTGGAACGAACCAGAGATGAAGCGGGCGCTGGCGGATCGCGACATCAGCTCCGTTTACCGTCTGCTCCGGCGGGTAGGAATCTCGCAACGGCACATCGCGGCCTTGACTGGGCAGTCCCAGTCCGAGGTCTCGGAGATCCTCAAGGGTCGTCAGGTCATGGCCTACGACGTGCTGGCGCGGATCTCCTGCGGTCTGGGTATCCCGAGGGGATACATGGGTCTGGCCTATGACCCGGTGACGGCGACGAGCATGGTCGGACCGTCCGACAATGTGCTGGCGGAGGAGGACGAGTCGGTGAAGCGCCGGAAGCTCCTGGCGCATGGAGCTGCCGTGTTGTTCGGCACCGCAGTACTGGGGGGCGACCGCGGGCAATGGCTGCCCAGCCCTGCCCAGACGCCGGCGCCGAGCAACATCGGCATGGCGGACGTCAAGCAGGTTGAGGCGGCCACCAGAGCCATGCGTGCTCTGGACTACCAGTTCGGCGGGGGAGCGTGTCGTGACGCGGTCGTCGCTCAGCTGTCGTGGGCGCAGCGACTGCTGGGCTCATCAGGTACGGAAGTGGTGCGCCTGCAACTGTTCCGGGCACTGGCCGACCTGCAGAATTTGGCTGGCTGGACGACTTTCGACGTGGGGCTGCTGGACTCCTCGCGCAACCACTTCGCCACCGCGCTGGAATTCGCCAAGCAGTCCGGCGACTCGAGCCTGATGTCGAACATCATGTACCGGATCGGCCGGGTTTATCTGCACCACGGAGATGCCAACGACGCGCTGAAGTGGTTCCAGCTGGGCCAGATCGCCGCACAGGACTCCGGCTCGGAGCTGGCCGTCGCGGTGCTGTGCGGCAACGAGGCATGGGCGTACGCGTTGATGGGCGACGACGTGCAGGCCAAGAAACTGCTCGGCCGATCGCGGGACGAGCTGGCCAGGGCGAATCCGAACGAGACACCCGACTGGGCCAGGTTCTACAACGACACCGACATGTACGCGATGATCGGGACGGTTTACAACGAACTCGCGGCTTACGACCCGCGGCATGCCGCCGTCGCCATCCCCGCGTTCGGCCAAGCCCTGGCCCGCTACGACGACTCGATGGGCCGCAGCCAGGCGTTCACCCTCACCATGCTGGCCACCAGTTACCTGCGTCAAGGCGATGTCGACCACGGTATCCAGGTCGGCCGCAGGGCACTGCAGGCGGCGTCGGCGGTCAAGTCGAAGCGAGTCACCGATCGGCTCAAGCCGTTGGAAATCGAAGCCGCCCGAAGGTCCACCAATCCGGACTCCCGTGACCTCGCACACCTGATCAGGCAACAACGAAGTCTCTGATGAAGCAGCAGACCGTGTTAACCAAGCGGCTGACCGAGGGCCGCTGTGACGAGCGGCTCATCACCGCACTGCGCGCGGTGAGCGGTGAGCTCGGCCTGGATCCGGTCGGGGCGCGGTTGCTGCGCAATGTCAACAACGCGGTGTTCCAGCTAGCCCGGGACCCGGTCGTGATCAGGTTGGTCACCTTGCCGTCCTACGTGCCGCGCGCCAGCCTGGCGGTGGCCGCGGCAACCGTGTTCGCCGAGCACGACGTGCCCGCGATCCGCTTGCTACCCGGTGTCCGCCAGCCGGTGCGGGTCGGCGAACACGTCGCCACCGTGTGGCAGTCGGTGCCGCCGACCGGTCCCCCGCCGGGCGGTGCTGGTCTAGCTGGCCTGTTGCGGGCAGTGCACGCGGTGCCGTTGCCCTGCCGGGCGTTGCCAGCCTGGGATCCGCTCACCGATTTCGACAATCGGGTGCGCCACACCACCGCGATGGCCGGTGCTGACCGCGACTTCCTGCTGTGTCGCAGTGCGGAGCTGGCCTCCGCAGTCGCCAATCTGCGATTCGCGCTGCCCACTGCGGTTCTGCACGGTGACGCGCACGTAGGCAACATCATCCCCGGGTCAGACCACCCGGTGCTGTGCGACTTCGACTCGTGCGCCGTCGGGCCGCCGGAGTGGGACCTGACGCCAGTCGCGGTGAGCAGCGTGCGGTTCACCAGGCCCGCTGCGCATCTGCGCGACTTCATCGATACCTATGGGTTCGATGTGCGGGACTGGGACGGCTTCGAGGTACTGCACGGTATTCGCGATCTCAAGCTGATCGCCGGGGTGTTCCCCCGGGCTATGTCCTCCCCGGCCGTGCAGGCTGAGTTCGACCGCCGGATGGCCTGCCTACGGGCCGGTCGGCTGTCCGACCGTTGGCGGACCGTCCGGCGCTGAAGGGGTGCGTTGATCTACCTGGACGTCTACTGTCGGATCCTGTGTCGCCGGCCCCCCCATCGGTGGCGGGAGCGCTGGCCCCGTCCCGTACCGCGAGTAACCACCTGTGTCACTCTGATGATCCGGCGTCCACCAACGGTCCATCGCCCACCGGTCTGGCACTCACCAATGGCCCAGCACTCACCATCTCGCATGCGCGGTCGCTGCGCGCGCTCCCGCTGCATCTGCTACGCACCTCGAGCTGGGTCGACCAGTGGCCCGTCCGTCTGGACGCCGGCGAGCTTGCAACCCTGCTGAGCACCTTGCGGGCCGGCTCGGAGGCCGCATCGGCCCGCCTCGCAGACAACGCGATGGCGCACGCCACAGCCTCGATAGGTGGGGTCACTGGTCAGCTTTCGAGCAGCTGGCCACCGCAGGGCCCGCACGACGTGGTGGCGGCGCTACACCGGATCCTGACTCGTTCCCGGTTTCTCAAGGGTTCACGTTCCTGCTATCCGCTGGAAACCGCGGTGGGACAGATGGCTCCATTCGTCCAAGCCCGGCTGCCGATCACAATCCTGACCATCGGTTTCCCGTTCAAACAGCATGACAATGGACTCAAGGCCGCTGGCCCCTGGCCCGACCTGGCCGAACTTGGCGCACTGCTACGCCTCAAGGAGCTCCACGATGCCTTCGCGGCGGTATACCCGCCCGGCCTGCGGATAGTGGTGCTCAACGACGGTGGCTACTCGCGACCGCGCGGCTGGGCGGAGATGCGGCGCTACCGGCGGCAGCTACGACGTTATGCCCAGCTGCTCGGGCTGGAGGACGCCGCGCGGTTCTGCGACCAGTCGTGCTTCGTCGCCCGCCTGCTCGGCCCGCGCGGCTGGGCTCGGCGCGAGCAACATCGACGCAGGTTCCGCGAATTGATCACGTCGCTGGCCGGCAGCCCACGTTCGCTGGACAGCGCGTCCGGAATCGACCAACGACTGGCCGAGGAACTGCCGCGCGCGCTGCTGGTCAATGTGCCGTCGTTTCGCGACATCCTGTGGTCGTTGGTGTACTCGGTACCGGTGCCCGCCCGGGCGGGAGTCGAGCCGCGCCGGTGGGCCTGTGAGGTGCTCGCCTGGCCCGACGGCTTCAGCGCGCCAGAGCTGTCTCCGGAGATTGTCTCGGCTCGGCGCGAGGTGGTCGGCTGCGCCTGGCAGGACACCGTGAACTACCTTGCGGCCTCGCTGGCCGACGCCGCCGCCGACGTCGCCCGGCGCTTTCCACCGCATGTCCGGCTGGCCACCGTTGCCTCGCGGCCTGGCTGCAGCGGTTTCTCCTACCTCGGTGGCTCCACCCTGCTGCCCTGGCACGGCACCGGATGCCTGGACGGCCGGGGGCTGCTGTGCGCCGAGTTCTTGGTGAGCCTGGACCATCGCAACTTCCTTCCGGTTTATAGCGACCTGATCGGCGATGACCAGCCGTTGCTCATGGTCCCCTTCGCCCGGACCCTGTTCACCCAAGGCCGCCGCCGAGTAGACCCCACCCTGCTCGCCACTGCCCGCCTCCGTCACCGCTGAGCCGATCGGAGCTAATGCGCGTGGCCTGGGTAACGCCGGGCGCCGGACCCGCGATGGTTACGACAACTGGGCCAACAGAGGCGGTGCACATGGGGGCAAGGCGGCGTCACGCCGTGGCGCGGGAGGCCGCCTTCCTGGACGGCTTGGTGGACGCGCAACTGGAGTTCATCCGCCAGTTGCCGATGCACCGCCGCGAAGAGCTCGCTGAGGCGCTGGCGGTCCTGGTGATGCTCGCCCAGGACCACCGGTATCGCGCCCAGGGCTGGATCAGCCGCCGTGAGCTGCGACACCGCATCGGTCGAGCGCTCGCCGGCCTTGACGCGCTGCTCGGAGTCCCCGGCACCGCTGCCGCTGTGCTACCCCAGCGATGACCACAGCGAGCTGATCGGCGCAGCGCGGATCCTGTCGTCGAGGGGGAAGGCGTGCGGACCGGTGTGCAGCACGAGGCCGCCGACCATGCGGTCCCCGAGCCTGTCCCGTAACCAGATCAGGTGCCGGGCGTCGGAACGGCCGGCCGTGGCGGCGGCCTTGACCTCGATGCCGAGGACTCTTCCGTCGCCGAATTCGACGACCACGTCCACCTCATGTCGCCCGTCACGGTCCCGCAGGTGGAACAGGCGCGGCGAGGTTTCCGCGACGGTCAGCTCCGGTCGCAGCTGGCTAACGACGAAGGTCTCCAGCAACCGTCCGCGCAAGTCGGACTCGCGCAGAACGGCGGCTGCGTCGACGCCGAGCAGCGGGCCCACCAGCGCTGGCTCGACCAGGAGCCGCTTGGGTCTGCTGGTGAGCCGGGACAGCCGGTTCGTGTGCCACGCGGGCATGAAGTCGACCACGAGAAGCGCGGTCAGCAGCCCGTCGTAGCCGGCGGCGGTGAGCCGGTTGACCTCTGCCGTCTCATAGAGCGTGCGGTGCTCTACCACCCCGGCGGTGTTGGCAGCCAACGCCTGGAGGTAACGCCGCAGGCGGATCGGATCTCGGGAACCATCGACCAGCGCGCCGTCCCGTATGACGACCTCGTCGACGTAGCTCGCGAGCCACCGACGTCGCAGCCGCGCATCGGGCTGTAGCGCCACCTCCGGCAGCATCCCGTGCAACGCCTGATTGACGTAGTCGATCAGATCGAGGGCCCGCGATGGGGCGGTCAACGCGTCCACGCCTGCCCCGGCGAGCCGATCGAGGATCGACACCGCGCCCGGGTCGCCCACGAGCTCTCGCTGGCTCAAACCCCACATCGGTAGCCGGACCGCGCGGCCGGTCAGAGGCCAACCCGCCGCCGTCAGGTCGGTCTGCGCCGAACCGGTGATCACGAACCGACCGGTTCCGCTGACGTCGTCGACGGCCCGTTTCACCGCTGCGAGCACCTCCGGGACAAGTTGCCATTCGTCGACCAGCAGCGGCGTGGATCGGCTTCGCAACGCCGCGTCCGGGTCCGCCCGGACCAGATCGGCGTCCGCCGGCCGATCCAACCGCAGCGAGTCCTCGACGTGGCGGCGCGCGGTCGTCGTCTTTCCACAGGCCCGGGGACCGACGACGAGGACGGCCGGTAGGCCGGCCAGCAACTCGGTCAACAACCCATCCACCAGCCGCGGCAGGTACGTCATCTAAAGAGACTAACACTCTAGCGCAGATACTGATGACGCTGAAGCGCTCTCACTGACAACGTTTACGCGCATCGTTGGCTGTCGTTTTTGCGCACACGCTGGGTATAGGGCAAACCCGACGTTAGCCTCACCGCATGGGCGCCTACCTGCGGTACCTATCGGAGAACTCCACTGAACTGATCTTCTACGCCCAGCAGCACTTCCTTCTGGTGGGTTACTCGGTGGCGTTGGCCAGTGTGATCTCGCTGGTGCTGGCTCTGGTGCTGCACACCAATCAGCTCACCCCGCCGTCGTGGCGGCGCAGTCTGCGGGTGGGCGGCCGGGAGACGTCGCTGCTGTTCGCGTCCGCCGCGCTGACCATCCCGTCGCTGGCGCTGTTCGGCATCCTGCAGCCACTGCTGGGGCTCGGGGTTACCCCGAGCATCGTCGCGTTGACCCTGTATGCGATCTATCCGGTGCTGCGCAACACCTCGGCCGGACTGTCCGGTGTGGACCCCGCTGTGCTGGAAGCCGCCCGAGGAATGGGGATGGGCCCGGTACGCCGGATGCTGCGGGTGCAGCTACCGCTGGCCTGGCCGGTGAGGCGTTCGCCCCGATCTCCGTGGCCCTGACCAACGAGGTGATGGCCGAGCTGAACCGGCAGCGGTCCGCAGACGGCAGGTCGGCACGCCGGGTTGCCCGCGACTGGCTCGGGCAGCACGGCTTCATCGCCAGGGGGACCTGATCGGGGTCGTGATCGTCGTGGCGCTGGCGGCCAATGGCGCAGGCTGTCGGTCCCGAGACATAGTCTGACGCCGTGGACTCGACAGTGCTGCTGGATGCAGCTGTGGTCACCCGCTGCCGCCGCCGGGTGCACCTGGAGCACGACCCGGCGGCCGCCACCGCGCCGCGCGCCGCCCTGGACGCAACGGCCGCGAGACGGATCGCCGACGCCGCCGCGCACCGTCGCTGCGTAGCCGACCAGCTCGCCGGGTACCACACCGCCGATTGGGCGGAGGTTTCGCCGGGTCTGCCTGCCGAACAGCGGTGCGCCGCCACCCTGGCCCTGCTCATCGGACGCGCCCCGTTCGTCTGGGGCGGCCTGCTGCTGGCGGATCCCCAGAGCGGCCGGCGTGGCGGCGTGGAACTGCTGGTGCGCCACCGCGGTGGTGGCTACCTTCCAGTGATCGTCGTGCGGCACAAGGTGACCGACCCGGGTTCCGGGGCTCGCACCAGCTCGTTAGCCCAACCGACGCTGGCAAGCACGGACCCTAACCGCAAGGTCCGCCCCCAGTCCCGGGATCAGTTGCGGCTGGCGCATGCGGTGCGGTTGCTCCAGGCAGCCGGGTTGGCGGCCCGTGGTCGGCCCACCGGCGGGGTGATCGGGCTGGAGGCCGACGTCGTGGTGTGGCATGACCTCGACGCGCCCACCTGGCCGGGCGGGCGGACCGCGATGGCCGAGTACGACGCCCGGTTCACCGACCGGCTGGCGGTCGCGCGAGCCGCCGCTACCGAGGCCGAGCCGCTGGCCCAGCCGTCCCGGATCACCGAATGCCGGTCCTGCCCGTGGTGGCCGCTGTGCGGCCCGGCGCTGCGGGAATCCCGGGACGTCAGCATGGTGCTGCGCGGCGAGGACGCCGTGGCCCTGCGGGCGGCCGGGCTATCCACCGTCGACGAGCTGGCCGCGCTGGACCCGGCGGATGAACCACCGGTCCCGATGGCCGGGATGCCCTTTCGTGACGCGGTGCTGCTGGCCCGCGCCTGGCAGCGGGACCTCACACTGGTGCGGCGCAACCGGCGCGTCACCGTGCCGCGCGCCGACGTCGAGGTGGACGTGGACATGGAGAGCTTCGACGAGTCCGGGGCGTACCTGTGGGGCTGCCTGCTATCGGGCTCCGACATCGGGATGCCGGGCGGCTACCGTGCCTTCGCCACCTGGGAACCGGTGCCGACCCTCGATGAGGCGCGGTCGTTCGCGCAGTTCTGGGTCTGGCTGACCGACGTCCGGTGCCGCGCTGCCGCGCGGGGTCTGAGCTTCGCGGCCTACTGCTACAACGAGCAGGCCGAGAACCGCTGGATGCTGCGCTCCGCGCAGCGCTTCGCCGGTGCCCCCGGGATTCCGGCCGTCGCCGAGGTGCAGGAGTTCATCACCTGCGGCCACTGGGTCGACCTGTACGGGGTGGTCAGCGCCGAGTTTCTCTGCGCGCACGGCAAGGGCCTCAAGACGATCGCTCCGGCCGCCGGGTTCTCCTGGCACGATCCGGAGGCCAGCGGGGAGAACTCGATGCGCTGGTACTCCGACGCGGTGGGGCTGGGCGGCGCGCCACCGGATCTGACGCAGCGAACCCGGCTGCTCACCTACAACGCCGACGACGTGCACGCCACCCGGGCACTGCGGCTGTGGATGAGCTCGGAACAGGTCAACGACGTACCCTACGCCAGCGACCTGTAACTGCGGTGACTTATAACCGGGTCACTTGTAACTGTGCGACTATGAGCAGCAACACAGCGTGAGGGGAGACCGCATGTTCGTGCGTCGCATCGCGGTGATCGGCTCCGGGTATGTGGGCCTGACCACCGGGGCGTGCCTGGCCTCATTGGGCCACCGGGTGGTGTGCGCCGACGTCGACGAGACCAAGGTGGCCCGGCTGTCCGCCGGCGAGGTGCCGATCCTGGAGCCTGGGCTGCCGGATCTGGTCGCGCAGGGCCTGGCCGCGGGCCGGTTGCGGTTCGTGGTGGGAGCGGCGGCCGCGGTCACGGATGCCGAGGTCGTGTTCCTGTGTGTACCCACGCCGATGGGTTCCGGCGGCGCGGCGGACCTGTCGGCCGTGGAGGCGGTGGCCGCCGAGGTGCGCGCACTGCTGCCGGCGGGCTGCGTGGTGGTCAACAAGTCGACGGTGCCGGTGGGCACCGCGGCGCGCACCGCGCGGTTGCTGGACCGCCCGGACGTGGCAGTGGTCAGCAACCCGGAGTTCCTCCGGGAAGGCTCGGCGGTGGAGGACTTTCTCAACCCCGACCGCATCGTCGTGGGCTGTGACGCCCAAGACGCCGCCGAGCGGGTCGCGGCGCTGTATGCCCGGCTCGGCGCGCCGACGGTGCTCACCGACGCGGCCAGCGCGGAGATGGTCAAGTACGCGGCGAACTGCTTCCTGGCGATGAAGCTGTCCTATGTCAATGCCATCGCCGAGTTGTGCGAGCGGTTCGGGGCCGACGTCCTCGACGTCACCGAAGGCATCGGCTACGACCGGCGGATCGGGCAGGCCTTCCTGCAACCGGGGCCCGGCTGGGGCGGATCCTGCCTGCCCAAAGACACCCACGCGCTGCTCCAGGTGTGCGCCGCAGCGGATTTCGACTTCGCGCTGCTCCAAGCCAGCCTGGACACCAACACCCACCAGCAGCACCGGATGGTGGCTAAGGTCCGCGACGCCGTCGGGGGGTCGCTGGCCGGACAGCGGATCGGGTTGCTCGGACTGACCTTCAAAGCCGGCACCGACGATCTGCGCGACTCCCCGGCTCTGACGGTGGCTGCACTACTGGCCGCCGAAGGCGCCGACCTGATCGGATACGACCCTGGGGTGCCCGCCACGGTGTCCGGCATGACCGATCATCTGCAGGTCACCGACGACCCGCTCAAAGTCGCCTCCGGCGCCGCCGCCCTGGTCGTCCTCACCGAATGGCCTGAGTTCCGGCTACTGGACTGGGGCCAGCTGGCCGAGCTGGTGCAGCAGCGCATCGTGATCGACACCCGCAACCTGCTCGACGCCGACGTACTGCGCCGGGTCGGCTTCGAAGTCCGCGGCGTCGGCCGCAAAGCCACACACGCGTCGGCGCCCTCATGAGTCAAGAGAGGTCATCGACGGGCCCCGCCCGGCCCCGACTCCCGGGCAGAGGCTTACTCAGCTCGTGCTGTTACCTTCTGTGACCACTGTGGCTGCGGTTGCGGCGGTTGCGGTTGCGGTTGCGGTGCTCATGGTCCCTCGTGTGCCTGTCCCATCCGCAGCGCGCCCGGTCGAATGACTGGAAGTAACCGGTCATAATTCACCCCTCCGGTAGTGTGATTTCACCTGAGCGAGGGTTTCGCCGGGTAGCCGGCGGGAGTTTCACCCGCCGGCCCCCACAGATCCGTACGTGAGCCTCGCGGCTCATACGGCTCGTGTCGTCCATCCTCAGAGAGCGCTGGAGACCGCCCAGTGCGCGAACATGCCGGGCGCTCTTTCCATCACGCCTTTCAGCCATGCCCGTGCCCGTTTTCGGCTCCGCAGCCGTTTGTACTTCTTTCGCGCCCACCGCATCAAATGGCCATTGATGCGTTGGCATAGAGGACCCACCGCGGTCGGATAAAACCGGGTGAAATACGCGAGCCACCCGCGAACGACCTGGTTGATGTCCTCCGCGAGATAGTCGAGAGTGAGGTTGACACGTCGATGCAGCCGCCACGACCTTATCCGGCGGCTCATCTCCGTCAGTTTGTCCGGGCTGACTCCCGGAAGAAACCCAGTGAAGGCAACTCCGCGTCTCCTATCGAAAGCCTCCCTGGACCGGAACTGGTAACCCAGGAACGTGAACGATATCTGTTCATATGTTCTGCGTCGTCTACTGTCCTTGCAATAGACGAGACGGGTCTTGTCAGGATGAAGCTCCAACCCAACATCGGCCAACCGACGGGCGACCGTGTCCCACACGAAGCGGGCTTGACGTTCGCTAACACAGTGGACCACCACGTCATCGCAGTAGCGCTCGAATCGGATTCCCGGGAACTCCCGTTTCATCCAAACGTCAAACGCGTAGTGCATGAAGAGATTCGCCAACAACGGGGAAATCGCCGCACCTTGCGGCGTACCCTTATCGCGGCGCACCAACGTGCCATCCGGCACCCGCAATGGGGATCGCGGCCAACGCCCCACATACAACAGAATCCATTTCTGATCCGTGTGGTGCGCTACCGCTTTCTCCATCAGATCCCAGGGCACGGTGTCGAAGAACTTCCGGATATCCATATCCAGGACCCAGTCGTTCCTGAAGCATCGTTTCCTGCACACCGCTACCGCGTCCAGAGCCGAGCGCCCGGGACCATACCCGAAGGAGTCATCGTGGAATACCTGTTCCACGTCCGGCTCCAACATCATCACCGCCACCGTTTGCGCGATCCGGTCCACAACATTCGGAATGCCTAAAACTCTCACTCCGCCACCACTATTAGGTATTTCCACCGCCCGGACCTCACCAGGGAAATACGAACCCGATGACATGCGATTCCACAGTTGATAGAGATTTCCCTTCAGGTTCTTCTCAAACCGCTCGATCGTCACGCCATCAACCCCGGCCGCTCCTTTGTTCTCCCTCACTTTCAGGTACGCGCCCCATACCAGTCGCTTTGGAATGTCGAACGACTTTCCCTGATTCCTCGGTCCATGCACGCGGTTCATCCCTTCTGGTTGGCCACATCCACAAACCACGAACGACCCAGCCCCTTGGCTCCACCCGAGTTACCAGGTTTCACAGCTACTACGGGCCAGTCCGCCAGCGTGCCCCGCAACCGGTACTCAACCCCTCGCGGTTTCTGCCGCTTGAGGCGCTCCCTCTCGCTACCGAAATTTCCCGGCAACAGTTTCGGGGCGACACCTTCACACGTTCCATACGAGAGCCTGGATCGGGCTCATGCTGCCTGTATGCCGGACACCGCCTGGGCAGTAAACGGGTATCCCCCAGACTCATCCCGGGATGTGGAGCCGACCCCGGTTTTGATGTCAACTGAATAGGTTTCGACACGTCACTGACAGTTCGCTTTCGTTCATCTTCCCGATCCACACCTGACGCACTCCCAGGCGCGCCTTTTCCGTGCCGCTCACCACGAACCGCCGTTAACGGACGCAGCGCACGGTGGTTTGAAGCCACCCCCCGCAGGGCGGCTCCGGAGGGCCAACCAACCTCCATCACTCGTACAGCACCGCTTCCAGCAAGGCCCGCCATCTCGATCCGACCCCACCTTCCACGTTCGTGTTCACAAGCTCCACCCTCTAGTACGGATAGCGGTCGTCGCGAGACGACTTCCGGTCAGAAGACCGCCCAAAGGCCTATTCGCGACCAACCTCGCCCCCTCGCGCGGTCCGAGCGCTGCACCGGGCCGCTCGGCGAGTTGGGGCTAGACGCCAGCCGGATCATCTGCTGTGCTTAGCCTTGCCTAATCACTCGGTCGAGGAGCATCGAGCCATGTATGTGTGCATCTGCCGGGCAGTGACCGAGGCGCAGGTGCGCGGATGCATCGCCGAAGGGGCCTGCACCGTGCGGGACGTGGTGAACCGCAGCGAAGCTGGGACCGGATGCGGGACCTGCGTCGGGAAGATCGTCGCCCTGCTTGGTGCCCACGCCGACGATCTGACGTCGGCCGGCGCACTGCGGTGCACCGCCTGATCTCCGGCGAGGCTTGATCACCGGAGTATCCCCTGGTCAGGGCAGGCTCACCTTCCGTGACAACCCCTACCCGCGACGCGTACGGTTGTGATCACTGACTGATCCATTCGAGGGGGTTTGGTGTTATGCGCGGCGATGACGAGGTCCTGGCACTGCTCAATGAGCAGCTCACCAGTGAGCTGACCGCCATCAATCAGTACTTCCTGCACGCCAAGATGCAGGCCAACTGGGGATTCACCAAGCTTGCAGAGCACACCCGGTCTGAGTCCATCGAGGAGATGCAGCACGCGGAGCGGATCACCGACCGCATCCTGTTCCTGGAGGGTCTCCCGAATTACCAGAAGCTGCTCCCGCTACGGATCGGGCAGACCGTGCGAGAGCAGTTCCAGGCGGACCTTTCCGTCGAGATGGAGGTCGTCGAGCGGCTGCGCCCCGGTATCGCGATGTGCCGGGACAAGGGGGACATCACCACCGCGAACCTCTTAGAGCGCATCCTCGCTGACGAGGAGGAGCACATCGACTACCTCGAGACCAACCTGGAGCTGATGGACAAGCTCGGTGAGCAGCTGTTCCTCAGCCAGCTCGTGGAGCGGCCGCCGACCAACGGCTGAGGCGGACTTGGCCCGGCAACGACTACTGTTGCCACCGTGGGCGGTCACCGGCTGTTCGAAGTGCACGACGCGCGCGCCTTGTTGCCGGAGGTGCGCAGGAGGGTCGACGCGCTGGTCGAGGCACGAGCTGACCTCACCGAGCTGTCGATGGACCTGCGCCGCTCCGGTGCGTCCGCACTTGGCGGTCTCGCGGAGGCCAAAGCGCTGCAGGCCCGGCTTGACGAGATGCTGGAGTGGTTTCCCGATCAGGGCATCGAGCTCAAGGGGTTCGCACCGTTGCTCATCGACTTCCCGGCTGAGCTGGACGGGGTGTCGGTACGGCTGTGCTGGCTGGAAGGTGAGCCCACGCTGGATTGGTATCACCGCTCCGACCTCGGCATCGCCGGGCGCCGCCGGCTCCCGCCTCTTTAGCTGGGCTTAGTCCCCGATCCCCCTGTCGGGCGGCCTCGGCTCGCCGACGGTGCCCTCGGCGGGCGTCGACGTCAGCCGCAGCGGGACCCGGAAGTCACTGGCGATCGACCGGGTTCGGTCCTGACGCACGGTCGGGGCCAGCGAATACGTCCGAGGAAGCCACGCCTCGTGAACGCCGGCTCGGTCGGCGGTGGCCGGATTGCCGGCTCAGCCGGCGTCAGGTGGCTGCGGCCGGTCACCGACATGGCGTGCACCGTAACTCGGCTCACTCGCCTATCCTGCACCGGCTGACCCGCCGGACATGGGGAGAAATTCCAATGGAGAAGCGCGACAACCGCCGCATCGAGCGGACCGGCGAACGTTGCGTGCCCTGGACCGAGGACCTGCAGGTGGTCTACGAGCACTACCACCGCTACGCGCTGGCCGCCCGGTTCACCGCGGGTGCGCGGGTACTGGACCTCGCCCTGCGGGGAGGGTTACGGGACCGCGCAGCTCGCCGCGCAAGCCCGCGACGTGGTGGGCGTCGACATCGACCCACGCACCGTGGAACACGCCACCGCGAACTACCGCCAGGACAATCTGCATTTCACGATCGGATCGATGATCGATCCCGAGCTGCTCGCCGGGGTGGACCGCTTCGACGTCATCACCTGCTTCGAGGCGCTGGAACACGTCGAGGAGCAGGACATCCTGATGGCGATGGTGCGCAGGCTGCTGGCGCCGGGCGGGTTGTTCTTGACCAGCACGCCGGATGTGGCCGTGTACAGCCACCAACACGGCAATGACAACCCGTTTCACGTGCGGGAGCTCACCGAGCCAGAGTTCCGAGCGCTGCTGGGTGGCTCGCTGCGCCACGTCGCGATCCTGCGGCAGAACGTCGTCGCCGGATCACTCATCGCGAGCGCGGCACCCGGTGCGGGGATCGCGCAGTCGCTGCGCAGAGCGCCGGATGGCGGCTGGCGGGTGGCGGCGGAGGTGCCGCACACCTACCTGCTCGGTGTCGCCTCGGACGCGGCGCTGCCGGAACTGCCGCAGCTCAGTGTCCTGGTGATCCCGACCTGACCCTGGTGCGCGACGCACGCCGCACGCTGGCCCAGCAGCAGGACCAGGTCGCCC
Source organism: Pseudonocardiales bacterium (assembly GCA_003244245.1). Classification (GTDB taxonomy): domain Bacteria; phylum Actinomycetota; class Actinomycetes; order Mycobacteriales; family Pseudonocardiaceae. The sequence continues at coordinate 14,993 of QHBY01000210.1, forward strand.
AGCTGCGTGGCGAGCTGGCCCACGAGCGGCAACAGGCCGCCGTCGTCGAAGCAGCCACCACGCGACGGCGGGAACGGCAGGAGCGCGACCTGCGCCGGCTGGGCAGCGAGCTGGCCGGCGCGAACCGTCGGGCCCAACGGGCGGAGTCGCTGGCGGATTGGCAGCGGGAGATCGCCGGCGAAGCGCAACGCCGAGCAGCCGAGCTGGAACGCCAGGTACAGGCGTTGCAGACGGAGCAGTCGGCCACCGCGGCGCGGCTGATCTCCCGCTACCGGGGCACCGTGGAGCGCGCGGCGCCGCGCGGGACGCTGCGCCGTGACCTCTACGAGCGTGCCCTGGGCCGGGGGCTGCCGGCTGCGGCTCCAGATGCCGCACCGGGCGGCCCGGTACGGCTGTGCACCAGCACGTCGCCACTGCTCAGCATCGTCGTGCCGGTGCACGGCAAGTGGGACTACACCCGGGCGTGCCTGGCCAGTATCGAGGCGCACCGCCCGGCGGTCCCGTTCGAGGTGCTGGTCGTCGACGACGCCTCACCGGATCGCACCGCCGAGCTGGTCTCGGCCAGCCCCGGCGTTCGGCTGGTGCGAACCGAGCACAACGTCGGGTTCGTCGGAGCCTGCAATCTCGGCGCGAGCCACGCCCGCGGGGCCTACCTGCTTTTTCTCAACAACGACACCGAGGTGCGGCCCGGCGCCCTGGACGCGCTGGTCGATGCGGCGGACTCCGACGATCGGATCGGGTTGGTCGGCGCGATGCTGGTGTACCCGGACGGGCGGTTGCAGGAAAGCGGTGGCATCGCCTGGGCCGACGGCTCGGGCTGGAACTACGGCCGCGATCACGACGCTCACGCCCCGGGGTTCACGGTGCGGCGCGACGTCGACTACTGCTCCGGAGCGGCGATCCTGGTCCGCCAGGAGCTGTTCGAGGCCGTCGGCGGGTTCGACCAGCGTTACGCGCCCGCCTACTACGAAGACACCGACCTGGCCTTCGCCATCCGGGCGACCGGGCACCGCACCATCGTCGACCCGCGCGCGGTGATGGTGCACCACGAGGGTGTTTCGCATGGCACCGGCGTCACCGGTGGCGTCAAGCGCTTCCAGGAGATCAACCGCGCGCAGTTCGTCGACAAGTGGGCGTCGAGCCTGGTCGAGCACCTGCCGGCCGCCAGCGAGCTCAACGTGTGGCTGGCGCGCCAGCGGGGGCCGGCCGGCCCCCGGGGTGGTCTGGTGCTCGTCGCCGACCACCAGGTCCCCATGCCCGACCGTGACTCAGGGTCGCTGCGTACGCACCGGCTGCTGCTCCAGCTCGTCGAGCTGGGCGAGCGGGTGGTCTTCTATGAGGCCAGGGCGACCGCCCTGGCGGGCAAAGCAGCCGCGTCGCGGGAACTGGAACTGGGGTTGGTCCGGGCCGCCGACCTGACCTTGGTGGTCTCCGAGCACGAGCAGGTCCTGCTGCGCGACCTTGTCCCGGAAGCGGACGTGCGGGTGCTGTCCAATGTGCACCACCCGGCCGGTGCGGTACCCGGGCCGCAAGGCCGCGCGGGGCTGCTGTTCGTCGGCAGCTTCGATCACCTGCCCAACCGGGATGCGGTGGCCATCCAGGCCACTGTCCTGCATGTGGTGGGCAGCAACCCGTCGCCCGACGTGCTCGAGCTGGCTGATGACACCGTCGAGATACACGGCTGGGTGGCTGATCTGGTACCGCTGCACCAGCGGTGCCGGCTGTCGGTGGCGCCGCTGCGGTTCGGGGCCGGAGTGAAGGGCAAGGTCGGCGAGAGCATGACCGCCGGCCTGCCCACGGTGTGCACACCGGTGGCCGTCGAGGGGATGGCGCTGGTGGACGGCGAGCACGTGCTGGTGGCCGCCGACGCTCGTGGGTTCGCCGACCACGTGGTGGCGTTGCTCGACGACGACGCGCTGTGGTGCACGTTGTCTGAGACCGGCGCCAGCGCGATCACCGAGCGCTTCGGTCCCGACGTAGCCCGCGCCGCCCTGCGCGATGTCCTGGCCACCGCCGCCAAACTCGGGTCGTGAGTGGGAAACGGTGTTCTAACACTGTTTCCCACTCACGAGGTCTCGCCGTCGCTAGCGGCCGACCCGGACTGTTGGGGGGGCGTAGGTCACCTGCTGCTTGATCAGGGAGTCGAAGGTGGCTTGCACGGCGTCGCGGTTCGGCCCGGACACGTCGACGAAGATCGCCCGGTTGTAGAGGACATAGACGCCCCGGTACGTCGCGGACCCTGAGCCTGGAGCACTGGCCATCACCGCCACGCCCTGCAGCGCGCGGTTGTCGTCGGCCTTGAGTCCACCATCGAGCTGCGCGGTGACAATCTCCTGCGCCACCGTCGTCGCGGCCTGCTGGTCAGGCATCGCGAGAGCGAACAGCCCGATCGTGATACCACCCGTTGTGCTGGCCATGGCGCTTCAGCGCCAAGCGGGTGTTGAGACTGTGGCCTCCGCTGCTGGTGGTGGTGCTCGTCACCGCCCTGGTGATCGGACCACTGGTGTCGACGGTCGACGTGTCGGCGTATTTCTCCGCTCGGGGCACCTGGGGATACATCGTCCACAACGCGGGTCTGTACACATTGCAGCATCGACTCACCGGGGTGTTCGACAACAATCCTTATCCCTGGTCGGCGAACGGCGCGATCTGGACGCTGCCGATGGAGCTCACCGGCTACCTGTTGGTGCTCGGATTCGGCGCTGCCGGGCTGTTCCGTCGGGCGCCGTGGCTGACAATCGTGCTGATGCTGACCCTGATCGTGCTCGATCGTCGGCTCGACGCGAGCATGGGCAACCCCGGGCATGGTGGCTCGTTCCTGCAGGTTCCGTTCGGGTCGTTGGTCTCGTTCCTCGTCGCGTTCAGCATCGGCATGGTGCTGCACGCCTACCGCGACAAGATTCCGCTGTCACCCTTCGTCGCATGGTCGCTGGTCGGGCTGCAGATCGCGGTACACACCACCAAGGCCGGAGCTTTGGCCCTCCCGTTCATGGCCGGCTATGGGGCACTGGTGCTCGCGTTTCACTGGCCGGCTCGCCTGGAGGGATACGACTCATGGGTATTCGGTAGCTACGGTTTGTACGTGTGGGGGTTCCCCGTCCAGCAATTGCTGATCATGGCTGGCGCCGACACCCAATGGTCGCTGACCGTGACCGCACTGCCGCTGACCTACCTGTGCGGTTGGCTTTCCTGGCGCTACATCGAAGCGCCGACGTTGTCGTTGCGCCGCTACCTTCCGTGCGGCAAGCCCCGTCGCGGCGCTCGGACGTCCCATACCCTGAATCCGAGCGTCAGCCCTCACCGACATGGGGAGCTGCGCGAGCGACCCGAGCTGACCGAACGGGAACCGGCCTCGGCGTAATCTGGCGGCATGGCTCTCTTCGGACGCGACAAGACCCGCATGGTGACCGCCGAGCAGGCGCTGCCCGGGCGATCCAACCCGATGCTGGTCGGGGAGCAGCACGCCGTGAGCGGCCACCGCATCGTGGCGCCGTTCCCCGACGGTCTGCGCACCGCGGTATTCGGGATGGGTTGTTTCTGGGGCGCCGAGCGGATCTTCTGGCGCACCCCCGGCGTGTACTCCACCGCGGTCGGCTACGCCGGCGGTCACACCCCGAACCCCAGCTATGAAGAGGTGTGTTCCGGGCGAACCGGACACACCGAGGTCGTACTCGTCGTCTTCGAACCCGTGCAGATCTCCTATGGCAAGTTGCTACAAGTGTTCTGGGAAGGCCACGACCCGACACAGGGCATGCGGCAGGGCAACGACCGGGGCACCCAGTACCGCTCAGCGATCTTCACCACCGATACCGACCAGGCCGCCGAGACGCAGGCGAGTAAGGCCACCTACCAGCAGGCACTCACCGCCGCCGGGCGCGGGCAGATCACCACCGAGATAGTTCCCCTGCGCGACTTTTACTACGCCGAGGACTACCACCAGCAGTACCTATCTGATGCCAAGAACCCGAACGGTTATTGCGGCATAGGCGGCACCGGTGTTTGCATGAGTGACCCATCTGAGACTCCGGCAGTTACGCAGCAGCCTGGTCAGCCTTCGAGTCTTTGACCAACCGGAGGGCGACGCAGTGCTGTCGTGGGATCAGCCCGCAGCCGTACTCCTGCGGCGATGGCGGCGAGGTCGTCCCCGCGCGTACTAGGGGCCGGTTGCCATCGATCTCGTGGATGACTGGGAGCATCATAGTTCTCATGGCACTGATGAACCTCGACGACGCAGACCTCTTCCTGCGCGACTTCGCGATCTTCCCGACCTCGACGACGTCGTATTGCTCTTTGGCCCCATGGCCAGCGAACGCAGCCCCGTCGGGACCTCCGTTGACCTCATGTGGTGCGGATCGACGGAGCACCTACTGAAGAAACCGCCACCTGAGCGGTGTGGTCGCCACAGCAGGCCTGCGTTGCCGACCGACCCTTTCGGGTACGGCTGATGTGCGGCACTCGGTCAGTCGAGCCAGGCCGGAGAGACGTCGCTAACCTTCTCCGCGACGAACGCGACGTAGTACAGCGGCTCGCCCTGCACGGACAGGCGGTGCCGGTAGCGCTCCTTGGCTAGGGGCCGGATGACTTCCTCGTCAAACATCCGACGGATCAGGCTGCTGAAGCCGCTCGAATCGCGCTTTGCGAAGAATTCCTCCTTGATGGTAAAGGCCACTAGACCTGGGGTGGAGATGAGGTTGTAGGCGACGGCGAAAGCGCGCGGCGGTATGTCGTCGAATCCCAGCGCAGCCACCGTCGTCATCGTGTTGAGGTTGGCTCCGGCGAGCGTGTCGCGCTCATCGCGCGCCAGGTCAGTGAGGTCGGCGACGAGGTACCGCTCATAGACTCCGGGGCGGTCCCGGTGGGCCGCGGCGGCCGCCTCCTTGATGATGTCGATACCGTAGACGGTCCCGGCCCCGAGCTCGCGGAGTTCCTCACCGACCATCCCGTTCCCCGCCCCGACATCAAGCACCCTGAGCTCGCCCGGCTCGGTCCCTAGCTCGGTGAGCGCCCGAGCCAGCAGCCTTCGGATCACGCGCGGTGACTGACACTCGAGTTCGTCGTAGAAGAGCCGCTCGTAGAAGCCGGGAATGTCGTAAATCTCACGGTAATCGTGGAAGCGAATGCGTCGTCGCTCACCGCCAACCAAAATTTCACACCATTCCTCGTCCTGGTCGAGCTGCCCAACTTCGGGGAGCTCGATCTCGAAGTCAGCTTCAGTGGCGGTCTCAGGAGTGGTTGGCTCGCTCGGGCTCATGACAGCACAGAGTCCCTCCGTCGGAATTCACTCGGCCACCAGCAATCCATCAACCGACCGCTGAACGTTACTCACAAGGACGGTAGTAGTTTACCTTCCCACAACGCACCCCACGGTTGCGCAGCTCGGCGCACCCTAGCCCCAGAAATTCGCGCCCTCGCTGGTTTGAACCCAGATCCCGAGCATGTGCTTGACCCGTCGCGGTCACCCTTCCCAGGGTCCGGCTGCCGTTGGCGACAACGGCTCGATACCTTGAGCGCGTTCCGCCCTCGTCGCCGGTCTCTAGGAGGTAGAGATGCGCATTACGCTCGCGCAGGTCGACTCCCGGCCCGGCGAGCTCGACGCCAACGTCGCACGTGCCGAGCAGGTGATCGCCGAGGCGGTCAGCACAGGAACCGACCTGGTGGTTTTCCCCGAGCTGTCGCTCAGTGGCTACACGATCGGGGACCTCAAGGAGGATATCTCCATCCCGCCGGACGACGAGCGGATGGTGAAGTTGGCGAGGGCGGCGACCAAGGGCGCGGGCGTGCTGTTCGGGTTTCCCGAGGCGCAGGCACACGGTCTGCACATCTACAACAGCGCGGCGTACTACGAGGACGGCCTTCTGGTGCACGTGCATCGCAAGCTGTTCCTGCCCAACTACGCGACCTTCGAGGAGCGCAAGCACTTCCTGCCCGGTCAGTCGTCCCGAGCCTTCCCGATCATGGGTGGACGGCATCGCGCGGCGACCCTGATCTGCAACGACGCCTGGCAGCCGCAGCTCGCCTACGTGGCCACCCAGGACGGGGCGCTGATCCTGCTGGTGCCGTCGTGCAGTGCGCAAAGCATGTTCCCGGAGAAGTACGACTCGCGGTCCTACTGGCGCGGCATCACCCGGTTCTACGGGCGGATGTTCCAGCTGTACGTGGTCTTCGTCAACCGCGTCGGTACCGAGGGATCGCTGCGCTTCTGGGGTGGCTCACACGTCGTCGACCCGTGGGGCGAAGTGATCGCCGAAGCCGACGAGTACCAAGAGCAGCTGCTCACAGTCGACATCGACCTATCGCTGGTGCGCCGTCGACGGCGGGACATCCCACTGGTGCGGGAGGGCCGATTGGGACTGCTGCGCCGGGAGATCGACCGCCTCCTCGAAGAGGGCGGCGACCTGTAACTCACGGGGTCGCGAAGCAGCCCAGGGTCGACTTGGGGCGCACCCCGGAGAAGGAGCGTTGCCAGATCTGGTAATAAAGAATCTCCTCGTCGCTGCGCAGCGCCCAGCTATCCGGTGGCTGCGTCACGGCACCGTCGGTGTCGCCGGCTTTGGCTTTGGCAGTGTTGTCTTTGGCCAGCGCGGCGAGCACCTCGCCGGCACCCGAGCCGTCGCCGAATTGCTCCTTGCGGCGCCAGAGCAGCTCCTCTGGCAGCCACTCGGTGAAGGCCTCACGCAGCACAGCCTTCTCCAGCCGCCCATCGGTGGTCTTCTTCCACTCCGGCGGCAGGGTCAGAGCCGTACGCACCACGTTGGTGTCCAGGAACGGCTCGCGGGCCTCCAGCCCGAAGTGCATCGTCGTCCGGTCGCAGCGCTGCAGATTCAGGTGGTGCAACTGCTCCAGGCTGCGCACCAGCTCGGCGTGCAGTGCGTTCGGGTCAGCGAACTCCGGGGTGTGCATGTAGCTGTACCCGCCGTAGAGCTCGTCGGCGCCCTCACCGGTGAGCACCACCTTGACCTTCTTGGCAGCCTCGCGAGCCAGCAGCAGGTTCGGCACCGAGCTGCGGACCAGGGCCGGATCGTAGTGCTCGATAACTTCGACCGCGTTGTCCAACTCCTCACCGATGGACTCGGCGGTGGCGACGACCTCGTGGTGGTCGCTGCCGATGAACTCGGCGACCCGCCGGGCCGCCAGCAGGTCGCTGCTGTCCTTGGTACCGACCGCGAA
>QHBY01000210.1:22250-32775 GCA_003244245.1 Pseudonocardiales bacterium
CCAACATCGCTCATCATCCGCCGCCGCACAGACAGCACCACGGAGTTGCGGACCTTCTCGAGCACCCCGTTGTCCCAGATCGAGTGCTGCGCCCGGCGGGCTGGACGGATTCCCACCGGAACTGAGTCGGCATAGCGCACGATGCTGGTCGCCGGGGTCCATAGGCAGCCGGGCGGGAAGGAGGCCACTTGGGCCCGATCCTCAGGGTCGAAGGCCCGCAGCTCGCTGGCGAACATCGTGCCATCCGCCCCATCGATCCAGTACAGCGGCTTGACACCCATCGGGTCGCGGGCGACCAGCCCGTCCCCGGTGGCGGTAACCATCGCCAGCGCGAACATGCCGCTGAGCTCGGCCACCGAGGCCGGGCCGTCCCGCATCACGAGGTGCAGTGCCGCCTCAGTGTCCGACCGAGTCTGGAGCAACCCGGGAGGCAGCTTCGCGCTGAGGTCCTCGTGGTTGTAGATCTCACCGTTGCCGATGATCCATGCCGTGCCGTCACCGTTGGCCAGCGGCTGCCTGCCGCGGCTGATGTCGACGATGGAAAGTCTCTGGTGGCCCAACCAAGCCGAGTCGAGCACGAGTATCCCGGTGTCATCGGGTCCGCGATGCTGTATCCGGTTGAGCATCCGCTCGCACTTGTCGGTGTCGACTGATCCGAAGGCCGCGACGATCCCGCACATTGTGTATCACCTACCCGGCGCCCATTGAACATCAGAAGCGGGCCGGCCGCCCAGCGATGGAGAGCCGCCTCACTCCGTAGAACGTCCGTTTAGCCCCGCCGCCTGCACCGCCACCCTGAGAGGGCCAATCTGACGCCAGGTCTTGGTCCCGGCCAGCCTTCGAGCCTTGACCAGCCAGAACACCACCTCGATTCGGTCCAGCGCAGTGGATCTTCCGTGGTAGTCAGATGACGCAATCCTTGCGTTGTTACGGAGAGAAATCCATTGTCAGGGCAGCAGCCGATCTGGCCGCCCACGCCACGTCATGATGCGCGCTCGCCGAACGCTGTGACCTCCTCCTCATCGGGCATCTCCGGCGCCCGCCACAGGCCATCACGCCAGAACATGACTCGCTCACCGGCACGCTGCCCGGTCCGGTAGGTCAGTGTCGCCGGGTCACGGCAGGTCCCGGAGTTGCCCGCAATCGAGCGATGAGCGTCGAACAGACCGACAGCAGCGAAGGTCGAATGGCATGCGGAGCAGTGCGCTATGTGGGCCCCCGTCCATACGGCGCTGCACCCGCTGCACGAATGCGGACCATGCGGTGCAGCGAAACCGCGAGGACACGCACTAGCCCGACCGCCGGTGGTGGATCCCCTGACACCACCGCCGGCGCCGGGTAGCGCCCACGGCTCGAAATCCAGAGGTTCTTGATCTACGTTCACCCGACGCCTCCTCTGACACTCGCAGAGCACTATCCGCGGGTGAACCGAGCTGACGGGTCAGGCACGCCGATGCACCATGTGACGGCTCGGTACTGCGTCAGCATCCGCGCGGACGCGGCAATAGCGGATGTCGCGACTCGCTGAGGCACTGCATGGTTATGCGCCCTGGCCAATGCGTAGCGGTGTTCGCGCAGCGTTGCGGACACGGTCGAAGTCGACCGACCACCGGTGATCTCGTGCCGTAAGCGGGATCGGCGACCGGGCACTACAGGACTGTGAATCCGGCCGGCAGGCTTGTCCGCCCGGCCGCGACCAGGAGACCGTTGCCGGGAATCGCGATCAGAAAGCTCCCGGCGTCGGGTCGACGACAGGCTACGCGGGTGGCAGGAGGTTCGGCTGTGCCTCCCAACGCAAAGCCCAGGGACATTGGTCAGGTCAAGATCAGTGAGTCACCCAAGGTCGGCAGTGAGGGGGTTCAAACCTGGGGTATGGCGCCGACCTCGGGCCACTACGAGCAGGGGCCGGCGCAGTGCGGTTAGGTCAGTCAGCGGATCGCCGTCGACGACGATGAGGTCGGCGCTGTAGCCGTGGCCGAGGGTGCCGATCCGATCGGCGAGGCCGAGACCGGCGGCTGATTCGCGGGTGAGGATGTCGAGGATTCGCGGGTTGGAGAACCCGGCGCGTTGGAACGCCTCGAGGTAGCGGTGGTGGGGATACAGGTTGAATGGGCTCACCCCGGCATCGGTTCCATTCATGATGCGGATGCCGTGCTTGGCCTGCCATCGCAGCACGCGGGTCTGATGCGCGACGAAGCCAGGGCGGCGTTGTTCGTTCAGTTGGTAGTTAGTGCCGATGGTGGGGGTGACGATGATGCCCTTCTCCGCAATGGCCGCGGCGGTGTCGTCGTCGAGATCCGGGTCATCGAAGGTGGCGCTGGTAAGCCACCTGCAGTGCTCGATGCTGGTGACACCGGCGTGCGCAGCGGCCGCGGTCGCTGCGGGTGGAGTGCGCGTCACCTCGGTGGCCGTCCGTACCGCCCGGGCGCCTGTCCCCCGCAGCCGCGCGCCACAACGGCAGACCCCTGTCTGCTACCGCTCCGGCCGACCGATCTGGGTAAGCCGCTCCCACGCCCGCAGCAACACCGGCGCGACAGTGAGCGCCGCCAGGTCGAACCACCCGTAGCCGCCGGCGACGCCTGAGGGCGGGTTCCCGATCTCAATCAACCCGGTCGGGTCGAACCGTTGCCACTCCCAGACACCGAGCCAGGTGCCGAGCAGCTCGAGGTAGGTGACGATCGCAAACAATCCCACGTAGAGCAGCCGCGACCGCCCCCGCGTCAGGAACGCCACCAGGCAGCCGAACCAGAACGCCCCGAGCACGTCGACACGGTCGGTTCCGAGCAAACCCCAGAGGGCGTACGCCGCACCGGCAGAGAGCGCGACGGCGACCAGTGGGACGCGCCAGCGGTGCACGACCGGCGACCGTCCGAGGGCCAGCGCGCACAGGTACACCAGGCCGTGCGCGGGCGGGACGAACGCCGGGATGTTGTCGAGCCGGTAGACGTACACCTTGAGCCCCAGCGAGAAGGTGTATTCGACTGCTGTCGCGAACGCGACGACCACCGCGACCTGGGTGCGCACGAGCGGAGTCTCCGCGAACAGTAGCCACAGCAGGACGAACCACGTCGCCGCGCCGTAGGTCCACTGCTCACCAAGACCCGACGAGGGATCGGTGACCAGCATGATCGTGATCCAGCCGAACACCACCACCGCGATCCCGAGGTCGCGCCGCGACGAGGAACGGATAGATCCTGTCGGCGACATGCCGGCATCGTCGCATCACACCCGTTAACTCCGGCCCGTCCCGCGTCACCTCGTGCTGAGTTCGAGGATTGTCACAGGTTTCGGTCTCGTCCTCGCAGCCGCCGGTCGCGCGTGGCGCAACCTCCATCTGGGGCTGAGTGCTCAGATCAGAGCGACTCCTCGTCGCCGTGGTCGGGTCTGCGCCATCGTCAAGTCGGCGATGTCGGGGGCCTGGCTGATGACGGCTTGAGCTATCTGGGAGAGCAATCGGTTGTGGAGACGGGCGTAGGTGCGCATCAGCGTGAATGCCTCGGCGATGCTGATGTGGTGACGTTGGGCGAGGACTCCTTTGGCCTGTTCGATCAACATGCGGCTGTGGAGCGCGCTCTGTAGCTGCTCGGTGACCATCTCACTGTGGCGTAGGGCACGGACCCGCAGGATGCTGATAGTGGCGACGTTGGCGAAGGACTGCGTGACCGCGGTGACGTCGGCGGGGATGTCGCTGGGCGAGCAGCTGAACAGGTTCAGTGCCCCGAGGATCTGCTCGCGCAGTCGCATCGGCACCGCCTGGACGGCGGCGAAGCCCCGGTCGCCGGCGGCAAGCCGTGGCCACCGTGGCGGTGCCGCGACGAGGTCGGCACAACCTACGCCGTGTCCGGTGTGGTAGCAGTCCAGCAAGGGCCCGTCCTCATTGGGGAGCTGGAACAGCTCCAGCAGATGGGTCTGCTCGGTGGAGGCCGCTACCAGGCTCAGGGTGCCCTGTTGGTCGACCAGCACGATTCCCGCCGCGTCAATATCGAGTAGCTGCACACAGCGCTCGGTGAGGGCATGTAAGAAGTCGATGCCGTCGAACCCCAGCACGAGTGTGTCGGCCAGTCCGACGAGTGCCCTGGTGCTTCGTTGGTCCAACACCTGTATTGTGCTCCGTTCCGATCTCAGTCGCCGGAGCCCGTGCATCTGCACTGTCGTATCCGGTTTTGAACCGTAGCCTGTGCTCGCGACCATGTCTGGTCAACCGTGACAGGTGGGGCAGGTGAGGTAAACGTGAGTGGAAACCGCAGAAACGCCGAGTCCTTCCCTAAGTTTGGTATCCAGGGCCGAAGCTCAGGCGGCTTCGCGTTCTGGCCACCGTTACGAGATTCGCGAGAAAACCTGAAGCAGCTCATGAGACGGCTCATGAGCTTTAGCCGACCTAGTCCAACCCAACACGTACTTGCATCGGTACAAGGCGTCCATCTGGAAATTACCTCTTCGTGCATCGACTCTTGCATCCGCATGCAACGTCTGGAACCGTAACGCCTGGAACCGTATAGACGGAGCGATGTTCCGGTGAACCACCCAGAGCAAGGGAGGTTACATCGTGAGGCTTCACGCACTAGAGGGATTACGACCACACGTGATAGGCGCGCCATGGTCGGGCGGTTGGGTGGATTCGCTACGTGGGAATGCCAGATGGTGGCCGGTCCGTAAAGCCGCCTCCGTTATGCACACATTCCAAAAGCGAGGAGTGCTTACCGTCGGAGGTGGAGCTGCTGCTGCTCGATGTGGTCCCCGATGGGTTCGTACTGTGCTGCTGCGGACCCCGAGCTGATACCCCCCAGGAGCCCGTGAGGTGATCCGATGCCGCTGACCCCCGCCGACGTTCGCAACGTCACGTTCAGTAAGCCGCCGATCGGCAAGCGGGGCTACAACGAGGAAGAGGTGGACGCATTCCTCGACCTCGTTGGTGCCGACCTGGGTCGGTTGATCGAAGAGAACAAGGATCTCCGCCTCCGCGTCGAGCGGCTCAGTCAGCAGCTGCGTACGGCGGACATCGACACCGAGCGTAACCGTCGCCCGCCGGAGCCGCCTCGACCGGTGATGTCCGCGGTGCCACAGCCGTGGACGAAACACACCTCGCCAGGCGGTGATCACGAAGTCCAAGTTGCCAAGGTGCTGGGCCTGGCCCAAGAGCTGGCTGACCGATTGACCGGCGAGGCGCAAACCGAAGCGGACGGCGTGTTGAGCACGGCCCGCAGCAAATCCGCGCAGTTGCTCTCCGATGCGCGGGCGAAGGCCGACGCGATGGTTACCGAGGCCAGAGCCCGAGCCGAGACCATGCTCAATGACGCCCGTACCAGCGCCAAGGTTCTGGACCGGCAGTCTCGGGAGAAGGCTGAGTCGCTGGAGCGCGAGGCGGCGCGCAGGCACGCTGAGATCATCGGTTCGATCAGCCAGGAGAAGAGCACCCTGGAGAAGAAGATTGATGAACTGCGCACGTCAGAGCGCGAGTACCGCATTCACTTGAAGACCTATCTGGACTCACAGCTCCGAGAGCTCGACAGGCGCGGATCCGCCGAACCAACACACACGACGCGCAACCCGCAGGAGGTCTTCTTCGGCGCGCATGCCGAACCCAGAAGTCACCATTCTGACCCCAAAATAGGCGTGGCTGCCAGTGCTGGTGCGATCGTGGGGTAGGCCGGAGATCTCGGGCTGCAAATGCTTTGAAATACAGTTGAGACGACGCTGGCGTTGCCGAGTTCGACACAGGGTTGTCCGCCGGCTCCGGAGCAACGCCCTTGTCGAACTCGGCGCACGCAGGGCTGTCGCGGCGGTGAGGGGAGCCACCAGGGGCCCAGGACCCCACACCTCAGCGCGGCGCGTACCAACCACGACCCCGACGGCGCAGGTGGCTGAGCCGTCGGGCAGCACGGCATGCCCCTTCCTCGCGGTAAGGGTCGCCTCGACTGTCCCCGAAGCCAGTGGGCCATTGATCAAGTGAAGTCAGCGCCTTGACTGCTGTCCCGATCATCGGGAGCCTCCTGAGCGGGGAACCCCGTCAATTGCACCAGGAGTGCGCCATGGCCGCTGCTGACGTCTCCGTTCGATCGCCCCCTCTCGTCCGGCACCGAGCGCGGCGCGGCCTGGCAATCTACTTCGGGATGCTTGTTCCGCTCTCGGCAGTGTTCCAGGTTCTCCTCATCAAGACAGGCAATTGGGTCTGGGTCATCCCGCTCATGTGGTCGCCGGCCGTGGCCTCGATGGTGGCTCGCCTGGTGCTGCGTGAGGGCATCTCCGATGTGTCCTTCCGCGTCGGCGGGCGCCGCGGCTGGCAGGCCAACCTGATGGCCGTGGGCTTCCCGATCGTCATCGGGGCGGCCGTCTACGGCATCGCCTGGATGACCGGCCTGGCAAGGTTCGATCCGCGGCCCGGTCGGTTGGCAGCCCTTCTTATCGCAGACAGCGCCTCACCAGTCGCGGTGTTCCTGGTCATGCTCGCCCTGGCCGCAACCATCGGGACCGTCGTAGGCATTCTGACGGCCGCCGGCGAAGAGATCGGCTGGCGCGGCTACATGCTCACCCGGCTGATCGACGCGGGGATCCCGCGGCCCATCCTGGTCAGCGGGCTGATTTGGGGACTGTGGCACGTCCCCGTCATTCTCGGTGCCGGTTACGCCGCGGGCCCGTCACCAGCCGTCTCGGCCGTGCTGCTCGTGGCCCTGGCGACGGCGTTCGGCTTCGTGTTCGCGCGTCTACGCCTGGAGACCGGTAGCGTCTGGCCCGCGATCATTCTTCACGCCGGGTGGAACAGCATCATCCAGTCCGGCTTCGATGCGGCGAGGAGTGGAGGCAGCCGCTCCAACCTGCACGATGACGCTTCGTGGTGGGTTGGCGAGTCGGGTGCCCTGACGGTAATCGCCATGATCATTGCCGCCATCATCTTCTCACAGGGGCGCCGCACGATCCGTAGCGAACCCCGAGTACGAAACACCGCTGGGACCGCGATGAGGAATACGGCTGCGCCCGACCCGCCATCGATCTCACCGCGCGGATCCTGCCGGCCGACCTAGCGGCCGGTTCGGCCCGCGTAGACGATCCCTACGACGGCTGGCCCCGTCAAAGCGGAATGCGGCGAGGCCTTTGCGCCCGTTGCTACGAGACCTTCGATCTCCGGAGGGAAAGGGCGAGCAGGATCACGGAGAGCGCCTCCAATGACTTCCTGAGGACCGTGAGGGAGTCGACGACCTCCGGCTTGATCCCCACCTGAGGCCCCGCCACCCGGGCGACGAAGAAAAGCGCGATCAGGCCAGCGTTGACGCCGAGGGCCATCCGCGCCGCAGAGGGCCGGCCGAGGCCGAGCGCGACGGCCAGCCAGGCCTGGACGGCGCCGATCAGGCCGTAGAGCAGGGCCATCAAGCGATCATTCCAATGTGTCGCCAGGTACACGAAGTGCAGCGCCGCAGCGGCGAGCACTACCACGGCAGCCACCAGCTTGAGGGATCGCGCTCGCCCGTCTTCGCCCATGGACCGACCGTACTGGCCTCGTGTCCGGCGGCATACGCATTGGATCTGCCACGGAGTCTCCTGGGCGGGAGGGCTAGACGCGCACAAGCAGGGCGCCCGGGTCGACGCGCATCCGCAATCCCCGCACCTCACCCACCGGATCGCCATCGAGTTGGGCCAACTGTGGAGACTCCGCGCTGATGATGACGGTGCGGCCTTGCCAGTGCTGCACTATCGGGTGACCACGGCAGCGGCGGGTCAGCACCCGCGCGGTCACAGCCAGCCATCCGAAGATGTCGCTCGGCCCGATGGACACGACATCCAGCAGCCCGTCATCCACCCTGGCCGCGGGCATCAACACCAGCCCGGCGAGAAGCTTGCCGCAGTTGCCGACCACCACCGTGCGGACTCGACGGGGCGGCTCAATCCGGCCATCGACGGCGAGCGCGATCGAGGTTCTCGGGCCCCTCAGCGCGCGAATTCCGGAGACGAAGTACGCCAACGGGCCCAGTCGGGACTTCAACTGGTGGGCCGCGCCGGCCATGATTGCCGCATCAAAGCCCACCCCGGCCATCACCAGAAACACCTGTTCCTCGCCGCGGTCGTCGATGAAGACCCGACCGACGTCGACCGCGCGGTTCTTCCCGCACAGTGCAATCCGGGTAGCTCGGACCGGGTCACCAAGCCCAATCGCAAGGTGGCGGATCGTGCCGTCTCCCCCGCAGGCGAGCACCACATCCGCGCCAGCGGCCAGCGCGACTCTGGCCTGGCCGCCACCCGGATCCTTCACGGTGGTCTCAAGCCACAACGGTGCCTTCCACCCCAGCTCCGCACACACCCTGGTGACCTGGGTCTGCAGCGTCGCCAGGTCGTCGATGATGTTCGGGTTGACCACCACTGCCGGCAGTCGGCAGTCGGCAGCGAATGCGGCGCCGAGCCCGCCTTGGTCGTATTGCTAGGAGCGCGTGCGCGCGCAACGTCGCCACGGGCGCGCACGTCAGATAATCCGCTGGGTGCTCGCCGAGCTCCGACCTCAACTGTGCGCAGCGACGGGACGTCGGCGGGGTTCGTGGTGCGAACCGACGTCATGTCGGCGTTCCCGTCCCGGCGTGACGACAGCCGGTGTCGTAGTGAGGCGACAACGACGCGGGCTACGATGCCGCGCACGGAGAGTAGTCGGCCGCAGTTGTTTGAAGGATACGGCCAAGCCGATTTTGCGGTCTGTAGGAGCCGCAACGGCTCGCGTGGTTCGCAGACGGGTCGCAGCACATCCCGAGGCTGTGCCGGCGGGATTCGAGGGGCGGACAGCTGTAGGACCAATCCTGCTTCGCCGCCCGGACGCTCGGCCCGCAGGGGTGGGCCGAGCGTTGCTGATGGTGCCCTCCACACGGGTCGAGTTCGCCCAGAACCGTCGGCGGCTGGACCCCGTCCTGCTAGCGACGGCCCGACCACTCCCCGGTAATCCCTCGCCCAAGGCGCGCTGAAACGGTGCGAACTCCTCGGGCTACATACCGCCAGTGGTGGGATCGATCGTGCGCATAACGCGAGCCATGTTGTCCGCGGGGAAGCCGCCGCGGGTGGCATGTTCGCGCACCCGGTCGGCATCCGGCGCGATGTACACGCAGAAGAGCTTGTCGTTGGTGACATAGCTCTGCTGCCACTGCACGTCGCCGCCCAGGTCGGCGAGCACGCTGTGCTCTTCTTGCTGATGGCGCTGATCTCGTCGTCGCTCAGACTTCCCAGATTCGGGATCTCGCGCTCGATTACGTACTTTGGCATGGTGGCACCCTTTCCTGATGTTTCGGCGATCCGCCGCTTTGGCGGCCACCTCTACTATCAGCCGATGCGGACGGCAGGGCCATGACCGAGACGCCGCCGCGCTTGACCGAGACTCCGGATCTCGGCTCCAGCCCCGGGATCCGGGATCCGTTCGAGGTCGTCCCACGGGTGCTCGACCTCGTGCGCCTGACCGGTGCGATCTTCTTCCGGTCCGACTTCCGAGCCCCTGGGCCTACACGTCCCCTCCGACCCGAGACCTCGTCGGGGCGCTGCCCCCGGGCACGGGCAGCCTGGTGATGTTTCACATCATCGCCGAGGGGCGCTGCTGGATTGCGCTGGAGGACGGCGTCAAGCGCGACCTCTTCCGCGGCGACGTCGTGGTGATGCCCTACGGCGATGCGCACTCGTTTGGCTCCCGCGAGCCTGCTGACCCAGTGTCCATCGTGACGTTGCTGCCCCAACGCCCTGGACCGAGTTTCCCCACATCGACTACGGCGGCGGCGGCGGCGGCGAGTACACGCTCGTTGTGTGCGGCTACCTGCGGGGCGACGCCGTGCTGTTCGACCCGGTGCTGCGCGCGCTGCCGTCACTGTTCGTCGTACGTCCGCCGGCCAGCCCTGCCGCAGCGTCACCGACCAACCAGCGGCTTCCCGAATTGCTGTTCACCGAGATGCTGCGAATCTACCTCGACGAGAGTCGCGACGCGGAGCTGACCGGGTGGCTGGCCGCGTTGCGTGATCCCGTGGTCGGGCAGGCGCTGTCTCTCCTGCACTCGGACCCGGCACACGACTGGACCGTCGCCGAGCTCGCCATGGCCGTCGCGGCGTCGAAGACGGTGCTCGTCAACCGCTTCCATCAGCTCCTTGGCCGGCCGCCCATCCGGTATCTGACCGAGTGGCGACTGAACCTGGCCTCCGGGCTGCTCCGCACGACCGGATTCGGTGTCGGCGAGATCGGCGCGAAGGTCGGCTACAACTCCGAGGAGGCCTTCAGCCGGGCCTTCAAACGCGAACTTGGCAAGGCGCCGGCTCACTGGAGGGTCGACCCCGGCGGGACAGATTCGTGAGGTAGGCGTTCGACGCGCCGGACAAACCTCGCCCAAGGTCGGGGACGTCGTCGGGCTCACCATTGGTGCCGTCGTAGTGGGGGTGATCGTCCTGCTCATCGCGCTGATCTCTGGCCGAGCGCGGGACTAGGGCGTGTCTGCGGGATCTTGATGTTTGGGTGCGGTAGATCTTGCTCATGCATGATCGTTATGATCTGACCGACGTCGAGTGGGAGCGTCTGGTGGCCT
>QHBY01000211.1 GCA_003244245.1 Pseudonocardiales bacterium
CAGCTCGTCAACCTGACAATGCCGGTGAGCGTGCCGGTGGCGGTCTGACACGGGGTGGGGTGAGGCCATCGGATTGGCAGGTTCTGGTTTCGACACCGGGCTGCCGGGAACGGGTTGCTTATCGCTGGGCCGGTGGGGCGTGTTGGTGGTCTTGGAGCATCTGCTGGAGTTGGCGTAGGGCCCGGTTTCGGGTGGGTCCGATGCTGCCGAGGGGGATTCCGGTGGCGCGGGAGAGCTCGGCGTAGGACTGGGGGTGAGCGGTGAACAGTGCTCGTAGCAGCCGTCGTCGGCGAGGTGGCAGCTCGGCGACGAGCATGCGCAGTGTCTGTGCTGTTTCTGCGTCGATGACGCGCTGCTCGGGGCCTTCGGCTGGGTCGGCGACGGTGTCCATCACAACGTCAGTAACGGTTGGGCTGCGCTTGGCCTGGTGCAGGATGTGCAGGCATTCCCGGGCGGCGGTGATGTTCAACCAGCCACCGAGGCGCCCGGGTGCTGTATCCGGTGGATATTTTCCGCGAGCCGTAGCCAGGTCATCTGCGCCGCGTCGAGCGCGTCGGCGTCCTGCAGTCGAAATGTGCGTATCTTCGCGATGACCACGCCGCGGTAGCGGCACAGGATCTCCTCCCACGCCGCGGTAGCGGCACAGGATCTCCTCCCACGCCGCGGGGTCACCTCTCCCGCCCCGTTGCAGCAGCTCAGCGGCCTCCAGTGTGGCGGCGGCGTAGCCGGTAGCGGTGGGGGATGCGCTCAAAGCTGCCCGGTGTTGCGGCGAGAGGGAGCTTCTCGGTGCCGGGATCACCGCATCCGCGTTGGGCATCGCACACGGTGGGGCGGGCCGGGTCTGGGTTGTGCAGCACGCTGACATGTCAGCTCCCGCAGCTTGGTGTACAACGTTAATCAAACATACGATGTACACTGGAGCGTACGGCGTCAACCTATTATGCCGCGCTGCCGTCACCCCAGATCTGCGATGTGGATCTGCTGCTCTAGGTGAGCGGAGCAGCGGGAAGGGATCACTGTGACCGACCAGCCGAGTACCTCACCATCTCGTGTCAACCGGACCCGCTGGGTGGGGATAGACCCGAGCCGAGATGAGACGCCGCGACCATCACTGACCCGAGCCGCCGTCGTGCGCACCGCGCTGCGCCTGGTCGACGAGCACGGCCTACCCGCCTTGACCATGCGGGCCCTGGCCACCGAACTGCGGGTTTCCCCGATGGCGCTGTACAACCACGTCCGCGACAAGAACGAGCTGATTAACCTCATGGTTGATCTCATGCTCGGCGAGGTCGACCTCCCCACCAACACCGGCGACTGGACCACGCAACTGCGGGCGCTAGCGTGCAGCATCCACCAGGTACTCACCACCCACCCCGGCCTGGCGCGGGTCTATAGCACCAAGGTCAGGATCGGCCCCCATAGCCTGCGAATCATGGAACGGGGGCTTGGGCTGCTACTGCAGGCCGGATTCCGCCAATCCGATGCCGCCGACGCCTTTTTCGCCCTGTTCACTTACACCGCCGGGTGCCACCAAATGGGCCGCGTCGACCCCCGGGACTACTCCGCGCTGCCATCCAAGCAGATCCCGTCCATCACCACCGTCACCGCCCACCTCAACGGCGTACATCAGCACGGACGGTTCGAATACGGCCTCGACACCCTGCTCACCGGCCTCAAAACCACCCACAACCCCACACCCCAACACCACCCCACCGCAGCTTGACCCGACCCCGTCGCCCGAACACCACCCCGAGGCCAGATCAGGATCTACAGCGGGTCCGTTGCATCGACAGATGAGGGACTCGGACTGGGTGGGAGGATGCGTCGCCGCCCTGGTCGGGTAGCTCCACCGCGGTCTGGTTTGGCGAGGTTCCGGTTTTCGCCTGACGTGATCATGGTTGCTGTGCGCTGATACCTGCGGCTATGGCGTGTCCTACAGGGATTAGGAGTTACTGGCCGAGCGCGGCATCGAGTTAGATCACGTCAGGATCTACCGCTGGGTGCAACGTGCCCCGGTTGGAGTGCTTCGTGGCGTCGGAGGCCGGCTCGGCGTGGTCGGCCGCGGGGACGTTTGTGAGTCACGATGGTGCCGCGTTCGAAGAGCTCGCCGCCCCAGACGCCCCAGGGCTCGCGCCGGTGCAGTGCAGCGGCCAGGCATTTGGCTCGGATCGGGCGACTGCCGCAGAGGTGCTTAGCGCGTTCCAGCGCGGTCGGGGCCTCGGCAACCATAAGTCGACCTTGGTGACCTGGCAGGGTAGCCGCAAACCGCTGCCTGGTAGGAGGTTGAAGAGACGCGCCTGGTCGGGGGCGGGGTCTGCGCGGGACAGCGCGATAGACGACGCCGTGGCGATGAGCGGGAGGGTTTTGGCTGTGGTGGCCACGATGGATACCTCCGCGAGGGGTTGGTCGAACTGGTCACAGCGGAACCGACGCCTGTGGGGTGCCAGAAGTCGGGCACCTAGGTGAGCAGCGGTTTCACGCGGCCCGTTCGTACTCGTTGATCAATCCGCCCAGAACCGGCCGACGTTTGATCCGTTCATAACTGAGGTCTGCCACGGGGTGGGCCGGTTGCGGAGGGCGAAGTTCGCAGGCACGGTGGGGTCGTCGACCGTTGTAGTGGCGAACGTAGTCGGCGAGCACGACCCGCAGGTGCCGCTCACTGAAGATCAACATTCGGTCGGTGAGTTCGGCTCTGACGGTGCGTACGAATCGTTCTGCGAAGCAGTTCGCCCGTGGGCAACGAGGAGGAATCTTGACCACCTGGATGCCTACATCGGCGAGCACAGCGTCGAATGATGCCGTGAACTGTCCAGCCCGATCTCGGACGAGGAACCGGAACTGGGTGAGATGATCGCCAAGATCCATCACCAGGTTGCGGACCTGCTGAGTGGTCCATCGACCGTCTGGGTTCGTGGTCGCGCCGAGCAAGTGCACGGACCTACTGGGCACCTCCAGGACGAAGAACACATAGATCCGCTGGAGCGTCACTGCGCAGTCCACGTGGAAGAAGTCACACGCCAACATTGTCGACGCCTGGGCGCGTAGGAACTGGCGCCAGGTCGTGTCGGTGTCCCGGACCGGCGCCGGAGGTATCCGTCTCCGCTGGAGAACGCGGCGGATCGTGACGCTCCAACGCGGTGACCGAGCTTGAGCAACTCGCCCTGGATTCGCTGGTATCCCCAGCGGTGATTCTCTCGGGCCAGGCGTTCGATCAGTACGGCCACGCCGTCGTCGAGCGGCGGACGCCCGACGCGGTGGGGATACGTCCATTTCTTGGCTACCAGGCGGCGATGCCAGCGCAGGATCGTGCCCGGCGTGACCAAGCGATGCCCCCGCAGCATCGTGGGTAGCCGCCGGACGAGCGCGGCGAACACCGCTCGATCCGCCCAGTCCAGGCGTGGTGTCGGGTTGGCCCTACGCAACACGGCGACTTCGTGGCGCAACACCAGGAGTTCGACATCCTTAGACGCCGACGAACGCCCGAGCAACAACAGCAGGTTCAGCACCCGGAGCAAGACCAAGTAGAGCAGACGCAACGACACAACTCACGATCATGCCCCGACGGCCAAGCCCACCGATCATCCAGGTCAGAGACACAGGCCGACTTCTGGAACCCCACAGGTGTAGCGCTTGGCCAGCGACACGACAAGGCGAAGGTTGGCCTCCAGCAGATGGTTTTTGGCGCGCTCGCCATCGCGGACGATCCAGCGCAGATCCCGGTACATCTGCGGGGACAGCCTGTCGGTCGAACCTTGCCGATCTGCTTGAGATACGCACGTACCGAGTCGACTGAGACGGC
>QHBY01000212.1 GCA_003244245.1 Pseudonocardiales bacterium
CGCGAAAGACACCAGCCACCTAGTCCGCCGCTTGTACCGAGTTGCCCGGCCCGGACCCCGTCGGTGATTGTGCGGCGTCGAGGGGTGGCCGCTCGCCTGGGCCTGGAGTCTCGTTCCCTCCCGTCGCGCCGTGACCACGACGTTGACCGAAGGAGCGCGGCAAGTGGCGATCATCAAAAGTGCGCCCGTCGGGGTCAACAGTGTGCCACCGGGCACAACCTTCCAGACTGGCGCTTCACATGATCATCGTCAGCGAGTCGTCAGCGGAAGCTACGCGACCAGTACGCATGGGCAGATACACACCAGCATGTCGCCGCAGTTCAGCGGCATGCGATGACACTCCCAGGTACGCGGACGCACGGCCAATCAGCGTTCACACCGAAGTGCTCGTAGGGATCTCCGTCCCCTCGCACGTCCCCGGGATCGTCCTACGTCGCCTCGCCGACATCAAGGGCACCTAACGGTGTCGTTGCCGCGATGGCGCAAGCGCCACCCTTGAGTACGCCCGGCATGGGCGATTGATTGGGGGTGAAAGTCCCCTGGAGGAAGAGGTGGTGCTAACTCCGAGCCGGAGGCAACTGCGTCGTCGTGAGGCGGGGTGGGAAGGAAGCCCGAGGCGAATCCCTGCACCGAGGAACACGAACCGTGTAGAAGGCGGGGCGATCTGGGTGAGCCTGCTCAAGAAGGTGAAGCCCGTCACCATCGACAGGGTCGCATCGTAGACGCGGCGGGCGTAGGGGGAAATTGATCGTTCTTATCCGGGGAGATCTGTCTGGGTGTTGGTTGTGCTGTCGTGGCGCCGCGCCGACGGCCTGCATCGTGAGGTGCGGGTTGACCGGACAGAGGTCAGCAGAGGTCGTAGTGTGCGCCGGGCGGCGCAGAGAGCTTGCTGGTGAAAGTCCAGTCGGACCGGCCCCAAGCGGGGTCCGTAGCCGAAGGCGGGGGTAACGCCTCGCTGGGCGCCGTTGGGAGGTGGACGCGATGGTCGCGGTTGTGGGCTGTTGTGTGGTGCTGACTGGTGGCGCAGGACAGGGCGCCCATCGTGAGGTGGGGTCTGAAGGGTTTGAGGCGAAACACCGAGCCGTAGCCGATATTGGCGAACCGGTCGGCCCGATCCAGATGATGCCGAGCCCGCACTACGGGGGCGAAGGAAGTACTTGGGGCGTCTGGACACAACAAGGTGTGTGCGGGCGGCGCGGTGGGAAAGTTCTCTGTGTTACCCCGGGAGATCTCGTATGGTCCCGCTCGACGGAGGCGGGTAGCTGGGCGTATAAGCCGCGAGGTGAAATCGCAAGCGATGCCGTGCGAGAAGTCGGAGTGATCCGAGGTACTGATGAACCAAGGAACAACAGAAACCTTGGGACCGTCGTGTTGGTGCGGCGGCGGACGGTGACTCAAAAGGCGCCGTTCCGGGGAAGGGATCACGGTGGGAATGGTGAAACCGGAGGAAGCGGTCGGGTGAGTAGGCAGCGTCGGACTGATGGTTGCTGAGGCAATGACCGAGGCGACGTTGGACGAGGATACCCGAGGCGACGTGCTGGTGAGCCAGGTAGCAAGGACACGTGTGCAGGTGCGGAAGGCGCACTCGCTGATCGGTCAAGTCTATGATCCGCGCTCTTTGGCGCGGGCGTGGGAGCGTGTGAGAGACAACCGAGGCGCTGGTGGGGTGGACCGGGTCAGTATCGACCGGTTCGAGCAAGACCACCGGCGTTATCTCACGGTTTTGCATCAACGGCTGGGGGAGGGAAGCTATCGTTCTCAGCCGGTTCGTCGGGTGGAGATCGACAAGCCGGGGTCGGCCGCTAAGCGTCCGTTGGGTATTCCTACTGTGATAGACAGGGTGTGCCAGCAGGCGTTGCGTCAGGTTCTGGAGCCGATTTTCGAGCCGACGTTCTCCGAGGTGAGCTTCGGGTTTCGCCCGAAGCGGTCGGCGCATATGGCTATGCGTCGGATCTGGGGGCAGTTGCAGGCGGGTGGGAGATGGATCGTCGATGCGGACATCGCCGATTTCTTCGGGACAATTTCGCATGATCGACTCGTGGCTCTGGTAGCTGAACGGGTGGCCGACGGCAAGGTGTTGAGTCTGATACGTCAGATACTCACGGCCGGAGTACTGCGAGACGGCGTCTATGAAAGCACGATCGCCGGTACGCCGCAAGGTGGTTTATGCGCAGCTGCGCATAAGGAGCCCTATGCGCTGCGCATAACCCAGCGCTGCTCATAGGGCTCCCCGCTGTCGCCGATCTTGTCGAACATCATGCTGGACGATCTGGACCGGGAGCTGTGGCAGCGCGGTCACCGGTTCGTGCGCTATGCCGATGACCTTCGGGTTTTCGTGCGTAGCGAACGGGCTGCCCAGAGGGTGTTCGACAGCGTCTGCGGCGTGGTCGAACGGCGGTTGAGGTTGAAGGTGAACCGGGAGAAGTCCTCGATCAGGCACGCCGCGGACGCGACGCTGCTGGGGTTCGGGTTCTACTTCGACGGCCCGCAGGTCAGGATCCGGGTCGCCCCCAAGGCGATCAAGCGGCTGAAGAGCCAGCTGCGGGTTCTGACAGGGCGGAGCTGGAGGGTGTCAATGGAATATCGCATTGGCAAACTCAACAGGTTCATCCTCGGCTGGATGGGGTACTTCCGGCTCGCGGACTCCGAGAGGGTGTTCGGCAGTCTGGACGGATGGCTCCGCCGCCGCCTGCGGCAGGTCCGCTGGAAGGAATGGAAGACCACCGCCGCCAAGCGGCACAACTTGCGGATACGCGGTATTCCCGAGCGCACGGCCCGTAAATGGGCCGGCGGAAGCAAGGGATACTGGCGGGTTGCGGGCTCCCAGGTCCTCCAGGTGTCCCTGCCCAATGCCTACTGGAACCGCCTCGGCCTGAAGACCCTGAGCCAGACCAAGCAACGTCTCAATCCAACGGCTTGACGAACCGCCGGATGCGGGCCCGCATGTCCGGTGGTGTGGGAGGGGGCGGGGCGACCCCGCTCCCTACCCGATCATCGTCGAGCCGACGCAGAGGCCGGCCGAGTGTGAGGGAACGGGGGTGGAGCAGGTCGAGCCCACCAGCCACCGGCCGTGCCAAATCCGTGCCAGATACAGCGGCGACCGACGGAGTACAACGGGGAGCCACGGGGACACCGATCGTCACATCCCAACGTAGACCCCGACGCGTCATCGCAGGTCAGGGGTCATTTCTACTGCGTGGCCGGTCAAGGATTCGAACCCTTGGAAGGCATCAGCCGACGGATTACAGTCCGTCGCTATGAGTGTTTTGCAGTTACCATGTGCTATCAAGTTGCCTCATCCACCTTCGTCGGGCATGGAGGATTATTCAGCCGGCCGTGTAGAAGTGCAGGCCGATT
>QHBY01000213.1 GCA_003244245.1 Pseudonocardiales bacterium
ACACTGCGGCTGCCGTACTAGCGGCCGTCGCGATGGTGGATCGACGCGCAACAGGCCGCCGGCATCGGGCCCTAATACGCTGGTGACGTGACCACCGCTCCGCTGACCGACCGGCTGGTCGTGCGCTCACGGCTGGTGCCGGCTGGTGGGGCCGACCTGCTCGACATGTTGCCCTCCCCACGAGGCGCGCTGTCCTGGATCCGGGCCGGTGAGGGGCTGGTGGCCTGGGGCGAGGTCGCCCGGGTGTGCACCGAAGGACCGCACCGCTTTGCCCGCGCCCAGGACTGGTGGGAGTCCTTCTGCAGCCAGCTCGACACCCGTGATGAGGTCGGGCTACCCGGCAGCGGCCCGGTTGCCTTCGCCAGCCTCGCCTTCGACGAGACCCCGGGCAGCTCGGTACTGGTGGTGCCGCGGGTGGTGGTGGGCCGACGAGGCGACCAGACCTGGGTCACCGAGTTCGAGACCGGCCTCGCGACCGGGCCGGTGATTCCGGTAAGCCGCCCCCGTGGCCTGCGGTACTTCGACGGCGAGCTACCGGTGACGGCGTGGCGCGACGCGGTCGCGCGTGCGGTATCGCGGATGCGTGATGGCGCGGCACCGGCGAAGGTTGTCCTCGCACACGACCTGCTCGCGGTCGCCGACGAACCTCTGGATCCTCGATTCCTGCTACATGGGTTAGCCGCCAGGTACCCGTCGTGCTGGACATTCGCGGTTGACCATCTGGTCGGCGCGACTCCAGAGTTGCTGCTGCGCCGGCGCGGCACCGAGGTGCTCTCGCGGGTGCTGGCCGGAACCACCTGGCCGCATGACGGCGCCAACGCCGGGGCGCTGGCCGTCGAGCTACTCGCCTCGGCGAAAGATCACGACGAACACCGCTACGCGGTCGACTCGCTGGCCCAGGCGCTGCGACCGTTCTGCACCGACCTGGTAGTTCCCACCGAACCCACCGTGCTGGAACTGCACAACGTGCTGCACCTGGCCACCGAGGTGCGCGGAGTGCTGCATCCCGCGGGGCCGCCGCTGCTCACCCTGGCCGACGCTGTGCACCCCACTGCCGCCGTCGGCGGCAGCCCCACCCTGGCCGCGGTCAGCGCGATCGGTGAGCTGGAGGCGATGGACCGCGGACGCTACGCAGGTCCGGTCGGCTGGGTGGATGCCGCAGGGGACGGCGAGCTAGGCATCGCATTGCGCTGTGCCCAGGTCGTCGGTCGGTTCGCCCGGTTGTTCGCCGGCTGCGGAATCGTGGCGGGCTCCGATCCCGACTCCGAGGTCGCCGAAGCCGCCGCCAAGCTGGTCCCGATCCGCGACGCCCTGGAGGGGGCGTGAGTGCGACTGTGTTCTGGCACTTCAGTGTTCTGACCCTGCCTCCCACTCACGAGGCTGTTCAGCCCGGCCCGGCTGCCGGCCGCGCCGGGCTGAGCAGCCAGCTCTGCGCGATCGCGTCGACGTTCTTGCCGGAGACATGCTTGACCAGGGCCAGGAAGTCCTGCACCGAACCGTTGCCGCCAGCCCGCTCGGTGGCCCAGGCGCGCAAAGCGGCGAAGAAATTCTGGTCCCCTACCGCGGCTCGAAGCGCCTGCAGCGCCATCGCGCCGCGCGCATAAACGGCGTTGTCCAACATCCCGGCCGCGCCGGGCGCCCCCGGCGAGATCCGCCAGAAGTCATCGCCGGCGGGATGGCGGGCGTAGCTCTGCGCTGCCATTTGCTGCGCGCTGGGGCCGCCGTTTCGTTCCGAGTACAGCCACTCGGCGTAGGTGGCGAAGCCTTCGTTGAGCCAGATGTCACTCCAGTGGCTCACTGAGACGCTGTCCCCGAACCACTGGTGGGCCAGCTCGTGCACAACCACCGTGACGTCCTGCCCATCACCGAAGAACGTCGATGAGTACACCGGGCGGGTCTGGTCCTCCAGCGCGAAGCCCAGGCTGGCGTCCGGGACCACCCCGCCGAGCTGGCGAAACGGGTAGGGACCGAAGATCCCGGACAGGAACTCGATGATCTGCGGCGTCTGTTCCACCGAGGCACGTGCCGCGGCCGCGACCGCCGGGTCGAGGGCCCGATCATAGGCGGCCAGGTACAGACCGAAGCGGGTGTCCCGGCGCACGATGTCGTAGTGGCCGATCGCCATGAACGCCAGGTAGGTGGCCATCGGCTCGGTCTCCTGCCAGCGCCACTGCTGCAAGCCCGGCCCCGCCGCCTCCGGACCACCGAGAAGTGCCCCGTTGGATATCACCTGCAGTCCGGCGGGCACGACGGCGGTGATCGTGAAAGTCGCCTTGTCTGACGGGTGGTCGTTGGAGGGATACCACCAGGCGGCGATATCCGGCTCGCCCACGGCGATGGCGCCGGCGGCGGTGCGCACCCACGGCGAGTGTGACCCAGGTCCGCCAGCGACACTCGAGGGCACCCCGGCGTAATCCACCCGCACCGTCATCGGTGCTCCGGACTTCACGGGTACAGCCGGGGTGACTTGCAGCTCACCACCGTCTTGATGGATGACGGCCGGCCGCCCATCCACCGTGACGGCCGAGGCGGGCAACCTCAGATCCAGATCGAATCGGGAGAGGCTGGCCGTGGCCGTGGCGGTGATCGTGGTGTGGCCCTCGAGCCGATCGGTGGGTGGGTCGTAGCGGACTCCGATGTCGTATCCGGTGACGTCGTAGCCGCCATTGCCGGCGCGCGGAAAGTACGGGTCCCCGATACCTTCGGCACCGACCACCGGCGGCGGAGTCGATGCCGGCGTGACGGAAGGCGGGCGCGGGGTTGCGGCCGGAGCAGATTTCGAGGCCCGCCACGGGACTGCCAGCGCGACCAGTACCAGCAGCAGCGCCAGCACCGGCCCGATCAGCAATCCAGTACTCTTGCGCATGGTCACCTCCCGGCATTGATCTTAAGCGCTGTCACCGACAATAGGACCGACAGCCATCGCGACCGCGGTACGGATCTGATCGTGCAGCGCACGTAACCCGGTCCGCTGCGTGACCACCTCCACAACCCGTAGCCCCCGCGCAGGGGCTACAAGATCGGCCAGCTCGCTGGCCGACACCCGAATGTGCGGCACGTGATGCGCCGCGCACAGGGCCGCCAGATCGGTACCGTGCGGGGTGCCGAAGACCCGTTCGAAAGCGCCGGAGTACTCCGCGGCTCCCTGCTCCAGTAGCCCGAAGATGCCGCCACCGTCGTCGTTGGCGACCACCACGGTCAGGTCCGGACGGGCCTCGTCCGGCGCGACCAGCAGCCCGTTCGAGTCGTGCAGGAACGTCAGGTCGCCGACCAGGGCGTAGCCCAGCCCGCCATGCACCAACGCCGTCCCGGTTGCGGTGGAGATCGTCCCGTCGATGCCGGCGACGCCTCGGTTGGCCAGCACGGTCAGACCACGCCGCGGTCGTGCGGCCAACGACACGTCCCGGATCGGGTTGGACGAGCCGAGCAGCAGCAGTGCCCCTGCCGGCAGCGCAGCGACCAGCCGCTGGGCCACCCCGAGACCGGTGTCCTGTGGGTGGCCTCCCATGGTGGTGGTCACCGCATCGGCGGCCCTGGCGTCAGCCTGCTGCCACCCGTGCAGCCACGCCGGATTAGGTGAACCGACGCAGCGCAGCGTGGTGCCCACCGCGACCGCGGTGGCCGCGATGTCCGTCCACTCCGGACGGTCGGTGAGGACGGTGACCGCCACCGCCGGGTCGGCGAGCAACCGCTGCACTGACCGATGCAGGGTGGGGCGACCAAGCACCAGTACCTGCTCAGGTCTCCACTGGTCGAGCACCGGCGAGCCGAGCAGCCACGGCCCCGCTGCCAGCGCGTCCGGCCAGCCGAGCGCGGTGGGCTCGGCCACCAGCGGCAGTCCTGGGGGCGCCGGAGGCGCGCCGTGACCGGCGACCACCAGCGTGGGCCGGCCGAGGTCCAGCTCGACCTCGGCGCGCACCGGTGCAGCGGTGGGAACCACGGTCCAGGGCTTCCCAGTTGGGCGGCCTTCAAGAGCCGCCGACCAGCCCGGCACGGCACCAGGGGCCGAGGGGGGCACGAGCGGCTCGCGAAACGGCACGTTGAGATGCACCGGCCCCGGCCCGCCGCCCAGGGCACCGTGGGCCGCCGCGACCGCACGGTCCACCGCCGAGCGCCACCGCGGGTGCTGCGCGCAGTCCGACGGTGCCTGCAAAGACGGGGCCGCTAAGGACGGTGCCGCGCGCACCGCTGCACCGAACAGGCCGGCTTGGTGCACCGTCTGGTTGGCACCGGTACCGACCAGCTCGGCCGGGCGGTCAGCGGTGACCGCCAGCAGCGGGATCCCGGCGTGATGGGCCTCCAGCACCGCTGGATGCAGGTTCGCCGCGGCCGTTCCAGAGGTGCACACCACCGGCACCGGCGCCCCGGACCGCAGCGCCAGGCCCAGCGCCAGAAATCCCGCGGAGCGCTCGTCGATCCGGACGTGCAGGATCAGCCGGCCTGCCTGCTCAGCCGCGTGCAGGGCGAAGGACAGCGGCGCGTTGCGCGATCCCGGGCAGAGCACGGCGTGGCGCACCCCGCAGCGCACCAGCTCGTCGACCAGCACGGTGGCCAGCGCGGTGGACGGGTTCACAAGTGATCAGCATGCCCGACAGGCCGACAGAGTTGGCGATCAGTCGTCAACCGATCTTGACCAGTTGCATCGGTGCGCTGGTGGTCACCACCCGGACGCCACGGTCGACGAGCCGTACCAGGCGCTGCGATGACGTCGGACGTCGGGTGCGTGCCGCTGACCGGCAGCGGGCGGGCTGGAACGATTTGTGGGCCAGCGGGGAACTATAAATGGGAAGCTTGGGCGAACCGGGACATCGCTCTGCACGCGGCCTAACGTGCTCACGCTGGCGGCCGCGGGCGTGCGCGCACTGGCGAGGGGCGTGTAGGCGCCCGGCATGACGTCGTCCACAGGGTGTTGTCCCCCTACTGCCGGTCGGCCAGCAGCGCGGCCGCGGCATCCTCGAGGTGACCATGCCGAACGGCAGCGAGGTTTCCATCACATCACCGCGACCCAGCCCCACGCGCACGGTAGGAGCCGCCTGCGCAGTGGCCTGCTCAAGGCAGGTCGTCTTCCCCAAACCAGCCTCCCCCACGACGAACAGCGCCCCGCCCCGGCCGGCACGCGCCCCATCCAGAAGATCGGCGATGGCGACCAGGACCGCCTCCCGCTCCAGCAGCTGCCCACCATCCACCGCGGCCGCTCCCCCATCGGTCATGACTTGCTGCATATAGAGAGAAACCAACGCGACCAAGAAATACGCCAAGCTGCCCCGGCCTAGCGCCGTACAAGGTCGCGGCACCGACAGCCGGTTATGCGCACACGCTAGCGTGCCGCATGATCTCCGAGCTGTTCGATCCCTCCGCCTGGCGCAGCGTTGAGGGCTTTGACTTCGCCGACATCACCTACCACCGCGCGGTGGCGCACGGCACCGTCCGGATCGCTTTCGACCGGCCGGAGGTCCGCAACGCCTTTCGCCCGTCCACGGTGGACGAGCTCTACCAGGCACTGGATCACGCCCGGATGACCCCGGACGTCGGGTGCGTGCTGCTGACCGGCAACGGGCCGTCGCCGCGCGACGGCGGCTGGGCGTTCTGCTCGGGCGGTGACCAGCGGATTCGAGGTCGCACCGGCTACCAGTACGCCACCGGGGAGACCGCGGACACCATCGATCCGGCGCGGGCCGGGCGGCTGCACATCCTGGAGTGCCAGCGGCTGATCAGGTTCATGCCTAAGGTCGTGATCGCCGTGGTGCCGGGATGGGCGGCCGGCGGTGGACACTCCCTGCACGTGGTCTGCGACCTGACACTGGCGTCGGACGAGCACGCCCGGTTCAAGCAGACCGACGCCGACGTCGGTTCCTTCGACGGCGGGTTCGGCTCCGCTTATCTGGCCCGGCAGGTCGGGCAGAAGTTCGCCCGGGAGATCTTCTTCCTCGGGCGGGAGTACAGCGCCGCCGA
Organism: Pseudonocardiales bacterium; assembly: GCA_003244245.1. Lineage (GTDB taxonomy): Bacteria > Actinomycetota > Actinomycetes > Mycobacteriales > Pseudonocardiaceae. The sequence continues at coordinate 5,953 of QHBY01000213.1, forward strand.
CGCGCACCGGATGGGCATGGTCAACGCAGTGGTGCCGCATGCGACGCTGGAGACGACCGCGCTGGAATGGGCCGGCACAGTCAACGCGAAGTCCCCCACCTCGCAACGGATGCTGAAGTACGCGTTCAACCTTCTCGACGACGGACTGGTCGGCCAGCAGCTCTTCGCCGGTGAGGCGACCCGACTGGCGTACATGACCGACGAGGCCGTCGAGGGCCGTGACGCTTTCCTGGAGAAGCGACCTCCCGACTGGTCGCCATTCCCGTGGTACTACTGACTGGGTTTTCGACCTGCCTCGATCATCCGAGTGGTCCCTCTGAGCTGCACCTATTCCGTTTGGCAGCGTTGATTTCCATTGGCCGTCTGCGGACGTCTTGCGGACAACCTGCGGACAGCATATAGATCAACTAGATCGTCCCCTATGGACGTTTTGATCATCTACGTGGCCGCCGTGGATCTCTGCACCGTCTCCGTCCCCTATGGACCGTTCTGCGTGGGGGTGATCTCCGAGCGTCAGCACCACCGGGACAAGTCAGGCGGCCTTTGCCGCGACCTTATCGCGATGACCATCGCCTGCTGGCACATCGTGAAGCGGTAGCGGTCGGGTAAGGCACGGTCCCGCCGGACAACCCCAAATTGTTTGGGATTTCGGCGCCCGACGCAGCTCGCGCCGGGCAGTCGGACGGTGTCGGCGAGCATCGCTTTGAGCAGGTCTACGGCGCCCGTCATGGTCCATAGTCGCGGTGGTCTTGTCGCCAGGACGGGCCTGCGCGCGACCGCCTGCACCACTCAAAGCTACCTCCGATATACCTATGCTCGGCTGGCGCGTCAGGCGGTCGGGTGGTCGGCGGCGGCACGAGGTTCGATCCTCCTTGCCCGTTGCCGCCGGGCCTCCCGGCGTGCGGTCAGTCGGAGTCGTCGTACTCCTGGGGCCAGCTGTGGACCCGCAGCTCGGCGGCGACTCGCTGGATAAGGGCCACGGCATCCGGGCCGATCAGGGCAGCCTCACGCAGCATGCTGAACGCTTTGACGTAGACGGCCACCTCCTCCGGCTCGGAGAGTTGCTGCTCGGCGGTCAAGGTCTCGATGTACACGACGTCGTCGTGCATATAGAAGCTCGACAGCGGCATCACCGGCATCACCGGGAACGGCAGGATTCCCAGTTCGACGGTGGGTAGATCGATGACGGATACGAGCCGGTCCAGTTGGCCCAACAGAGTTCCGATCGTCCCGGGGGTGCTCCGCAGGGCCGCCTCGCCGATGATGAGTTCTATACGACGGCCTGGCTGGTACAGGACATCCTGTCGTCGCACGCGTGCCGTCGCCATCGCGTCGGGGTCGGCATCGCCGGGGTCCGTGAGGGTGGACCGTTCCGGCCGCTCGAACAGCTCGCGGGCATAACCGGCGGTCTGGACCAATCCGGGCACCATGGCGGGCTGCCATTCGGCGATGTGCATGGCCGCCGCCTCCAGCGCCGCTTGCGCATCGGCCACCTTAGTGAGGCCGCCCTCGATGCGTGACTCGCCCCGGTGGGTGACGTACTCGATCCGCGCCGCAGCGAGAGCGGCGTGCCTGCTCGATGGCGCTTGGCTCGGTCACCCGCTCTGTCCCCAGCCAGGCGTTGCTCGGGTCGTAACTCATCACGTAAAGCATGGTGAGGTCGAACAGCCAAAAGTCCGTCCGCTTGGGTAGCTCGGTGGGCCAGGGCTCGCCTGGTGGGACCGCGACAATACCGATCCGCTCGCCGGCTTCGACGCCTTTGGTAATCAAGATCAACTGATCGGTCGGGTCACGAACGAGGACCGAGACCATCCGGCGCTCGTGGTCGAACGGCAGCACCGCAAGCTGCGTGTAGCCGGCCAGGGTGTCCCGCTCGCCCGCAGCGGCCCGGGAATTGCCACAGCGCCTGGTCGAGCGGGTTCCCGCCAGCGGCCTGCCCGTCGAGTGCCGTGTTCTCGGTGCACAAAAGCCCCCAGCGCAACACCTTCTCTGGGGCGCCGTCACCGGCCGGCACAGCGCGCACATAGTCAATGCGACCGCGGGTGAGGGTGAGGGTGCCGGTCTTGTCGGTGAACAGCACGTCGACGTCGCCGAGGTCCTCGATGCATACCAGCCGCTTGACCAGCACCTTGCGGCGGCGCATCCACCGCGACCCCGCAGCGAGGCTGGTGGACACGACCGCGGGCAGCAGCTGCGGGGTGATACCGACCGCGATCGCCAGCGAGAACAGCAGCGCGTCGATGATCGGCTTGTGCAGCATCATATTGATTACGAAGATCGACGTGGTCAACGCACCAGCGACGTAGACCAGCAGCATCGAAAACCGGCGCAGCCCGACCTGAAACCCGGTGTCGATCTGGTGTCTCGACGGTCAGCGATTCGCCGGTCAGCACCGACTCGTCGCACTCCAGGCCGGTGACCTCGATCAACCGGATATCGGCCGGGACGATCTCACCGAGCCGTAGTTCGATCAGGTCGCCGGGCACCAGGGTGGTGACGTCCACCAAGGCCGGCCGCCCGTCGCGGATGACCACCGCCTCGTGGCTGATCTGGAAGTGCAGCGCCTCGGCAGCCTTCTCGGCGGGGCACCCTGAACCTGGTAGCGGCCTCCACTGAGCAGACCGCCATTTGGAGCTGTTCCAGCTGCAAAACGAGGAAGGGCCCTGCCTGGACTACTACCACAGCGGGCAGGCGTGGCCTGCACCGATCTGGCCGCCGAGGAAGCCGAGCCGCTCGGCCGCTCGCCGTCGCACATCGGGTGAGTGTTCGCCCACGCCGCCGGTGAACACGAGCGCGTCCAGGCCTGCGGTGGCCGCGGTCATCGCGGCGATGCTGCCTACGAGCCGGTGGGTGTAGACGTCGAGGGCCAGTACCGCGTCCGGATCTCCGCGCTGGGCCGCCGCCTGGACCTCGCGCATGTCGCCGGTGCCGGCCAGCGCCTTGAGCCCGGAGTCCTGTTTGAGTGTCGTCAAGTGATCTGG